>MGNI01000175.1:33808-36084 GCA_001795115.1 Chloroflexi bacterium RBG_16_48_8 | reverse complement strand
TCAGCAGCGTCCTGTTTCTCCAAATCACTTCATAGTATCTAACGGGTCCGGAGAGGGGGGTCCCTCACCATATTCTCTCAGAAGAAGATCTGAGGAGGGAGTTTCAAGCCTTCCATATCTTTGAGATTACTTTACGAGCGGAAGGCAAGGTGTTGGCTCGGAAGATTTGATCGAGCTGGTGATGATCTTAATCAACCATTCGAAGGACTTGAACACGAAAATCCGAATACGATCGCGAGATACGCTACTCAATCCATAGGAGAGCATACTGACGAATAACCCATTCAAGGGGAAAATATCATAAATGACCCGCGCGTAGAGAACTTCCCCTACCAGTCCCCCAAAGGATGAGCGCACCTGAGGTGCCGGGTAGATCATAGGCCACGAAGCCGGAATGAGAGGTGCTAAGGACCACTTCCAGATCGGAGTCATCATCGATGTTCGCCAATGTTGGCGCTGCAAGTGAACCATTCCAGTTTGGGCTTCCATGAGCCATTGGAAGACTAATCTCATGCAGGGGATTCCCATGGTGATCCAGGATATGGAGCTTCCCTGTCTTGTAAGTCCCTTTCTGGACCCATGAAGTGAAGAGAACCTCGGCAAGACCATCATTGTTCAAATCCGCAACAGCCGGTTCGGATGCAAAGTGAAAGGTAGACTCTGCAGTGGCATCAACAGCATAGGGCCAATTCCCATGTTCGGTCTTATCCAGCCAATAGGCGTGCATGCGACCATCATAGGAAGGGTAAAGAATTTCCAGGAAACCATCGCTGTCGAGATCGACGGCAACTGGGTTGGGTTGGTTACTCTCGATAACATTCCAGTCTTCACGCAAAGGGGAGGCACTTCCATCTGGATTCGGGAGTGTCGTCCAATCGAAGCCATTCCCGCTCCAGCGGGTGCGGTCAGCGTTGAGAATGTAGGGCATTTCATAGAGCGACGTGTAGGGGTTGGTGTCACAATTGTAGATGTTTCCAACGAAAATTGATTCCATGACACCATCCTTATTTACGTCTGCGATGATGGGAGCAGAGTGGGAAAAATTAGGTCGATGCTCTGTGCCACAAGTTGCCCGACCCCGAAGATCTACGGCATGATTCACATAGACGCCTACCCGTCTCAACACCTTGTTGCTTCCGTCAGGGTTGGTGCCATACATTAAGTTGGCCAGGACCTGGGATCCATCCTCATGGTAGGCAGCCAGGTAGTGGGTATCGTTAGGACCAACGATCTCGGCTTTCCCATCTCCATCGAGGTCTCCAGCCGCAAGATTTTCATTGTAGCAGCCAGCTGTGTAGCCGTTGATGTCCGAGTCAGGGTTATGTTGTGGCCAATCTCCTGAGTGTAACGAGCCGTCATGTTCATAGACAAACCATTGATCATAAGAGCGGGTGGAAGCGATGATGAGTTCAAGGTTGCCGTCCCCTTCTAAATCGTAGGCAGCTAACGAGCGCAGTTCGTTACCGGGTGTGGGTTGACGTGACCAAACGCTATCGCCGTGGTGGTTAAAAACGTGAAGGTAGCCATCCCCATGGGCTGTGACAATCTCCAAATCCCCATTCCCTTCTAGGTGATTGGCCGGAAGTAATTTGACAAACAGCGAACGTAAAACCAAGCCAATCACTTATGCAAACCGCCATTCAGGCAAGTCATTTTATCAAAATATTTTCGGCGGTTTGCCCCGATCAGCGACAACAACACTCGGCCAAGAGCGGTCTCCAGCGGGATCAATCCGCCTCACCAGGGTTCCATCTGCACCATCCAGGATAAAGACCGAGTACATCGCACCGATCACTTCACTCGAGCCATCATCATCTAAGTCCGCGACGGCGGGTGAGGCGTACCAGCCGGTCTCACACCAAGAAGAGTAGCACCCAGCATTCTGCCACTTGAGCACGGGGGCTTGGATAGGGGAGGAGGCTTTCTGAATTACAGGGAAATAGAGGACGTATGGAGATGGATCTGCAAGTGGAGAGGCCATAGAGGGGGGTTGAGACGCGTATGAAGTGGAATTCCAGTGAATAACACCAAGGAGAACGACCGTGGCGGTGATAAGGTGAGAAATGCCCCATTTAAGCATGATCCTACCCTGACAGTGAGATGCTCAAGCAGGATGAAGGAGAAATGTTGTTCGGTTTAGAAACCCTGATTGCGATCTCCGGCTTTGTCTCGCAAAGTTCGTTTACCCGTAAAGATCAAGCATATTCGAGGAAAACCCTGGCGTAAATCGTACTCTTGTACTCTTTGAAGTGATGGAATCTGGTAGATGCCGACGA
>MGNI01000175.1:32107-33791 GCA_001795115.1 Chloroflexi bacterium RBG_16_48_8 | reverse complement strand
AAATTTCCCAGTAGAGGTTAGTTAATATTCGAGTCCAGCGAGTCGGTCTTTGATGAACTTGAACTCATCACTCTTTCCTTCGACATTCGACCACCGCTCGACCTCATCAAGTCCTATCTTGTTTGTTTGGGCTACCAAGATGGCTTGTTCCAAACATTGAAGGTCATCAAAGTGGAAATAATTCGCCAATCTGTCCTTCACACAATCTGTTGGTGAAATGATATTCAGTACTCCTGTAGAAAGCGTGTGCTTATCAATTTGTTTCACAGGTTCTTTGCCAACAGAGAGGGGACCTGGAGGAAATTCTACGAAGAATAAGGTGTCTGGATGTTTGAAGTGTCGGCCAACTTCGTGAAAACCGATCTCTTGCATGGATTCTCTAAGGACTCGTCTACTTACAAAGAAGGAATTAACCAGATCTGCATCTGAGGATACATACTTGCTATTGCTGTAGAAAGTTACGGCTGCTCCTCCGGAAAGGGTCACTTCGACTCCCTTTGTCCGGAGATGGGATTGGACAAATGCAGCAAGTTCGCCGAGAGTCATTTCTTGGATGGATTTCATAAAGGCTTACCAGGTCGCCTTGGTCTTCGTCTGTTCATGACAAGTTTCTCGCGTTCCTCTTCTGGATAGAAAGAGAGAGCTTTTTCCAGCAAGCACCTCAGTTCGTTTAGAAAAGGATATCTCGGGTTGAAGGAGTAGAGATGTGTGCGTCCAGCAAAATGACTCACTAGAACGCCACCGCTCTCCAGTTTCTCACATTGTTTCTGGATTGGATCGATATCTGTCTCGAAAAAACGGGCAATCTCCCTCCCATAACCCTCTTTTCGGGCGAGAATGAAGATTAAGACTCTCTCACGGCTAACAGATCCTAAAATTGGTTCTAACACCTTGTCGACCTATTTAATATATCAAACGATATAATATGTATAGTATATGTACTATATAATAGGTCATAGTAACACCATGTCACAATTTGGGCAAGTGGTTTTGAGGAGGATTGTAAGGATGATAGCGGGTTTTATAACCCCAATAGATCCGCCACCCAGCCGATATTAAGCTCCTCTAGTTTCACCCGAGTCGGATTGCCCGTGGTGACGTCCCAGCCTGCCATCTCGAAATACATATCTTTCGCCTGCTCGATTTCCTCCAGCGTCACGAATTGTCCATCGCTTTTTCCTCCTACCAGTGGTTTCTCCAGCTTCTTCGGGAGAGTATCTGCCTGGCGGGTAAGGCCTTCACGGGCATTGAAGGCACGCAGCAGATTGACTCGACGCTCCCCTGCGCGCAGGAGCTCTTCGACCGTGACATCCCAGCCCGTGATGAAGTGAACAGCTTGGGCTAATTGATCCAGATCGTAAAGCTGCCAGGATGGGCCAAAGACGAACTTGCAAACATTCAGGGTATCCATACAGGAACGGGATTGCTGGGTTTTGTATAAGTAGCGCACTTTCTCGAGATTGAGGACGTCGTCAGGCTGAGGGTCGATAAGCCCCAGCTTGGCCATTTTCTCTGGATAGCCCCTATAGGAGGGATCATGCTCAGAGGAGACATGATCTGCTCCAAAAGGGGTGATGGCGTACATCAATCCCATGCCGCGTTTGACCTGGGGCATGTGGGCGGGGAGCTCCTGTTTTTTTACGGTGACAACCAGGTCCTCGGACCCCTTTCCAATGACAGAGGC
>MGNI01000175.1:31044-32086 GCA_001795115.1 Chloroflexi bacterium RBG_16_48_8 | reverse complement strand
CAGCAGATCCCCAAAACCTTCCCGTTTGGCGATCTTCTCGATCATTTTTACCATGGCATCCGCGTTACCGAAGCGGAGATCGATGCCATCGGTATCTTTACCCGTAATCAAGCCCTCTTCGTAGCAATCCATGGCCCAAGCGATGGTGGCACCGCATGAAATCACATCCATACCATACATATTGCAGAGCTGGTTGGCGTAAGAGACGGCCTCTAAATCACCGACGCAGCAGTAGGAGCCGAGTGTAGCCAAGGCCTCATATTCCGGACCACCGTAGAGCGGTTCGACTAAATAGCTTCCATCCGTCACCTCCACCACGCGCTTGCAGCGTACGGTGCAGGCATAGCAAGTGTTGCGCTCTTTGAGGATGGTCTTATACATGGTTGTGCCGTCGATGGCTTCCGAGTGTTCGAAAGTGCCGCTGTCCCAGTTATGGGTGGGGAGGCCTCCATTCTTGCTGTTGGGGTGGGTGAATTCGGCCGTGCCATAGGTGCCCAGGCCGTAGACATCCGAGTCTTCGAAGTGGTCTGACCCCCAGCGTGCCAAGTGGATCAGGGCTGGTCGATCCGCCAAAGAGGGTCTGTTCTGCCCACGAACGGCCACGGCCTTGAGGTTTTTGCTTCCCATGACAGCCCCAAGACCCGTTCGACCGTTGGCACGGTTGGACATGTTGATGATGGCGGCGAAGCGGATGAGGTTCTCTCCAGCAGGACCGCATTGAGCAACCTGGATCTTGGGATCGCCTAGCTCCTCCCGTATGGCCGCCTCCGCCTCTCCTGTGACAAGACCCCAACCATGTCGAGCGGATCGTAGCTCCGCCTGGTCGTCATGCAGCCAGAGGTAAACAGGCTCTTCCGAACGGCCTTGTATGACTATGGCGTCAAAGCCGGAAAATTTCATCTCCGCCGGGAAGAAGCCGCCGCTCTGTGAGTCGCCGATCACACCACTGAGGGGAGATTTAGCCACCGTCGTTAAACGGCTCTGACCGGAAATCGGGGCACCTGTGAGGACACTGAGTGCGAAGACGAGGACATTCTCCGGA
>MGNI01000175.1:25390-31014 GCA_001795115.1 Chloroflexi bacterium RBG_16_48_8 | reverse complement strand
TGAAGGAGGTAGTACAACGCCAAGGCACTTCCACCAAAATAGAGGCGGTAGAAGGCTTCGTCAGGCTGCTCGACCTCGAAATGGCCGGTGGACAGGTTCACATGTAGGATGCGGCCGTGGTAACCGTTGGGCATGGTATGGGTTCCTTATCTAAAGACGTTTAATCGATCGTAACGAATGGCATAAAACCATCCTTGTGCAACCTTCAATACAGCAAGCATTCAAAATCCACAAAGGATCAGTTCGTCAGGCGTATAGCGACCATTTGAATGCTGGTCATCTCTTCGATAGCAAACTTCAGCCCTTCTCGGCCGATGCCGCTTTTGCGGTTGCCGCCGTAGGGCATGTGATCCACACGGAAGGCGGCTGTGTCGTTGATGATAACACCGCCAAAGTGTAATCGATCCATGGCCTGAAAGACGCGGTTGATGTCTTTTGTGAAGATACCCACTTGGAGGGCGTAGTCTGTGGCACCTGCTAACCTGACAGCTTCCTCAAAGTCATCGCATGGAACGACGGAAGCGATGGGGGCGAAAGCTTCTTCCGCAATGACTTTCATGTCCGCTGTCACATTGGTGAGGACGGTGGGAAGGTAAACGCACCCCTGGCGTTGGCCACCTGTGATCACTTGGGCGCCATCCCTTTGAGCCTCTCCAACCCAATCTTCGATACGTTTCGCCTCTTTCAGATCGATCATGGGGCCTACATCCACGCGCTCATCGAGGGGATCTCCCACTACCATGGCCTGGCTGGCTTTCACGAAACCCTCCAGGAAGGGTTCATAAGCAGGCTGTTGGGTGTAGATGCGCTGCACCGAGATGCAGACCTGTCCTGAGTTGTAATAAGCGCCCACCGCGCAGCGCTGCGCGGCTAGTTCGAGATCGGCGTCTGGGGCGATGATTACAGGCGAAGTGTTCCCTAATTCGAGAGTCACCTTCTTGATTCCAGTCAGTTCGGTGATCCGTTTTCCTACCTCTGGGCTGCCGGTGAAGCTCACTTTGGACACTCGTTCATCGCTCACCAGCCACTCACCGACGGTGCGCCCTGATCCGACGACAAGGTTGATGGCCCCAGGGGGCAAACCAGCTTCGACCAAGACCTGGCAAAGCTTGGCAGCCGTGATGGGCGTTGTGCTGGCGGGCTTGAGAACCACAGCATTTCCTGCCGCGATGGCAGGGGCCACCTTGTGGGCGATCAGGTTGAGGGGGAAGTTGAAGGGTCCGATGGCCACCACGACGCCCACAGGTATACGCCGGTAGAATCCAAAATAGCCTTCGCCTGCTGGGATGGCATCGAGGGGGATCGTTTCACCATGAATGCGCTTGGCCTCCTCGGCGGCGAAGGTGAAGGTGCCGATGGCCCGATCCACCTCCGCCCGGGCGAATTTAAGCGCCTTACCAGCTTCTGCCGCAATGGTCGTGGCGAAGTCCTCGTAGCGCTCCTGCAGCAGGGTGGCTGTTCGAGAAAGAATCGTTGACCGTTGATGGGTGGGCAATTGCGCCATCACGGCAGCAGCTCGCTGGGCGGAAGCGATGGCGGCATCCACATCCTCTCGGCTGGCTTGGGAGAAGGAGGCGATGGTCTCTCCCGAATACTTGTTGGTAATCTCCAGGGATGGACTCTCCCCAGTCCATTTCCCGTCGATGAACAGTTTGTATTCCATAAAGACTGTGACCTCCGTAAGAATCGATGCCGGTTGAAAAGCACCTCGGCATTGAGGGATGACCTGCCTGAAATGGCGTTGTCTTATTCTATCGAAAATTGGGATGAAATGGCAATTGAAATGCTTGACCCAAATCCGAGGACGATGGTCATCCGTTGAGAGTCGAGAAGCCCACTATGCAAGTTATGCGAGGAGGTGAAATAGGAAGCCCGTGGCGAGGAAAAGGAATGCGCCAATGAGGACGACGAAAACGAAGATCCACAGACCTATGAGCGAGGGGAATTGGAGAAAATATTCCATTCCGAGACGATCCAGAATCTTCCAAACCTGCAGGAGGTATGATGCAGCGCAGTCAGACTCTCCCCTGTTTGTTATTGTACTTTGGGTTCTCTGACATTAGACCCTTTCAACGGAGTGCCTAAGAAAATTGCCCCGATCAAGCAAACGTCGAAAAGCCCATTTTTGCCTCCTATTTATCTTCCCATAAGGGTAAGAGTACATCCTGATGCAATGGTTTTGGCGTACGGATACGCTTCCAACACAGGATTTAATGCTTCATTATAAATGATGAGCAGCATGGAAGAGGTACGAAAGCACACAGGTGTGACTGCGGGTTGTTGGGGCAGCCGGATATCGACGATATGCTCTTTTGGGATAACGCCCAAATTCCCACGCCGGTTGAGCTTGTCGAAGCCAGGGTGGGGAGACCTTCGACTGGGTTAATTTCAACAAGCTCAATCGACGCCCAAGCTTCCATCGCTATTTGTTTTATCGGGGATGCGCTCGAGCCACTCGCGGTGGGGGCGGATGTCACGATCGAGGAACAAACGATAGAGGAGGACTTTTCGCCGCTCGGCACCAGGTGGGGGAAGGGGCCTTCGATTGGCCTCCAGCCTCTTGATGACCATGATCAAGAGCATGACAACTGCCGTAGGGATGGCGACATCAGGGCCATCAGCAAGGTGTGAGAATATGGGCAGGGTAATGAGGCTGGCAAGTGCCCATGGAGCCGAATCGCCCAGCATCCAGCCGATCGCGAGTGGGATGAATATCCACAGCGCAGTAGGCCAGTAAAGGATGACCCATAACCCCAGCATGGTGCCAATGCCTCTGCCGCCGGTGAAATTCAGAAAGATGGGCCAGTTATGACCGATGATGGCAGCCAGGCCAGCTGCTGCAGCCACATAAGGGCTCAGTTTGAAGTGTAAACCAAGCCATGTTGGAAGTACGGCTTTGCTGAGATCGAATAAACCCACAGGGACGACAGCCCACTTGGCCACATGCTCCCAGACTCCAGATCCACTCACCGTTCCGCTTCCATATTGGCGCAGGTCGATATTCCTCAACAGGCGACCCGAGATATAGGCCGTTGGGATAGAGCCGAAGAAGTAGCCAAATAAAATGAGTAAGATGGAAGGAAGAGCCATCATTCTTCTCCAGCATCGCTCGGGGATGGATCTTCTACATGGTATGCCAAACCGACAACGCCTGGGCCGGCGTGGGCTCCCATGACGGGGGTGAGTTCGACAAGGTAGATTTCATCGCACTGGAAACGAGTTTCAACTTTTTCTCGAAGGATCTCCGCTCGCTCAAGGGCGTCTGCATGCATCACGGCTAACCGCGCCAAGTGGCGCCCTTCCGTTTTACGTTCCACTTCGTTGAGGATGCGTTGTATCGCGGATTTTTCACCAATGGAGGGAGCAATGATTCCAACAGTGCCATCAGGGCGATTCCCAAGAACGGGATTTAACCGGATGGCTGAACCAACCAGGGCAGCGATGGCGGGCACTCGACCTCCTTTGTGGAGGTACTCGAGGGTATCCAGCATCACCGCGAAGCCGATGTCAGGGATTCTCTCTCGGGCAGCTTTGGCCACGGCCTCAAGACCTGCTCCCGAAGCAGCCGCTTTAGCGGCTGCCAGAGCAACAAAGCCTTGGGCAATGGTCGCCAGGTGGCTATCGACGACGCGGACGGGGAAGTCTGGCATATCTGCCGCTGCCAGAAGGGCGGTATTGTAGGACATGCTTAACTTGCTGGATAAGGTGATGACAACGGCACCCTCGGCACCATCTGCCATGACCTTCTTGAATATCTGCAGGAAATCTGTCGGGCCAGGAGATGAAGTTTTCGGAAGCGGATCTGCAGTCCGTAAACGCGCATAGAACCCCTGCACGGAGATATCCACCCCGTCGCGTAAGATCTCATCCCCGAAGATCAGCACGATGGGAACAATTTCGATCCGATACTTCTTTAAGATATCGGGCGGTAAACATGTATTGGAGTCCGTGATCACGGCGATTTTTCCCAAGAGTTCCTCTCCATTCATTTCCTTTGTCTCAAGTTGTTCATAGGCAGTTAGGAAAGAGGGTTGTTTGGCAGAGGAGCAAGTCTGTGGCTGCTATTCAATCAAAGAATGCGAATCTCTTAGGTGGATTCAAGTCAACATTCTTCATACAATCAAACACGGAAACCAGATAAAAGGTACAGTCCTTTCGACTTGAAGATCGACGGTATTAGCCAAACAGGTAGAAATAAGCTTTGATCACCCTCTTATTCGTTCGAGATGATTTCCCAGCCAAGTTCCTTTGCGCGTGAAGCTAATGGATCGTCCGGGTAAACGGCAACGGGATTCCCCACGCGTTGTAGGACAGGCAGATCCGAATAGCTGTCAGCATAGGCCCAGCTTTCGGTCCAATGGATTTTCTCTGTTTCCTCAAGATAGCGCTCCAGGCGAAAGACTTTATTCATGCCTTGGCAAACGGGAGGTTCGCTCCCACCCGTGTAGCGTCCATTGCGGATGCGGAGAGGGGTTCCTACTGCTTCATCAATGCCAAGATGGTGACCAATTGTCGTGAGGAGTGGGGTAGGGGTGCCTGAGAGCAGAAGGAGGCGATGTCCTGATTGCTGATGGCTCTTCAGGCGGGCTATCACATCGGGACGCAGCCTGGGGATTACGTAGTGCACCGTGATCCATTGAAAAGCAGCAGAGGCTTCCTCAGGGCGCCAACCCCGCACCAGCCAACCCATGTCGCGTGCCCAGATCGACCGCCCGGTTTCATCTGACACCAGGCCAGTCTTTTGTAGGAACCAGAGTGGGTAATGTGTTGACAGGTAGAGGTAAAGAAGAAATCGCTTTGTGCGGTGCGTTTGATGATGTTCAGCGATGCCCCTGCCAATGTGGCCGGTATAGAGCGTTCCATCTAAGTCGAAGACAGCGATGATCATGATTTTCCTCGAGTTAACGTATCGATTGTGTTATGAGATGACAAATGGCGTGAAAACTACAGTAGTAAGTGCTGTATCTTGGAACACCAGTATCAAAATTTGAGCGAACCTTTGAAAAATTACAGATTGATTCGTTCCTATAGATTTCGAAGTCCAATAGCCAACCAAACAACCAGGGTCCAGTAGAAACCATACTCGAAGAAAGAAAAGACCAGGGCAGGTAAAGCCTTTACATCCTTTAACCACGGTACTTTATCGAGGATACGGAACCCATAAATCCCGAGGATGTGTTCCACGATCCCCTCCACCCCTCCGAAGAGAACGAACCAGAAGATAGAGGCACCCGGAAGATGACTCGCCAGCCACCACAAGCCAAGCCCGATGGCGCCATAAAGAGGGATGTCCAATGGGGCTAACCAATGGATCCAGGTTGGGTAGAAAAACCGGTAGTACATGTCCCAGCCACAAAAAAGGAATAGGATAACAAGCATACCCCAGAACAGGGCAGAAGCCGAACCGATGGGTTGGAGGAGATCGAGGGCAGAGGTTTTGCGCAAGACAAAGGGCAATGGCGACAGTATGAGGATATCCATCACGACGAAGAGAAGGGTTGCTATCCAAACCTCTTGATTGGTTAATCTTTGCTGCATGCCGATTCTTCGCAAAATGGTTTACACCGGTGGATTGTATGCCATCTCATCCCTCGCGTCACAGGTAAAAGGTATTTTGCATTGGC
>MGNI01000175.1:24919-25367 GCA_001795115.1 Chloroflexi bacterium RBG_16_48_8 | reverse complement strand
TGAATTCCTTTTGAAACCGACCTGCCTTTGCCATTGGAAGACAAGACGGCGAGAGATTGCAGGATGGGGGATCTCCCATCCTATTCCTATGGAAGTGATCCCCATCAGGATGAGGCAGGAACCAACTTCGGTTCCCTGCCATCTCCTCTGCCCGCGACCGCCTCCGAAAACTGAGGGTCATGGCGGAATTGGCTCATGTACAAATTGTAGTAAAAGCCCTTCTTTGCAAGCAGTTCATCATGCTTGCCGCGCTCGACGATCTCGCCTTCGTTGAGAACCAGTAGCAGATCTGCGTTGCGGATGGTGCTCAAGCGGTGGGCGATCACGAAGGAGGTGCGACCCTTGAGCAATTTCTCCAGCGCTTGTTGTATCAGCCGTTCGGTGCGTGTGTCCACGCTGGAGGTGGCTTCATCCAGGATCAGGATGCGAGGGTCAGCCAGCGCCGCAC
>MGNI01000175.1:24675-24878 GCA_001795115.1 Chloroflexi bacterium RBG_16_48_8 | reverse complement strand
GAGCCTCGCTCACCCAACACGGTTTCATATTTGTCAGGCAGGCGCTTGATGAAGGTATCGGCATGGGCTAGTTGGGCGGCAGCCATCACTTCTTCGTCGCTGGCCGTGGGGCGGCCAAAGCGGATGTTCTCCATGACCGTTGTGCTGAAAAGGAAGGTGTCTTGGAGCACAATACCGATTTGTTCACGCAGGGTTTCGGTAAC
>MGNI01000175.1:22520-24552 GCA_001795115.1 Chloroflexi bacterium RBG_16_48_8 | reverse complement strand
ACCTGGATCAGTGGTGAAATGGATGCCTTTGAGCACTGGCTGGCCGGATACATACTCGGAGAAGACATTGTCAAACTCAACCTTGCCTTGAATAACAGGCATTGGCTGGGCATCCACAGCCTCCTGGATGGCTGGCTTTTCATCCAGAATCCCGAAGATGCGCTCTGCTCCTGCAATAGCACTTTGGATGTTGGTCCATAGCACCGAGATCTGCTGGATAGGTTGATTAAAACGCTGAACATAGGCGAGAAAGGTAACGACCAATCCTAGGGAGACCGTTGCTCCTGGTATGGAGATGTTGCCCAATAACGCCAGCCCACCCACGACCGTGACCACAGACAGGGCAACATACCCCAGCGCTTCGAGGGCAGGGGAAAGGGCGGAGGTGAAGGCCACGGCGCGAATATTCGCATCTCGGTTGGCGGCATTGATGATCTTGAATTGTTCAATATTTTCGTCAGCCCGGTTGAAGGCTTGAATTTCCCGCACGGCAGCAATGTTCTCCTGCAATTCGGCGTTGACCGCCCCAATCTCCTCTCGCGTACGGCGGAAAGCCTTACGCGCCTGTGATGAAAACCAAACTGTTGCGATGATCATGAAAGGTGTGACGGACATGCTGAGCAGAGCAAAGGTCACATTTTCAGTCAACATGTTGTAGGCGATCCAACCCAATAGGAGAAGGCCGCTGGCCACGTTGACCAAAGCAAAATTAAGCACCTGTTGAATGGTGTCGCTATCGTTCGTGATGCGACTCATCAGGTTCCCCGCCACATTTTCGGAATAGTAGGAGAGGGATAGGCGATGTAGTTGTTCGAAAACTGTCACCCGCAATTGTCGTAGGACATGCTGCCCCATCCAGGTCATAGCGAAGAAGGTAGCGCCAGTGAGCAGAGCGCTGCCAACGTATAAAGCTACAAGTAAGAGAATCAAACGTGCGATCCCAGCGATCCGGATCGCAGCGCTCTGCTCTGCGATGTTGGCCTTGGGGGCAGAGAAATTTCCCAAGGTGAAAGCAGTCTGGATGATGGTCTGTGTTGGTCCCTCCGGATCCTTCCCCTCTTGTAACCAGCAATTGGACTGGGAGGCGTTCCCCTCTCCAGAAGTCCCCGGAAAATCCCCCAATGCGCTGGCAGCCGAAGGGGCTAGATAGCAATCTACCAACTGTCCGGTCAACTGCGGTGAGGTCACTTGTGCCCAAGTGGATAGAATGACGCAAAGGGCTACGATGACCAGAGCGAGCCAGTATGGGCTGAAATAGCTGACCAGCCGGCGCAGTGTTTCGCTGGTCTTTTGAGGTTTGAAAGTCTCTTGACTCAGCGCTTGTGAGCGATGTCCACCTGCAAACATACCTGTCTCCTTAGCTATGCAAACTGGCGAGAGGATGGATGTTCTGCCTGAATCTCATCCTGCTCGTCTCCAATGAGCTGCGATGTATAAATCTCAGCGTAGATCTCATTCTCCTCAAGCAGTTCCTCATGGCAGCCGTGTGCAACGATCTGTCCCTTATCGAGCACCAGGATCTGGTCGGCATTCATCACCGTGCTGATACGCTGGGCGATGACGAAGGAGGTGCGATCCTTCATGAGTTCATCCAGGGCAACCTGGATCTGTGCCTCGGTGGCGATATCTACGGAACTGGTTGAGTCATCTAGGATGAGGATCTTCGGGTCAAGTAGTAAGGCGCGGGCAATCGCAACTCGCTGCTTTTGACCACCGCTCAATGTCTGGCCGCGCTCGCCGACCATCGTGTCATAACCCTCGGGAAATTCCATGATGAATTCATGGGCGGCAGCCGCTTTAGCAGCGGCGATGATCTCGTCCATAGTGGCTTCTGGCTTGCCAAAGGCGATGTTCTCACGGATCGTCCCGGCGAAGAGCGTTGTCTCCTGAAGGACGATACCGATCTGGGAGCGAAGGGAGGATAGGGTCACATCACGTAGGTCGAGCTCGTCTATGGTAATACGACCCTCACTCGGATCGTAGAAACGAGGAAGCAGGTTGATGATGGTTGTCTTGCCCGATCCGGTGGCTC
>MGNI01000175.1:11693-22438 GCA_001795115.1 Chloroflexi bacterium RBG_16_48_8 | reverse complement strand
TCCTCGAAGCGAACCCGGCCTTTGACGGGAGGTAACACAGCGGCATCCAGCTTGTCAGCCACATCACTCTTGGCATCCAGGATCTCAAATATCCGTGTTGCTGAAGCCGAAGCCTGACCAAATTGTGTGATGATCATGCCAAACATGGCCACGGGGAAGAAGAGGTACATCAGGTACAGGCTGAACTCCTGCCACTCACCCAGGGTGAGGGTGCCCTGGATAATCTGCTGGCCACCGGCATAGAGCACGCTGGCTTGGCCTAGGTTGGCAATCAGGAAGACCAGTGGGAAGAGAAAGACGAACATGCGAGCGATGACGAGCTGCTGGCTCATCAAATTGTCAGCGGCTGCCCGGAACTTGGTTTGCTCACTCTTCTCGCGGGTGAAAGCCTTAACGACCTTGATACCAGCCAGATTCTCTTGAAGGATGGTGTTAAGGGCGGAAAGTTTCTGTTGCACTTTGTTAAAGAGGGGCCTGCTGATGGTGCCAAAGAACATAAATAAGATGAGGGCCACTGGTAGGATCCAGAGTGTGACCAGCGCCAACTTGGCGTTGGTGGCGAACAGAATGACCAGCGTGCTGGATAAAAGGACAACAGCGCTGACCAATTGCAGCAAACCTTGTCCTATGAAAAGCCGTACCTTCTCGACGTCATCCGTAGCGCGGATCATCAATTGTCCGGTCTGGTTGCGATCGTGGTAGGAGAAGGACAGGCGTTGGATCTTGGCATAGAGGTCGTTTCGCATGTCATAGGCGATGGACTGGGAATTCTTCTCTGCCCAGTAAGCCTGGAGGAAAGCGAAAATGCCGCGGAGGGCGGCGAAGATCACAATGATGATCCCAGCCTGGACGATTGCCTGAGGGGCATGGATCTGATCGAGGCTCAGCTGTGTTTTCAGTTGATCCAGGGTCCAATCAGCAGGGTATTTCAAGACCTCCAGGATACGCGGTAGGGCTTGGGAGATGAAGGTGCCGGGGATCTGATCCAGGGCTTCAAGCACTTTCGTGGCGATGAAGCCCGTGGTTACCGAATCGATGATGTTGCTCACCATTTTCGGCACCATCAACATCGACAGCGTAGCTACCAGTAGAAAGACATAGGGTAGGGCGGCCTGGCCGCGATATCGCCATAGGTATCGCGTTGCTCGGGTCATACTACCTGGCGCCATGGGAGGTCTAAAAGGTCGTTTCGGTCTCAAGTTCATCATCCTCTTAAAGGTTTAGTCTTCTGTGTTATGTGCTGCCCGGGTCAACAGTGTTAACGCATCAATGATCGTTTCCTGTTGATCCGGAGTCAGGGTATCGGTTAATCCCTCCATCCACTGGCGGCGGGAGTCGAATACCTTCTCAATCAAGGTGCGGCCTTGGTCGGTGAGCTCCAGTTGCTTTACGCGACGATCTTGTGGGTCTTCTCTGCGACCTAGCAGGCCCATCTGAACCAATCGATCCACAGCCTGACTTGTGGCGGCGTTGCTTATGCCAAGATGACCACTGATCTCCGAGAGCCCGCATTCTCCCTTATGATAGAGGCGCATCATTGTGTTCAATTGGGATACGGACAAGCCTGATTCATCCATGAAGTGCTTGAAGTCGCGCGCTGAACGGTGCATGAAAACCTGCGCCCAATCTCGTAGAACCTCCGAAAATCGTTCAGTAGACGGCATAGTTAACTCTCCTGAATAGTTAAGCGCGCTTATATATAATCGGAACTGTTCCGTGCGTCAAGGGTTCAGTTTTATGTCCTTATCGTCATTCTGAAGGGTGATGAGCCAAGCAGAAGGACTGTCTTTTCTACCGACACAGGTGCTGTTCCCATAGGAGGTGCCATTTTGATGTTGGAATACTTTGCTCCCGATAAAAACGACCGTGATAGAATACCTGTCGTGGCCAGGTTATCCAAGTTGATGAGTTCATTCAGAATGTTAAACACCGTCTCTCACTTGTAGCATGCAAGATTCCTATGACGCCCTGTGTGCCTCCTCTCTCTATGGCATAGGTTGGCATTCCACCTTCAATGAAGTGAAGGCCTTTGCCCAACGCTCAATTGTCCTGAGGAAAGGACACTATCGTGGTGGCTTTAAAAAGGCCCTCGGGATGGAGGGCCTTTTGACCAAGGCCACATTTTTTGCTTTCCCGATGATTTCTTATCTAACGGTAAAATGGGGTGTATTTCATATGATGCTGAAGATTGCCTATGGTGTTGAGATAGAGGGTGGTGTGGGACGTCGCTGCCCCACACCACCACTTGCCTTAGGAGGGCATGATGCAACATTTCCTGAAGCGCACCTGTAAAATGGAGCGACAGCGAAGAATAAAAACGATAGCATGTTCCCACTACACAAATGAAATCCGTCTATTTGGGAAGCATTCCCAGAGCTTGTTATGGGAGTTAAAGCTTGTGTGTGTTGAGAATAGAAGAAGGGTCTATACTGGAGACGGAGAGAAGATTCCTCGAGGAGGCACCTGAGATGCCCGGATTACACCTTCGAGAATTGTTAATCGGATCTCCCCTTCCCACCGATCGTTTGGAATCAGAGCGCCTGGATACCGTACGTGCATTGGCCGTACTTTCGCCGGATGCCCTTTCTTCCATTGCGTACGCCAACCAGGAGATCTTCCTCGGATTGGCCGTAGCGGGCTGGGTTGGGCTGTCTAACTCTTTTCCCATTGCGCTGGCCATCGTGGTCCTGCTGGGGATCCTGGCGCTTTCCTATTCGCAGACAATCCAGGCCTACCCAAGGGGGGGCGGATCCTATACCGTGGCGAAGGAGAACCTCGGGACTTCTATGGGTTTGGTAGCGGCAGCCGCCCTTTTAGTGGATTACATCCTGGTGGCTGCTGTGAGCCTGACAGCGGGTGTGGCGGCGATGACCTCTGCTTTTCCAGAGCTGTGGCCTTACCGCGTTGGTCTTTCTCTTTTGCTATTGACAATCATCACACTGGCAAACCTGCGCGGGCTTCGGGAATCGGGAACCTTGATTTCCTTGCCGGTTTATTTATTCATCTTGACCTACATCGGCATGTTCATGATCGCCTTGATCCGTACCGCTCTCGGGGATTTGGACCCTCTTCCAGCAGATAGCTTCCCCGTCGAACAAGCCGTACCAGTCACCCTCTTTCTCGTCTTGCACACCTTCGCTTCTGGCTGCACGGCGTTGACGGGTGTGGAAGCCATCAGCAACGGGGTGCAAATTTTCAAGCCTCCGGAGGCCAAGCATGCCAAGCAGGCCATGCGCGCCGTGGCGGTTCTGATGCTTGTGCTCTTTTTAGGGACGGTTGGTCTTACACAGTATTTCAATGTCCTCCCCTCAGGGGAGGAGACCATCCTTTCGGCATTGGCACGGCATGTTTTCGGCAAAGGGTTGATGTATTATCTTGTGCAGACCTCGACGTTATTGATCTTGTTCGTGGCGGCCAACACCAGCTTCGCAGGTTTTCCCCGGGTGACCTCCATTTTGGCGGAGGATACCTATCTACCTCGCCAGCTCTCTTTACTTGGGGATCGGCTGGTTTATAGCAATGGCATGCTGCTGCTTGCCACACTTACCGGACTGCTCATCGTGCTCTTCAAGGGGGATACGCATGCCCTCATCCCGCTTTTCGCGGTGGGTGTCTTCATGGCATTTACACTCTCGCAAGCGGGAATGGTTGTGCACTGGTATCGCCTGAAAGGGAAAAGGTGGCTGCAGAAGGCATTAATCAACGGATTGGGTGCCCTGACCACGATGTTCACCTTCTGGGTTATTGCGGTCAGTAAGTTCCTTGACGGGGCATGGATCGTAACGCTGCTCATCCCTCTTATTATTATGGGATTTCGAGCTGTCCATCGGCATTACCAGGAGATCTCTGGGGAGCTATCGGTAAAGGGCTTTCCTATGACCCTGAAACCCCTTCCGCACCCACGCATTGTGATTCCTATTGCAGGCGTCCATCGAGGTGTGATTTTTGCATTGCGGTATGCATTATCCATATCACAAAAGGTGACAGCTGTGTATGTTGAGATCGATCCATCCCGCTCTGAGAAAGTTAGAAGTCTTTGGGAGCGATGGGGGATGGGGGTCCCTCTCGAGATTGTCCCCTCACCCTATCGCTCTGTGATCGGTCCTTTTGTGGATTACTTAGACAGGTTGGATCAAGAGGCCAATGACGGTCAACTTGCCAGCGTGATCTTGCCGGAATTCATGCCGGCCAAGTGGTGGGAGTATTTGCTGCACAATCAAACCGCCTGGCTGATCAAGTTGGCCTTATTGTACCGACGACGCAAGCAGGGAACGATCCGGGCGATCATCGACATCCCCTTTCACTTGAGACATTAGCTTTAATGTCCATATTGGGTCAATTATCTCTATTTATGTGCCAGGTATCGTCTCATCCACTTCCAGGCGCTTGTTTGTAGATGGGTGGTTAGAAGGTATGGCATAGCATTTTTAAGCCACTTGGTGCGTGGACAAAAGGGGAGTAAGATTTCCCCGTTCTTCTTCTGGGAAAAGAGGTATTCGCCTCCTGTAGCAAGCCGTCCTGGACGGATGACTGGGCTCTTACCCAACGGAAGACCAGCACGGAGATCCGGATGGCAGATAGGGTCCGGGTTTAGCATAGGCCATGGGGGAAACCGTCCTGTATCTTTATCCTTGCTTTTTTTAATGTAGATAGGAGGACCGATGATCAGTGCCCTTTACCGATCTCGAGATGGGACTTTATACAAAGACTTCAATGCCATTCAACTGTCGGAAGCGATCCAAGACGAGCAAGGATTGCTATGGCTGGATATGGTTAATGAGCCCAAGGAGGTCTGTATCCCCATTCTGAGAGACGACTTCGGTTTTCACCCACTGGCCATCGACGATGCGTTGGAGGAATCCCATGTCCCTAAAGTGGACGACTGGGGGAGGTATTTATACCTGGTTCTGCACGCAGTGGATTTTGATTCAGAGAAAGAAGAGCCGTTGTCAACCCATGAATTAGACCTGTTCCTGGGCGAGAACTATCTGGTTACCTACCGAATTCAAAGTATGCCCGGACTGGAGAGAGTTTGGGAGTCCTGCCAAAGGGATGAGCGATTAATGCAAAAGAGTGCCGCGAATCTGCTCTACCGGATTGCGGACGAGATGGTGGCCAATACCATGCCGGTGGTGGATGAGATCGACGAGACGGTTGACCAGATTGAGGACATCCTGTTCGATCGTCCCGAGCCCCAATTGCTGGAGCGCATTTTCACACTTAAACGATCACTTCTCCATCTACGGCGAATCATCTCGCCTCAGCGCGAGGTGCTCAACAAGCTGGCGCGCGGGGATTTCAGGATTATTGCTGAAGACGATAAAGTCTTCTTCCGCGATGTATACGACCACCTTGTCCGGCTGTATGACATTGCGGAGGGACTGCGGGATCTGGCAGGCGGTGCCTTGGAGACGTATCTCTCTGTGGTCAGCAACCGCATGAACGAGGTGATGAAGATCCTGGCGGTGATCACGACCTTGTTCATGCCCATCTCCTTCCTCTCCGGCTTCTTTGGGATGAACTTCTTTCAGCCGGTTACGCCATTGTCAGCCTGGACGGAGAGGTTAACCTTCTTTGTGGTGGTGGCTGTCATGGTGATTGTTCCTGTTGGGATGTACTTGTGGATGCGAAGTCGAAGGTGGATGTGAAAAAGCGCAGAGGCAGCGGTAATAGGGTTGTCCATGACAAATTTATGGGAGACTGGTCGCTTTCAATCCCCCGGTTAGGTGAAGTTTCCAGTGTGCAAACTTTATTTTGACCGGATGTCCAAAATCGTAGCTCCTATTCACTGACCCGTTTGGAGCCAAAGCGATGCTCCACAACAGGGTGATACCTGGATGAGATGCATCCCGGGAGCCAAGTACTGCCCGAAGGGCACCTGAAATGTATGTTCACCACCCGGTTCGATTGCTGCCTCCAGGTTGGCGATTGAAACTTAGAGAGTCTCCTGCCTGTTGTTTACGACTTTCACCATCTGGTCGGGAGTGATGATATCGCAACGCGGATCTGAGATGTCGGGATAGATTGTGATCACCACCAACTCGCCTTCGGAACTCCCATAGATTCCCGCAGCTGGCTCTTGCGAGACCGGCGCCGCCAAGATGGGTGTCTGGCCAGGGGGGATCTTCGTTTGTACATCCGTTTCTTGAGGTGCAGTGGAACTTGCAGGGGGGGAGGGCTGGTCGCTGCCCTCGATCGGACGGCAGGCAGCCAGCCAGGAGATAGGCGTAGAGAGCTATTGACACGCATAACACCTTAATGGAATTCTTCATACGCTTATGAATGCTCCCGTTGATCGTAATGGCTGCATGCCTATCGCCTTGGATTGTATGGCGGCTGCCTGACACTTTGTCAGCAGGACGGCAAATGCAACAAGGCCCCACACCGCACGCTGCGAGTACGGAAGGTGGCCTTTCATGGAATGCACTCTTTCTCTGCAAATATATTTTCCTTTGCGTCCGTTTGGAGTATTCTTAAGGGCATGTGATGTGTTTGCCTCAACTCGAGCCAAGGATGTAAACATGCAAGTCATGCTTGTGGCAACTGACCAGGATGAAAAGGAAACTTTTGCGTACATCATGAGGAGGGAGGGATTGGCCATCGCCTCCAGTTCTGATCTTCAACGAGTGTTGAAGAATTGGACAGACCACCCAGCGGATATCTTAGTAGTCGCCTTGAGCGAAGATGGTGAACTGATAGAGGATGTGGAGGCGGTGCGAACGATCACGCAGATCCCCCTGTTGATGATCATTGATGCCCCATCGGAGATGACCCTGTGTGAATTGCTTCATAAAGGAGCGGATGTGGTTCTCAGTCGACCCGTCTCACCGAAGGTATTGACTGCGCATATGGGGGCTTTGATTAGACGTTCCGCAGCGGTTCCCAGTTTTGTTTTGCCAACCCTGGCATTGGATGAAATTATGCTGGATCCTTCCACGCGTGCGGTAATCGTGCGAGGGGAAGAGCCACGTCGATTAACCCAACTTGAGTTCCGTCTTCTTTATACCCTGATGACCAATCGAGGGCAGGTCATCCCGGTCGAGGTTATTGTGGAACGAGTATGGGGGTATTCAGGGGAAGGCAATCAAGACTTGGTGCGCGGTTTGATCAGCCGCCTCAGACACAAAATTGAGGCTAATCCTGATACAAGCCATTTTATCGAGACCATTCCCGGTGTTGGCTATCGTTTTAAAGTAGATGAGATATAAATCCCCTCCATTCCTTCATTTAAACAGCATTGATACAGTCGCCTGCTGAACTTCATCTTGGAAGGTGAAATCCAGGAGACGGGTGGTTGTCCACCTGATCACCCGTCCTTTCTTTTTTATGGGAAAAGGTCAGGATTCCCCGCAGTTTGCTGCGAGGTCTTTATGATAGAGACACCCCCCAGGGCGTCTTTACCTCAGGGAATGTTGTAAGGGCGGCTCGTGAGCCGTCCCTGCAGTTAAGTTGAACGGTTTGGGTGAAATTGCGACGGATTTGAGACAAACCTTGAACGCGTTTTACTGGGGGTTTTGATAGAGTTTTGATGCTCTCAATGAAAAAAACTCTTTTGAATGATGAGGTTGAACACTCCGGGTGTATTTTGAGGGTAAGGGAGGTGTCTTCTGTATGGAAGCGATTTGTCCAGAATGTGATGCGAAAGTCTATTTCGAGTTCCAGCCTAAGAAAGGGCAGCGGGTGCTTTGTAGGAATTGTAAATCTATCCTCACGGTCATCCGGCTCGCGCCTCTCGAGTTGGATTGGGCTTTTATTGAACCTTTCGAAGATCTTCTTTCGGATGATAGTAAGGAGCGAACGGCTTGGATGGGCTGAGTCCAAGCAAGGACGGCTGGGGAAGAACAAATGTTGGGGCTTTTCTTCATTGAGAAGAGGAGAGCATTAAGGCTCAACCGCGTTGTGGGCGTTGGTTCTACTTCCTTTCTCCGTTGAGATAGATCTCATATGGGTCACACGAAAAAAATTTCCGTAGCAGGCCTGCATTTTACACATGCTTCTCACACGGACTCCATGGGAATTCAACAATTGACATTTAGGATGGGGCCGGAAATTCAGGCCAATCGTGGAGGTTTGTCATGGCCACAGGGTTTTGTATTGAGTGTGATACCACATTGAATCTGGGTAAATCCCCTCACAAAGGCCAGAAAGTAACCTGTTTTAAGTGCGGTGCGGTGCTGGCGGTGGTCAACCTATCCCCTATCGAACTCGATTGGGCATTGGATGAAGATTTTATTGATGATGGTGATGTTGACTTCGACTATGATTACGGAGGACGATCCAAAGGTTAATAGAAAAGGATTTTCAACCATAGTATTTCATTCAGGATGGAACGCCCAGCCGTGGGGGTTCCATCCTGTTTTCAAATGAGATAACCCTGTTTAATCCCCCCGAAAGACAGATTGGCAACTGCGTTTTTTAACTCTCGTGCGAGTCATTCCTGGGATGATCCTTTCAAATGGATAGAACGAAATGCAATTGCGCTACGTAAGCCCGCTCACCGTAGGGAAAAAGGTTTGGGCAGTCTCGTTCCATGGAGAGTCCAGCGGGGTTACTCCACCACAGAAATTGTACCGTTTTTCTATCGAGTACTTCTAAAATCATGTGTGGTAAGATTTTAGTGTTGGTCACCGTCTAGATGGAGAAAAGGTTATTCAGCCGCGGAGGGTCATCGAATCCAGAACGTTCCCCATCATGCCCGAAGCACAGCCATTAAATGCTGCAGGAGGAGAAAATGCAGTTCAATCATAAGCGTTTGAAAATAAGAACCACGAGTTGGGTGGTGGTGTTAGCTGTCTTGATCGCCGTTTCAGGATGTACTGCCAGCCCTTCAGCGCAAGGTACAGGGTTTTTCCTGAGGGATTCCATTTCAGTAAGTGGCTTTGGAGAGGCGGCGGGTAAACCAGATATCGCCTTGATCCAGTTGGGGGTGAATGTGACTTCTGATCAGGTTGGGAAGGCAGTTGAGGATTCCAACCAGGCCATGGAAAAAATCACGGAAGCCTTGCTTGGAGCAGGAATTGTCGAAGAGGACCTTCAAACCACAAACTTCAACGTCTGGCCGGAAGACCGGTATGATCCCATAACTGGAGAATCCACTGGAGAGCGAGTTTTTCACGTTGATAGCACCCTCCAGGTCAAGGTTCGCGAAATCGATCAAGCCCCCAACATCATTGAAATTGCGCTAGAGCAAGGCGCTAACAACATCTATGGGCTGACCTATGATATCGACGACACCACTACGCTGGAGGCGGAAGCCCGGTCAAAGGCCTTGGCTGATGCTCGGGTTCGTGCTGATCAGCTTGCGGCCGAGATCGGTGTGACGCTGGGGGATCCGATTCTCGTCAGCGAGGGAACAAGCGGGGGCACGATCTATCCCGTGGCCTACGAGAGGGCTGTTGGAATGGGCGGTGGGCCACCCATCAGCACCGGACAATTAACCGTCAGCCTGCAGGTCAATGTAACCTACGCCATCACAAGATAAACAACAACGATCCAATCAATCCGGGGTGTTCCCAGCGACGTGCTTGAAGGAGTAGGGAAGGGCGCGAGTGTTCGCTGGGAACACTTGTTTTTTGCACTGTGCAAGCCCCAGTTTTTCAACGCATGCTCGAGATGCGATTAAACGGTGAAAGGATGACCTCCGCCAGGACGGGTAACCATCCTGATGACCATCCTTAGAGCGTAAAGGGTAGAAATCCTTGAAGAGAGATTCGTAGGGAAGGATAGAAAGACTTGTCTCGAACCGTGTTGGCGGGCTAAGTCTTATTCATCTAGGGTGGCATCCCTATCCTGAGCTTCTTCTGAGGGACGGCAGAAGAGCGCTGCGAGATCTCCCGCTTCCGAAGAATCAACAATCGCAAGCACCTCGTCCCCTACATCAAATTTAACAGCACCTCTTGGGATGAGAATTTGACCCTGGCGAATAATTGCAGCAATAACGGAATTGGGGGGGAGCGCCAGATCTTTTATCGCCACACCTACCGCAAGAGCTCCATCCGGGATCTTTTCCTCGACCAGGGAATATTTTCCCCTGCGGATCTTCAACAGCGTCATCATATCTCCTAAGGACATCTCTTCTTCGATCAAGCTGGCGAGGATTTCTGCCTGGTTAAGGGCTACATCCACACGAAAGGTATCATTGAAAAGCCAGGCATTGCGAGGGTTGTTGATCCGTGCAATGGTCCGGGGGACGTTGAATCGGCAACGGGCATAATAACAGGTCACTAGGTTGGCCGCATCCTCATCGGTGCAGGCAGCCAGGACATTGGCCTTCGCTATTCCTGCTTGCTCGAGAACATGCGGGTAGTTAGCACTTCCTTCAAAGATGACTTCTGTGGGCAGCTCTCGATGCAAGGAGGCAAGAATCTGCGGACGATCTTCTATAAGGCATACCTGGTGTCTTTGTTGGATAAGAAGGGAAGCCAATTGCGCTCCCGTTCTGCCCCCACCTGTAATCAGGACCAACATCTCATCCCTCCTGGACTTTCTTGTAAAATTGTGTTGCACACTCTTCTGTCATGCTCAGATGGAGCAGATCACCCCCCTCAAGCTGGAGATCTGGGGATGGGAGGAGGGCTCGCCCTCCCCGCGTGCCCGCAATGGGAGGGCAACCCTTCTCGGGAAGGGTCTCCTGGATGGGACGCCCTTCCCAACTTTTCGGGATTCTGATTTCATAGATCTCAATTTCGCCGTGCCCTATGGTAAGAATTGGGACGATCAAATCGGTGCAAAGGAAGTCCTCCAGC
>MGNI01000175.1:5606-11648 GCA_001795115.1 Chloroflexi bacterium RBG_16_48_8 | reverse complement strand
CTTCGTGCAATTCTCTTAGACGCGGATCATAATTCCGAGCCACCACTCTTGGCACTTGAAAGATTTCTTTAGCTGCATGACCCACAACCATATTGACAGCATCTGAATTCGTCACAACCGCCACCCCATCCGCCGTCTCCACTCCCGCTCGCAGCAGGACATCCCGATTCAGCACCTCCCCCTCCAGAGTCCGGCCACGAAATTCCTTGGAAAGGTTGGCGAATGCATCTGCGGTATGATCGATAACCGCAACCGTATGACCTTTGCGGAACAATCGGTACCCCAGCTCGGCACCCAATCGACCACAACCGACGACGATCAAGTTCATTTTCTCCTCCATGGTAACGCGACCCAACCAGTGAAATCATCCTTCCAGTTATTCTACTTGATAAGGCACATCCGTGATCACGATCCCCGGCTTGAAAAGCAGAGCCTGGCGCAGCAGGAAGGCCGTTTGTGTATGAAGAAGGTTGTGCAACCTTTGCCGGGGGACGAATTGGGGAACGACGATGGTCAGGATCTCGTCTTGTTGATTATGGGATGCGACCTCTTCAATATACGCCAATAAAGGCTCTAACATCAAGCGATAAGGCGATTCGAGGATCACCAGGCGAACACCTTCCCCCCATTTCTCCCAACGCTGCCGTACCTTCTCTGATTCTTCCAGGTCAGTCGAGACATGAACGGCGGTAATGTCATTGGAGAGCGTCCGTGCATAACGGAGAGCGGCCAGGCTGCCGCGGTGGACGCCGCTGATGGGGAGGATCACGCGACAGCGTTCGATCCGCGGGGGCGAACCATAGTTTTCCAATGAGAGTGAATTTGCTAACTTCTTATAGTGGTGGTGGATTGTAAAAAAGATGTAGACCATCACAGGAATTAAGATGACAATAATCCAGGCACCATCTTGAAATTTGGTGACAGCAAATACAAGCACCACAATAAAAGTACAGAATGCCCCGAAACCATTAATCAGCATTTTCAATTGCCAACCCGTCTCGTATCGCAATATAGATCCACGTTCTTGAACCTCTTCTTCAGGTTGAAGCCGTCCAATTTTCCGCCAACGACGAGACATACCAGCTTGAGATAGGGTGAACGATAGAAAGACGCCAATGGCATAAAGAGGGATTAATGCGGTAACGCTTGCTTTGAAAAGGATGATGAGCATTGAGGCGATAACCGCTAATGTGACGATCCCATAAGAATAAACCAATCGACTACCACGATATGTGAGTTGTCTGGGTAGAAACCCATCTCCTGCATGTAAAGCACCCAGACGTGGAAAATCCGCAAAGGAGGTGTTGGCAGCCATCATCAGGATGACGGTTGTAGAGGTTATGGTGGCGAGATAAAGGAAGGATCTGCCACCCAATACGGTGCGTGAGAATTGCGATATGACGGTTTCCGCTTCCGAGGGAATCGCATGAACCTGACCGGCCAAGAAAGTAATTCCAAGGAAGAGGGTTCCCAGGATGGCGGACATCCAGAGGAGGGTGATGGCGGCATTCTTGCTGCGGGGTTCCTTGAAGGCCGTAATGCCATCGGAAATCGCTTCCACCCCGGTCAATGCCGTCGTGCCACTGGAGAAGGCGTGCAGGATTATGAAGGGTGTAATCGCTCCGACGATATGCTCAACTTCCAGAGAGGGTGGATTCTCAACGGAGCCGAGGGTGCCCATAAAAAATCGGAGCATCCCGTATCCCGTAGTGAAAACCATCATCACGAGGAAGAAGTAGGTTGGGATGGCAAAGGTAATGCCCGATTCTCTCACGCCTCGCAAATTGACCAACATGACGAGCAGGACCATGCCCACGGCAATGGGCACACGATAGCGGAACCATTCCGGATAAGCCGAGGTAAGTTGAGCAACGCCGGAGGAGACCGATACGGCCACGGTGAGGATGTAATCCGTGAGCAAGGCCGCCCCGGCTGTTTGGGCCGGAAGCTCTCCAAGATTATCCCGTGCGACGATGTACGCACCCCCTCCACCCGGATAGGCGTGAATAGTTTGCTGGTAGGAAAGGGTGATGATGACCAACAGAAGCACGATCGCCATGGAGATGGGGAAGGCATAACCAAAAGCTCCGCTCCCGGCTATAGCCAACACCATCAAGATCTCTTGAGTGGCATAAGCCGTTGAAGAGAGGGCATCCGACGCAAAAACGGCCAAGCCAACCGCTTTGCCGATCGTTTGGTGGGGAGCATCTGCAGTCGGGAGCGGGCGCCCAATCAACCAGGAGCGCCACGAACGACGAGGGAAGAACTTTGAGGTTCGCTTTAAGACAAATGTTCCAGTCTCATCATGATTATCGATCATACTTAATCAGCCCCTATCCTGAAACATCCTTCCTGAGTGGGACGATAACGACACGATCCATCTGTCGATAAGAACTCTTTTTCATCGACGTTGTTTTGGAAAGCTTGTGTGGATGCTATTCCTAGTTAGATTGCGCGTCAAGGGGGATCTTGGAAAGGATGAAAG
This sequence comes from Chloroflexi bacterium RBG_16_48_8, assembly GCA_001795115.1. Taxonomy (GTDB): domain Bacteria; phylum Chloroflexota; class Anaerolineae; order Anaerolineales; family E44-bin32; genus MGNI01. The sequence continues at coordinate 9,163 of MGNI01000175.1, read as the reverse complement.
AGGACATTTAGGGGAGTTCGAGTTCCTTTGACGAAATGGGTCATCACGCGTTTCCTTATGATGTAGTTCCGTTGATTGGACGTGAGAATACGTTCAATCAAAAGACTTGTAGGATTTGTTTCCATTGTACTCGTTTAAGGGCAGGTTTGATTGATGATTTCGAAGTCCCGCAAGTTGGATCATGCTTCTTCATCCAACCTCTTCGGATAGCAAATGGATGTTCCCGAGGCGTACATTCTTCAAACCGGCCTCGTGGGCAGCCTCGAGCGCCGCTTGAGCGTGGCCTTTGGAGGTGAGCGGCAGATCGTGCATCACGAAATGGGGGTGGAAGCCCAGGAGGGCATAGGGGATGTCCGGGTTGAGATGGGCGATGAACCGGGCGATGCGCCCGACTTCTTGTGCGTCGATGTAACCCGGCACGAGCAATGTGCTGGCGACCACCGGGGGAGGGGAAGGGCGATCCGAGAATCGGTTGGCAGCTTTGGCGAAGTTCTCCAGCGTCCTCTGATTGGAGTCGCCTGTGAGAGCTACATGTAGGTTCTCATCGAAGGCTTTCAGATCGAATTTCATGCAGCCGCCGCTCGCAAGGGATAGCTCCAAGGCCCGGCACATCAGGCGCGGATGCATCGTCCCGGCGGTCTCCCAGCACACGACGACGTCCCGCTGAGCGAGGTGCTTCCCCACTGCCAAAGCATGGGGCATCTGGCTGGCAGGATCACCCCCAAAGAAGCAGACGCAATAGGTGCGTCGATTGGACATATTTGCCAGCTCCTCAGCGCTCAACGCCCGAATCGTTCCTTGCCGGTCCCGGGTAGGATCCGTCTCCCGGTAATGCCAATTCTGACAGAAGAGGCAATCCAAGGTGCAACTGGCATAAAAGACAGCCAGGTTGTGCTGGCCAAACTGCTTGTGTCCCGAGCAAACCCAATCTGCCACGCAGTTGGTCGGAAGCGGGTCGCGATACCAGTGCAGAAGTCCGCGCTTTGGGGTCCCCGCGAGGTGGACCAAACGGCCCTTCTGCACCGTCCGCATTCCACAAAAGCCCCGTCCTCCTTCGGGAATACGGCACTGACGGAAGCAGAGCACACACTGGGTTCCGTCTTCTGCAGTTGGAGCTGTTTCGGGCAGGTCAAAGAGACGGCGTGCACGGGCGTGGGCTTCGGCAGTGATGGAAAGGGCTGCTTCGGGCTGCGTGCGGATGCAGTCCAGGCAGACACCGAGTTGGGAAGCAATGAGCCTGGATTGTGCACCGCACAGGGCACAACGTTGTTCATCCATTTAGATATCACCGGGCAATTTCTTGCAAGAGCAGTCTAGCGTGTGTTCGATGGGAGGTCAAAGATGATCGTCTTCTGAATCGTCTCGAAAAAGTGTATCTGAATCTGCTTTGCTTATTACAATCCTCGACCTTGAATATCATCCTCTCCTCGTAATGTCATTCTGCGCGAGCCTCGCGAGCGAAGAATCTCGTTTTCCATTCATCCCTCCACATGCAATCCAAAAACGAGATCCTTCGTCGCTTTACTTTTTTCCTAATAGAGAGCTGTTCCTGGAGTCGCTCCTCAGGATGACATCCATGAAGTGAGTTATCCCAACTTATGGGAGGGATCTTAGGCAAACTGCGTTTGTCAACCTTCAGTTGCTCTGCAGTTCACTCCATGAGATCCTCTCCTCGTAATGTCATCCTGAGCGAAACGCAATAGAGCGAAGGATCTCGTTTGTCTATTGTTCGCTTTCTCTATAGAAAATCGAGAATCCTCCTCCCTATGGTCTTTGGAATGATGTTAAGCGTGCGAATTAAAAATCTTAGAGGTGTTATATTACAATCAGATATTATTGATTGAGAGGGTTGATTGTAGTAATAAGCTGATCTAGGAGAAACACCGAGCGAGGAGCATGGATATGAAAACACGCCGTCTTGGAAGGACCGGACAGGAAAGCACCCTTGCCATTTTCGGGTCGGTAGCCCTTAGAGAAATCTCACAGGAAAATGCTGACGCCGTCATGAAAGGGGTAATCGAAGCAGGAGTTAATCACATTGATGTGGCTCCTTCTTATGGCCAGGCGGAGGAGCGATTGGGGCCTTGGCTGGCGAAGGAGCGCGAGCGGTTCTTCCTGGGATGCAAGACGGCCGAACGCACCAGGGAAGAAGCATCGGAAGAGCTTCTGCACTCGCTTAAGCTTCTACGAGTAGAGACTTTCGACCTGTATCAGATTCATGCTGTCACCACCCTGAAGCAACTGGATCAGGTCACGGGTCCAGGCGGGGCGCTAGAGGCGGTCCTTGAGGCACGCGAGCAGGGGTTGACGCGCTTCATCGGCATCACGGGGCATGGCATGGAAACCCCGGCCGTTTTTCTGGAGGCTTTGAAGCGCTTTGATTTCGACACCGTTCTCTTTGCCCTCAATTTTGTGCTCTTTGCCAACCCGGCATTCAGGCGGGATACGGAAGAGCTTCTGCACCTATGCAGCGAGAAAGAGGTTGGCGTGATGATCATCAAATCCATCGCCAAAGGACCGTGGGGCGAAAAGCCCAGGGAGCGCAACACCTGGTACCAACCCTTCGAAGAGCCGGGGATGATTCAGAGGGCCGTGGACTTTGTACTATCGCAGGATGTGACCGGGCTGATCACGGCGGGTGATACCGGGCTGCTGCCGAAGGTCTTGGCAGCTTGCGAGAACTTCAATCCCATGAGCCCAGAGGATCAGGATGCCCAGATTGCCGAAGGTAGCGGCTACGAGCTGATTTTCGACGGGCCGCAGCCGCTGTTCCCGGAATAGGGTGTTCGATGGCTGTCTCCTTGTCAAATGTTGGTATCCCATGGGTGACAATATATACTCATTGAGCGTCCAACCCAATATCTCGAAGAGCTTTTTTGCATCTGAAATTGAAATGTTGGTTTTGTTGGTTCCACGGAAAGGGTTTGGGTGGAGGATCTCGGGTATATCTTTCATTTCCGTTGTGATGAGATGGTTTCAATTTTCCATTCTGAGCACGCTATGGGCCTATCGGGATGGGGAAATGCGCGTGTTGGGGGGGCTGTTGGATCGCCCTGCTGGTGTTTTTCCACCTCTTATAGGACCGATCCCGTGGGTATAGCTCCGCCCTGGGGTATCACGCGATATGGGTAGCCTTCTTAGGTCGGGGAAGCGCACACAGAAACCATAGAACAACTCGGGCGCCTCATAAGCGCCCGAGTTGTTTGATTCTCCAAGTGTCACTGAAAAGATCAGTCAGAAGCTGAGTTCACGATGATGGGAAGGTATATGTGATAGATCCCCAAAATGTTCGAAACGGAGTTGGTCAGGATCGGATCATTGGTGTCAAAGACAATGCTGGCAGCGTTGGTGATCTCGGTTCCGAAGGGACGATCCACCTTGGGCCGGATCGTGAGAGCAATATGCCCTTCGCCTCGACCGGTGTCGTCATTAGGTGGCAGGAAGCCTGCGAAGGGATCCTCCGGCAGTTCCTCCGTCTCCGGATCGAGGGTGCGGAAGATGGCTGAGAGAAGTCCGGTTTGGGTATCCAACTCGATCGTGATGTCGACCCACCAGGT
>MGNI01000175.1:5286-5594 GCA_001795115.1 Chloroflexi bacterium RBG_16_48_8 | reverse complement strand
AGGACGGTAATCGAGAACGGTCTCCCGACTGTAGAATTGATCTGTCGCTTCAGAGACGGCGATGATCTGGCTCCCGAAGGCGATCTCGGTGATGTTCAGGGTGCTCCAATCCAGATCAGAGTCGAGATGATCGATGACGAACACCTCCTGTGCGGGGGCGTCGGCAGAGGCCACATTCTCGAAGTATATGGTGTAGTGGAGACGTTCCTCAGGATCCACGGCATGCCCCTCGCCGATCCCCCCTGGGCTGACTTTCTCATTTGGGTCGCGGGGATAGACGACGGTGGACGAGGCCGAGACGGGATCGT
>MGNI01000175.1:2349-5266 GCA_001795115.1 Chloroflexi bacterium RBG_16_48_8 | reverse complement strand
GGCGGGTTTATATCTACCCTGGGCAACACACCCTCCTCGCGCAATTTCCACGCATCGTAAAAGAGATCTCCTGCCTCGATAAAGTGCAAAATGTCCCCCACATATTTGATGGGTGAAGCCAGCAGATTAACGAACCAGTCGGCAAACCGATACCCGATGTAGCGAACACTAGCCGCCTCAATCTCTTTTCCCACTTGGCTATATTCCTCATAGGTGCGAGGATCATCCCAGTCGCCATACTCCAGAAGGTCCTTTCGTTTTTTGAGACTCCTTGCGAAATCCCGGAATTCCTCCCCAAGCCCACTGGGATCCTGGCGATAGGTCGGAGCGTTGGAAACATAGGAGTACAGATTCAGCCCGCCGCTCATACCCATCGGGTCGGCGGAAAGGAAGCGACCCAACGTGGGATCGTAGTACCTCGCCCTCATGTAGATTAAATCCTCTCCACTTTGCATCACCCCATAACGACCCACGTAGCGGAAAGAATTAGGAATGTCCTCCTCAACATTCAGGGGCGATCCAAAGGGGGTGTAGTCGTAGGTGTTGATGGTGTTGCCTGCGGCATCGGTCATCAGCCGGGTGTTGCCGCTGGAGTCAAAAGCGTAATAGGACAAGTCTCCTTGGGCATCCAGGCGTGCCGCCAGGCCTAAACCGTGGATGTAGCGAGCGATTAATTGGCCGTTTTCATCATACTCGGCGATCACATTTGTGTAACCAGTGAGGTCATGAAGGTAATGGGCAGCGACGCCATTGTGTTCGACGGTAACGCGGTTACCCAATGCATCATAGGTGTACTCCCATAGGCTTCCGTCGGGTTTCTCCACCTGTACGAGGCGGTTCTCGATGTCGTATCGGAAGGAAGCGGTCTCATCCCCTTCGGTTTGCGTCTCTAAATTCCCATCGTCATCATAGGAGAAAGAAACGCCACCGACTTGGGTGTACTGGTTAAGATTATTGGTGTCGTACTCTGTGACCACGCCATCGTCCGTTACGCTGATACGGTTGCCTACGGCGTCGTATTCATAGCTCACTACCCGATCATTGGGGTAGGTTACTTCAATCAACTGCCCGTGGTCATCATATTGATAGCTGGTTGTGCCTTCCAGCGTTGTGACCTGGGTGGGATAACTATTTTCGTTGTATTGAACTTCGTACTTCTCCTGTATGGAATCGCCTGGAGCGTAGTGTGTAATGGAGCTTAATCGGCTGGCTTCATCATAGGCATAGAGGGTGTAGGTGCCATTCCCTCTTGTCTCTACCTCGAGGCGACCAGCGGCGTCATAAGCGTAGCGGACGATCTCGAATTCATCCACGTCGGAAATCGCCTGCAGACGCCCAGCTTCGTCATACTGATAATTGAGCACAAGCCCATCGTCGGTCTCCAACCGTTCACGCCGACCACCGTCATTGTAGGCGTACTCGATCCAATGCCCGGAAGGGTATTCGATGTATCTCAAATAGCCGCGGTCGTCGTAATCGATCGTGATGGTGCCGGTGTCATCTGCGAGAGTCCATTGACGCTCATCTCCATCATGGTCAATATCAAACCAGCTCCCATCGGAGTAGTCAATATCCGTGAGTTCGCCAAGATCGTTGTGGATGAGGGAAATACTCTCTTCGCGGCGATTGGTATAAGTCGCAAGATCGCCGTCATCGGGATCGTAGGTGTAGGCCTCAACACTTTCATCGGGATACTCGATCTGAGTAAGATTGCCTGCATCAAAGGTGAAGTCGGTGAAATACCCTCTGGCGTCCCTTAGCCAATCTATCCGGCTCGGGTTGGAGGTATGGCTTAAATAGGTCGAGTACGACAAGGGATCGGTGAACCGGGAGAGGTCGCCCGATGTATCATATGTCATCGTGTAGGAGGAATCATTGGGCAGGATCAGACGTGAGAGGTTGAAATCCGTATCGTACTCAAAATCTACTCGATGGCTCAAGGGATCTTCCACCTCCAGGATATCCCCTCGGGCGCCCAAACGCACCCTGAAAGTGTTGTTCTCAGCGTCCTTGATGAAGGTGGAGCCGAAGAGATCATAGGTAAAATCCAAGCGTTCTATCCCAGTATCACGCCAGGAGGCCGCCAATCGTCCTTGTGGATCATACTCATAGTGAAGATCCGTGCCATCGGGATAGGTGATGCTTTCAAGCGCGTAATCCCCGGGTCCACCTGTGCTGGAAGCATAGCCATAGGACGTTGTTACATTTCCAGGTGCGATCACTTGGAGGAGGAGCGGCTCTACTTCATCATAGGCATACTGCGTGACACGCCCGGCGTGGTCCGTGAGAGACCCAATCAATCCACGGTCGTTGTATTCAAGAGTGATGGATTGGCCATTGGTGTGGCGGATTTCCATCAATTGACCGTCCGTGTATGAAAGGGAGAGCTCATTGCCGTTTGGCTCTTCAATAGAAATCAGGCGACCTTCACTGTCAAAGGACCAGGTGAGACCATACTTCTCGTGCAGTTTATAGGCTCCGGCTGGGAATTCTTCGAGGGTTCCGTAATCGCCCGGATGGGCCATCCACGCGCCGCTTTGGTTCCTGAAAAAAGCTCGAGATGTTCCGCCAGGGCCTTGAATAACAAGGTGGTTTGCGTCAAGTTTCAGAAGAGCGTATTCGAAGTTATGAGACCATCCTCGCCCAAAGGCGCCGATTGTGAAACGCTGGTGGAGTGTATCGTAGGCCACACGTTCAAATGCGAGCGAGATGCGACGTGCTGGGGCGTAGGAATCCAGGCTCCAACCAACGGTCTGGCGAAGGTAAGTCCCTGCGGCGCGACTCATCAGGGTTTGGAAGAGGATACGTGCATCATGAGTAGGACTTCCATAACGTGCCAAGTAGGTGGCCTGATCATCCAGCAGGCGCAGGTAATCCAACCAGGTATCTCCAGCGGTGTTCTTGAAGTTGGTCCAAA
>MGNI01000175.1:573-2305 GCA_001795115.1 Chloroflexi bacterium RBG_16_48_8 | reverse complement strand
GTTCCAGTCAATGGGTGTAGAGTTAGCAATTAACCGTTTCAGATTGAATTGCACTATCTGTGTTGTGGTTGATACGAAGTAGATCGGAATGCGGTACTGTTTCCCTGGCGGGAGCACACCAGCAGGTTGAGCGAAGTTAATACCGAGGATCTGGATCGGGCCATTTGTGTAGGGCTCCCTTGAGGAGAGGCGCATAGGCGGATTTTGCGGGCTGGAGATGATGAACAAGGGAGCCGGCATATCCGCATCGCCAGCATTGCTATATTCCAGCCAGAGGACGTAGGGGCGCCCGGGTCGGACGAATTCGGGAGCGATAAGCTTGGATTGCAGGATCGGACCCACACCCCCGGTGATGGTGAAGGAATCTGGGAGCACCTCCTCCTTGCCACCTGGCCAAATGGCATAAAGATCGTAAACGCCCGTTGGAGCACTACTGAGGTCGAAATGCGCCCACAGGGATTCCACAGACTCGATCGTGACTTGATCCGAGACCAAGGGTGGCAGCCCTGATCCCCGCAACTGTATGGCCATTCCCTCGACAAAGGGCATGCCTTTTACCTTCAGTGTGATTTCCCCGGCATTCCCGGCAGAACGTGGGGTGATGTTGGATAAATACCGCTCAACGGCTTTTACGAGGATCTGATAATTCCCTCCCTCTATGTTCACCTTACGACCATACACGCTGAAGTAATAGGTTCCCGGGTTTGTTTCAGGGATGAGCAATTCATAGGTGCTGCGTTCGGTTTTTTCTTTGGTAAGTTGATCATACTGACTCCAGAGGGGCATGCTGCCGAAACGGCTGTAGACCCATAGTTCCTCTGAGCCTGACAAGGGGGTCACTTGAAGGAGCAGGACTTGGCCCTCCGGGACTGTCAGGTAATAGTCTTTGTAATCCCGCAGGGAGACGATATCCGTCAGTGGAACCCCCAATTCGATGGGGACAGGCTCTCGTTCCCCGGGTGATACCAGCCAGGGATCGTATTCGACATAATCGCTCACCTGGTCCCCCAGGCCATCCGGATTGGTGGTTGGGTGATAGGGACCGTACGGGTGCCCCCAATAATTGTTGATCGCTTGTACGGTTATTTCGGAGGAAAAGTTCCTTACGCCATAGTCTTTATTGCCAGCAATGACACATTGTGTAATATTAATGATACTGTCCCCGTACACGCTGATACCTGTTGTGCCGTTGTTTTCAATCCGGCTGTGCTCTATGTCCAGCGAAGAATGAACCAAGTAAATACCGTGGCTCTCGTTATGGTGAATCTTGGTATCCCTGATAGTCATTGTTACGCCATTGGATGCATATATGCCGCTATGGGTGTTATCCGAGATTGTGCTGCTCGACATCGTGAAGTGACCATTGCTGCCACGTGGCTGCAGGGCACCGAGACCATATGGGTAATAAGCCCCTCCATACCGAACGATGGCGAAATCAAAGGATGCATTTTCGATATAAATGGAGCGCCAATCACCTCGGTTAGGGGTAGATTCACTCCCGTCGCCATTCGTGTCGCCGCCGACGGAGTCATCTCTGATGGAGGTAAAAATCACTTCCTTTCCCTCTGAACCGTCCACCAGCAATTGGCCTTGTATGAAAAAGCTGGAGTCGAGGTCGAATTTCACCACCACGCCAGGATGCACGGTGAGGGTGACATCCGTTCCGACGGTCAAATCTTTCATGATATAGGTCATATCGAGGTAATAATTGGGCACGAGCTCCATGTTCGAG
>MGNI01000175.1:381-470 GCA_001795115.1 Chloroflexi bacterium RBG_16_48_8 | reverse complement strand
GGATGGCGTAATGGGTATTTCCAGCGATTTCATTATCACGGATGGTGGAGGTGATACCTTCACTACTGGCTTGTACTACAATGCCACTA
>MGNI01000175.1:0-100 GCA_001795115.1 Chloroflexi bacterium RBG_16_48_8 | reverse complement strand
ATGGAAGTGACGCCTGTCAAGGCGGTGACGTTGCCATAGCCGGCGTAACCGCCATAGCGGACGATGGTGTGAAGGAGAGAAACCTGTCCACCACTGTAGA
>MGNI01000174.1:13681-15641 GCA_001795115.1 Chloroflexi bacterium RBG_16_48_8 | reverse complement strand
GGGCAACCCTTTTGGGACAGTCCCCTTATAGTATCCAAAATAGGTAATAATCGAAAACATCTTGGTAGAATTAGTAAGGAGATATTGATGGAAATTACTTTTCTCTATTTCGAAGATTGTCCCTCTCACGAAGAAGCTTTGGATCGCCTACGTGAAGTGTTGCAGGAGGAGGGGATTGAGTCGAGCATTGAGATGATCAGGGTCGAGACAGTGGAGCAAGCTCAGGATCATTGTTTTGTCGGTTCCCCCACGATCCTGGTTGATGGTCAGGATATCATCTCTCCCTCTGCGGGAACACGATATGGACTCGCCTGTCGTGTTTATGCGCTTGAGGATGGACGTATCTCGCCTCTTCCCTCGCGGGAGATGATACGCAGGGCTTTGCGTTCTGCACTTGATCATGCCCACGAATAATTTTCATGGATCCATCGGATGAATTGTTTCACCGTTATCAGATTAACTAATCCAATCAACAAGGAAGGAGAACAATAAATGGCTAATCTCAAAATCGGTGATAGGGTTATTCCCTTCACGTTACCAGGTGTGGATGATAAAAATCATTCACTCTCCGATTATGTAGATGCGCAAGCCCTGGCTGTCATCTTCAGCTGCAACCATTGTCCCTATGTACGTGCCTGGGAGGATCGAATGGTGCAGATCCAGGCTGACTATGCGGATAGAGGGGTGCAATTCCTGGTTATCAATTCCAACGATGTCAACAGGTATCCTGATGATAGTTTTCCCAAGATGAAAGTCCGTGCGGAGGAAAAGAACTTCAACTTCCCTTATCTTTTCGATGAATCTCAAGAAATTCCACGGTTATATGGTGCAGAACGTACCCCGGAGGTTTTCCTTTTTGATTCATCTGGTGTTCTGCAATACCATGGTGCCATTGATGATCATTACGACAACCCCAGTGAAGTGAAGGTACTCTATCTTCGCGATGCACTGGATGCGGTCTTGGCCGGCGAGACGCCACTCGTTCAAGAAACAACACCTGTAGGGTGTACGATTAAATGGAAGTAGGGGATTCGCTTTTCTGGGTCTTACTCTTCTTGCAGAAACGTGGCAAACCGCCGAAAGTATTTTGATAAAATGAGTTGCCTGAATAGCGGTTTGCTTAAGTGATTGGCCAGGTTTTACGTTCGCTGTTTGTCAAATTACTTCCGGCCAATCACCGTGCAGGGGAGTTCAATTGACCGCCGCTACGATATCGGATTTTTATTGTCAACTGGAGAAAGGCCATGTTCGCATACCTCTTCTACGGCATCCGGAATTTATTCCGGATTCTGGGCAACCTTTTTCGTCGTCTGGGGAAAGCACCGGATTATGTCATTTTCACATTGGAGGGGGAGTATCCAGAGGTTTGGGATCCACCTGCTCATTTCATCCAGCGCCGTTTGCGTCCCCCTCGGCTGAGTCTGCAGGAATTGGCAGAGCAATTCCGTACCATTGCTGGTGATCCACGTGTAAGTGGAATCATCCTTCATTTACGACAGCTTGAAATGGATCAGGCTCGCCTTGAATCTTTACGTGATCTATTGTTGGAACTGCGCTCAACCGGGAAACGGGTTGTGATCTGGTCGACAAGGTATTGGCTTTCCACTTACTTTGTCGCCTGCGCTGCGGATGAGATCCTTCTTCAACCCGGAGGCAATATCGCTCCATTCGGTCTGAAGAGAACGTACCCTTATTTAGCTGAATCGCTTAAAAGGATTGGTATCAAGGGGGATTTTATCCAGATCTCACCTTATAAATCTGCAGCAGATCTGTTCACACGCAAGGACATGTCCGATGAAGTACGGGAGATGTCGAATTGGCTGATGGACTCAGCTTTTGAGCAGGTCATTGCAGCCATCTCTGCCGGTCGGGGGATCTCTGAACAGGAAGCTCGAGCTTTGGTGGACAACACGCCCTGCATAGATCTGAAGGCAGTCCAAATAGGGGCTGTAGACCAGAC
>MGNI01000174.1:4854-13646 GCA_001795115.1 Chloroflexi bacterium RBG_16_48_8 | reverse complement strand
GGGATGATAAACCTGCCAGGCTGGCGACCTGGGAGGCAGCCAATTCTCGATTGTTCCGTCGGCCTCTCGCTCGCCCCGGGCGTTATGTCGCTTTGCTGACCATTGAAGGGACCATCATCGATGGGGAGAGTTCCCGTCCGCCAATCAAACCGCCTCTCCCTATTCCGATCCTTTTGGAGCCGCGCTCCGGTGACCTGAGTGTCGTCCAGGCAGCGAGAAAAGCCTTAAAGGACAAGCGAGCGGCTGCGGTCGTCCTTTATGTCAATTCGGGAGGGGGCTCCGCCACGGCCTCAGAAGCCATGCGTGCTGCGCTTGAAAAAATCAATCATGAAAAACCACTTATCGTATCCATGGGCCCTGTGGCGGGCTCGGGTGGGTATTGGGTCTCCTCGCCTTGTCGTCACATTATGGCCCAACCCGGGACGATCACGGGTTCCATTGGAGTGCTGATGGGGAAGATCGTCCTGGGAGAAATGCTGGATAAGCTCTTCTTTGGCCGCGAGACCATCTCCCGCGGGAAAAACATTCTCCTTGACGATGCGGAAGAACCCTTCAGCCAGGAGGAGCGGACGATTATAAGGGAAAACATCGACCGGACTTACGATCTCTTTTTAGAACTTGTAAGCGATAGCCGCCAGAAATCTCGAGAGGAGGTGGATGCCATTGGCAAAGGCCGAGTGTGGACGGGGTTGCAGTCGTTGGAAAACGGTCTGGTGGATGAGCTGGGAGGGCTGGATCGGGCTTTGGCAAAGGCACGTGAGATGGCTGGACTTCATGAACGCGCACCCGTTCGCATGATCCTTCCAGATAAGCGGATCCTCCCTCCAACAGCTACTCCGGCAGATGCAATGAGCTATGTGCTTGAAGGGGTACGCTTGTTCAAATGGGGAGTTCCGCTTCTCCTTTGTCCCATAGCTTGGGATAGGCAGGCAGAATTGTTTTGAAAAGAAGCTCCTTTTGAATGAACATTTGATGGGATAGAACTTTAATTTGCATGTTCTTTTCACAAAGAATTAGAGATAGTACATAGCTTGGATTCAACTACTAAGTGCAACTTTGATGGTCGAAATAATAGGTAAGCTGCGGTAAGATCAGTGCCTCTTAGATGACCAAATCAAAGGAGCACATATGAGTCATTACACACAGCTTACCCATGAACAACGATATCAGATTTAGGCCCTTCTGAAAATGGGTTCATCGACACTGCTTTGAGCCTTTAGGAGAGTTTAAAACAGCTGTTACGGTTGAAATTGAGGTTGGGGATCCTCTCAACAACCTCGGCTTGCATCTGTAGATCCCACATACGCCGGTAGAAACCACCTGCTTTGAGCAAGGAGATGTGATCCCCTTGTTCGATCAACCTGCCATGATGAAGGACAAGTATCTGGTCAGCCAAATCCATGGCTACGAGGCGATGGCTGATCAGGAGCGTCGTCCGCTGCTCGATGATCTCACAGAGAGAATCGAAGAAGGCCTGTTCGGTAAGGGGGTCTAGGTTGGCGCTGGGCTCATCCAGGATCAGGATGGGTGTGTCCTTGAGCAGGACCCGAGCTAGGGCGAGGCGTTGTCTTTCACCCCCACTTAGCAAAACGCCTCCCTCTCCAACCCAGGTCTCATACGTTTCTGGCAGATTCATGATGAAGTCATGCACCTGTGCCCTTCGCGCTGCCTCTATAAGCTGCTCTTCGCTAGCTTCTGGGCGGGCAAGCAGCAGATTTTCTTTAATGGTGCCATTGAAGATTTGTGTGTTTTGGGAGAGGACTGCCATCCAGGAGCGGAGATCGGATGCGCTGTAATCTCGCAGATCTTGTCCCCCCAGCAGTATTCGACCTCCACTTGGATCCCAGAAGCGTAAAAGCAGATTAACCAGGGATGACTTGCCAGCCCCGCTCGGTCCAACAATGGCCAAGCAGCCTCCCTCTGGCAAATGGAAGCTGAGGTCCGCTATCGCCAGAGGTCCAGTCTCCTCATATTGGAAGGAAAGAGCCTCGGACTGAAGTTCGAAAGTCTCTGGTCGAGGGAGAGGTTTTAAAGGATCTTTGACGGTCGGTTCTGCGTCGATCACCTCGAAAAGCCGCCTGCCTGCCGCCAGGGTCGTCTCGAGATTTTGGAAAGCCTCTGAAAGAGGTAGTACAGCTTCAAAACTGGCGATGATAGCCAAAGTGATGACTGTTAGATCGACACCGCTTAGACCCCCGTTGGAGACAATCGGTAAAGCAATTATCAGCACAGCTGCGATCGTCAGATGGATGACCCATCCGGAGAGAGCATCGCCCAAGGCTTGAAACCTGCCTGTTTGTCGCTGTAAAAGCAGAAAGGTTCTGTTGATTTCATTTACCCGTTTCAATTGAGCGTGATCTGCATTTAGGGCGAGAAGGTCGGCTGCACCCTGAAGCGTTTCGGTCAGCGTTGCCTGTAACTTGGCTCTGGTCTGGATCAAGCGCTGGCCCATTCCACGGCTTAAGGATCGAATCAGCCCGGGTATTAGGACACCAGCCAGGAAGAGTCCCGAAATCAACAACCAGGCTAAGGGCAAGTGGTAACGCGCAATGAAGAGTCCAGCCAAAATAGAGATGATTGCGGCAATAAGGGGAGGGGCCAGAACCCGCAGGAAGAATTGCTGTAAGGTTTCGATATCGGAGATGATCCGGGCGAGGATGTCACCGCTCTGGAAATCGAGGAGATGTGCCGGTGCAAGAGGCTCTAGTCCTTCGTAGAACCGGATCCGGATCCTGGCCAACAACCGGAAAGTGGTTTGGTGGGAGAGGAGGCGTTCCAAATAGCGGAAGACACCTCTGGAAATGCCAAAAAAGCGGACGCCCACAATGGCCAATTGAAGGTCGGCGATGGAGGGCTGTAACGCCGCCATGGCGATGATGTAGGCCGAGGTGGACATTAGCCCAAGGCTGCTCCCAATGGTAGCAGCGCCCAGCAAGACCGATAAGGACATCCACTGCCAATAGATCAGGTTGAGTTTCAATAGGCGTCCAAATATGGTTCTCATACGTTCTCGCCTATTAAACCGGACGTCTCCAAGGAGGTTTGGGATGTTGATCCTTGGTATGCGGCCATCATACGGGCGTAAAGACCCTTCTGATCCATTAGCTCCGTATGAGTTCCTGCTTCAAGCATTCTCCCCTCGTGCATCACCATTATTTGATCTGCATCGATGACGGTTCCCAAGCGATGGGCGATCAGAAGAGTCGAGCGATTCTTGATAAGCTGGCTGACAGCTTCTTGGATAAGGAATTCATTCTCGGGATCAAGATTGGCGGTGGCTTCATCTAAAATCACAATCGGGGCATCCTTGAGGAAGGCACGGGCGAGTGCGATCCTCTGGACTTGTCCACCGCTCAAGCGCTGCCCTCGCTCGCCGATTTGCGTATCATATCCGTTGGGTAAGTCTCGAATAAAAGGGTCTGCCTGAGCCAACTCTGCAGCCTGCTGCACCTCGGAGGGAGAGGCCTTTGGACGTGCGAGCCGGATATTTTCAAGAATGGTCCCATCGAAAAGGTAAGGTTTTTGAGGCACAAAGGTTACAAAAGATCGCCAGAAGGAGGGATCGATCGAGTCTAAGGGTAGATCATCCACGAATACTGTACCCTGGGAGGGTCGAATGAATCCCAGGAGCAAATCGGCAATGGTGCTCTTACCAGATCCGCTAGGACCGACGAAGGCCAGCTTGTTCCCCGGATGAAGGCAGAAGGAGACATCTTGGACAGCGGCCACACCTCTATCTTCATATTGATAGTGGACTTTATGGAAGGTGATGCGGGGAATCTTGGAGAGCATTGGGTGTTGAACTGCTTTGTAGATCGGCTCTTCGGTTTCCAAAATGTCAAAGATCCGCTTGGCAGCGGTCACACCTGCAGCGCCCATGTGGAATCGAGCTCCCAGAGATCTCAGAGGCAGGTAAAACTCGGGCGCCAGGAGCAGGGCGAATAAGGCATGATCGAAGCTCATGCGCCCATAGAGCAGACGCAGGCCGATCTCAACGGCCACGATGGCCGTGCTGATGGTGGCGACCATTTCAAGCACCAGGGCAGAGAGAAATGCGACCCTCAGGATATTCATTGTGCTCTGGCGAAAAGTCTCACTCATCTCAGCAATGAACTTGACCTGCTCCCGGCTACGCCCAAAGATTTTAAGTGTCGTGAGACCTTGAAGCGTATCAAGAAATTGTGCACTTAATCTGCTCAACACCCTCCACTGGCGCTGTGTCAGGGTTGATGTCGCACTTCCTATCAAGATCATGAAGAAAGGGATGAGCGGCGCTGTGAAGGCAAGTACCACGGCTGTGGTGAGGTCCAGTGGAAAGATAAAGAAGAGGAAGGAGGTGGGAATCAAGGCTGCCAGCGCGAGTTTGGGAAGGTATTGGCTGAAATAGGCATCCAATGCCTCCACGGCTTCAAAAAGGATAGAAACCATCTCCCCCGTCCTTTCTTGGCGTATGAAACTGGGACCTAAGGAGAGGATGTGGTCTAGAAGCCTATGGCGTAAATCTGCTTTGATGTGACTGGCGAGGTGCTGCGCTGTAACGTCGCTTGTCCAGGTGAAGGTGGCTCGAAGCAAGGCTATTCCCAAGAATCCACCCAGAAGAGGATAGACATCCTGCAAAGATCCATGGAGCAGGAAAACAATATAGATGATTTTGCTAAGCGTATAGGCCTGCAGGACGAGACAGATCCCAGCTAGGAATCCAAGAAGGACGGACAAGAAGAGGGGAAGAGGTAGGTTGTAGGCCAGCTTGAGTAAACGCTGGTCGAGGTTCATGGGTGATCTAAAGCTAAGGGTCGTGGGCGATGAGGAGGGTTCTCTGGGGGTGATTTCTATGGTCATTGGAAGGGTTATTCTGGGTGAAAACCCTGATCTTTAACCTCCCGCAGGTTCCAAACCCGCGGGAGGTTATAACTTCAGAACTGTTCGATTCTCAATATTCCAGAGGAGTGTCCTCACGGATCCGTTTTCGAAAAGTCCAGTAAGACCAACTCTGATAGAGAAGGACCAGAGGGACGAAAATCAAGGCTACAATGGTCATCACCTTCAATGTATAGTCGCTGGAAGATGCGTTGGTAATGGTCAGACTCCAATCAGGGTCCAAGCTGGAAACCATGACCCGTGGAAAAAGGCCTCGGAAGAGGGTGATGGTCGAGAAGGCGATACCGATTACTGTGCCAATGAAAGCTGATCCGAATTGGCGCTTCCCGATATTCCAACCTGCAGCCAGGATCCCCAAACCTGCAACCAATGGGAAAATGCCGGATAGTATCCCCAGCCTGTCAACCATGTCCGTGCCGAAAAGCCCTATCCCACCTGCAACCAACACCCATACGAGGGCTGGCCCCCACAGGCGCTTTGCGGTGGAGATGGCTCGATCCGAGACATCCCCCTCAACCTTCAAGCTCAGGAAGATGGCTCCATGTAAGATGAAAAGAGAAAGGAAGGCTAATCCGCTGATGAGCGAATAGGGATTCAAAAGATCCCAAAAGGTCCCTACGAAGGTGAAGTTTTCATCAATGGGTAAACCCTTCAGCAAGTTCGCCATAGCCACGCCCCACAGCAGGGCGGGGATCAGGCTGCCAGTGAAAATCAGCCAATCCCAGGTCTTACGCCAAAGGGGTTTCACCTCATTGCTGCGGAATTCGAATCCCACACCACGAATGATCAAGGCGAACAACATGAGGGCGAGGGCAAGGTAAAACCCGCTGAACAGGGTGGCATACCATTCGGGGAAGGCAGCAAAAATCGCCCCTCCAGCCGTGATGATCCAGACCTCATTTCCGTCCCAAAAGGGACCAATGGCGTTGATGATCATCCGCCGTTCTTTGTCGCTTTTACCTAAGAACGGGAGTAGGATTCCGACCCCATAGTCGAATCCTTCTAGGATGAAAAATCCTGTAAACAAGATGGTAATCAAAAGGAACCAGACCGTTTGTAATTCCATGAGGCACCTCCAGGGCTACGCCGCGGCCAGGTCAGGTTCATCCTGACCAGCAAAGTCACGAGTGGCAAATTGCATGTGCGAAAGTACTATGGGGTCCACAAACGATCCTCCACACGAAATAGGCACGATATAGTTTACCATCGCAAATGTATGCCTGCCATGGGATTGCTTAATCAGGGAAAATTACCATCACGATGCAGTAAGAGTACGGAAATATGTTATCAGGATACATCTCTATCATAACGGCGAGAGGTGTAAATGTTAATGATTGGAAGTATCGATTTGTCCCAGATTTGGGTTGATTGGGCGAAGCATTCGCTAAAGTTATTGTTGAAGTGAATCCAAAATAAGCGAATGCTTCGCCACTACGCATCCCCTAAGAAATGGATTTAAAGATATATATTACGATCTTGGTGAACTATCCATAGGTGTAGGGAGGGATTCCAATCCCACCCGGGCCGTCTCACCTCTGCTTGACAGCTTGGAGAATTGCTTTGCAATTATCCTGTAAGCAAGGCAAAGCCTTAAGACCTACCTTGCCTGGCATGAGGAATTTGAGGATGCTTCCATTGTTGGCCAGACGGCTCCGATAAAATTCATGTTTTATGATGGAGAAGGATGGTCTGAACCCATCCTTTCAACTATGACAGGGACTTTTGTTGAGGTTGAGGCTGATAAGCGAGGATACGCCTACATCCATGCGGAGAATCAATTTATGGTCTGGGATGGGGTGACGTGGGATGGCCCTTACGATGTCGAATATCCGGGATGGCCGACAGCCATGTACCATCGGGCGACAGAAGATAACGGCCGATTGCATTTCATATGGAAGCGTTCATAGCCTCTTCGATGAGGCGTCTGATGCCGGAGGAACGATCTATTATCTCCGAAAACCCTAACCCATTGTGGCAGGCCAATCATCCAGGATAGATCGATCTTTGGAGGAAAAGCCAGTAAGGGAAAATTGGATGCTTCGATTCAACTCCAGAAGGTCAAAAGCTATCCCGGGTAGGGGGTAGTAAAGGCTCTCATCGAACGGGGTGAAACCGGATCTGGTTAATCCTCCCGGCTTGAAAATGATAAGAACAGGTTCATGGGTTAGGGCAACAAGGAGAAGCGGTGGCGGTGCTTCCTCTATCGGCTGCATTTTGCAGCGTTTTACCCCTGGTACTAATTTCCCCCCTCCTCTCCCCCCTTAAGTACTGCTGTTCGCAGGCAGCGTATCCGGCATACTTTATAAGCAGTTATTGAGACAAGATATTTCCGATCGTCTCCATCTTCGATTTAGATGAGACCCAGCAAGGAAAGCAACACGATCCCGGCATTTCGACTTGATGAGGTGATTTTATGCATGTCCAAAATGATTCCCCACGAATTTCCAGAGTTTCGACCCTTCCATTCCTGATGCTACTATTGCTAATCGCACCTTTGCTGGCCGCAGTAACGCGCGGCTCTGCGGAGGCGGCTTCTTTTCGTTTTGTCTCCTGGGCGGACACGAAGTCCGACACGGACATCCTCTCGGAGCTTTCAGATCAGGCTGTACCCATCAACGCAGCATTCACTATTTACGAAGGAGACCTGGAGAATTCAGGATTTACCTCTAGTGGTATGGCGAAGTGGAAGGAAGCGATGGATGGCCAGCTCACAGGCGACTCGGCACCCAACGGGATGTTCGCCATCGTCTTCCCCGTACGTGGGAATCACGACGCTTCGGACACCTCCGGATGGCAGTCGTACTTCGAATTCAGCGATACGGCCAACCGGGTGGGCGCGACGAACTACGCTAACATGCCCAGGCAGGAGGACCTCAACTATTCCTTCGAATACGGCAATTCGATTTTCATCGGCGTTGACGTTCCGGGAGATGCGGGCAAGATCACGAGCTCGCAAATCAGCTGGATGGATGGCAAGCTCTCGGATGCCGAATCACGAGGGCTGCAGCATGCCTTCATCTACTTCCACGGACCCATCTACTGTGTGGACGGGCACTGCAGCTGCTCTGAGCGGGTATGTTCGTTGGATTCAAGCGTTGAAGAATTGGTCACGATGCTCAACAAGCACCCCATCATGTCGGCCTCATTCCACGGACACGAACACACCTATGCTTACACCTATGTGGATGAGACAAGAGTTCCAGCTGAAAGTGGGTTTGAGGGAGTGACTAGTCCATTCCATCAATTCGTGACCGGAGATGCAGGGGCGGGACCGAAAAGCTGCATATCAGCACGCGTTGATTACTGCATGCCGAAACACGGATTTGTGACGGTTGATGTCGCCGGCCTCGATGTCACAGTTAGCTTTTTCGAGATGGGGAATACCACGCCTGTGAAGGCTGTCAGCTATACGAATGGAAGTGGGCCGGGTCCAACAAACACACCCAAGCCGACGGCTACGCCTGTACCCACAACCACCCCGACCAAGCCGCCTGACACAACCTTCATTGATGTGCCAGAAACCCACTGGGCCTATGACCACATTGAAAACCTCTACCAGGGCGGCTACGTCGCTGGCTGCAGCGCCGAACCGCGCATGTACTGCCCCGAGAACGGAATGACCCGGGCTGAAGGTTCCGTATTCGTGGTGCGCGGGTTCCACGGTGCCGGCTTCCTGCCCACCGAGCCCAACCACCAGACCTTCGCCGATGTACCCATGTTTGAATGGTTCTTCAAGTGGGCTGAAGGTCTATGGGAGGACGGCTACACGGCCGGATGCGGGACGGACCCGCTCATCTTCTGCCCGCTCACGGGCCATACTCGCGCTGAAGCCGCTGTCTTCTTTGAACGCATGCTGCACGGGGCGGACTTCGTGCCCGCCGACGCCGTGACTCAGGTCTATGACGACGTGCTTG
>MGNI01000174.1:2061-4779 GCA_001795115.1 Chloroflexi bacterium RBG_16_48_8 | reverse complement strand
GACGATGCCAACCGTGGCGATGCATTCTTCCGCCCTTACGACGGCCTCACCCGCGCTGAGGCAGCCTGCATGATGGACAAAGCCAAATCAGACCCAGGACCCACGCCAACGCCACCTCCACCTACGCCGGTTCCTGGAGCTGGTATCTGGATCTCAGCGCAGGAACTCGCCGCACTGCCTATGTCTGGCTCAGCGTGGAACAATGTCAAATCGGAGGCCGATAAATCCGCGGGGACGCCCGACCTAAGCAATCAGGATCAGCGTAATAACGTCACGGTCATGGCCAAGGCTCTGGTTTTCGCACGCACAGGGCAAGAGAGCTACCGCGCCGAGGTCAGGGACCAATTAGGAAAAGCTATCGATACCGAGTTGGGCGGCCGCACGCTGGCCTTTGGGCGTGAGCTCGTTGCCTACATCATCGCCGCCGATCTGATCGACCTGAAGAATTATGATCCATCCTTTGACAACAACCAGTTCCGTCCGTGGCTGCGTAGAGGGCTTACGGAAACGTTGGACGGAAAGACGCTGCAGTCGACCCATGAGGATCGACCGAACAACTGGGGGACGCACGCAGGGGCCAGCCGGGCAGCCATCGCCGTTTACCTGGGCGACCAGGCGGAATTGGAGCGCACTGCCCAGGTGTTCAAAGGGTGGTTGGGAGATCGCAGCTCCTATGATGGTTTTACCTACGGTAGTCTTTCCTGGCAGTGTGATTCCAGCAAGCCCGTGGGTATCAACCCCAAGGGCTGCACTAAGGACGGCCACTCCATCGACGGTGTGCTGCCGGATGATCAGCGTCGTGCTGGTGGATTCTCATGGCCACCGCCCAAGGAAAATTACGTCTGGGGTGGGTTAGAGGGAGCGCTTGCGCAGGCTGTAATCCTTTACAACGCTGGTTACGATGTGTGGAACTGGGAGGATCAAGCGCTGCTGCGTGCGGTGCAATGGCTGCATGATCAGGCCGATTATCCTGCCGAGGGCGATAATACCTGGCAACCGCACGTCATCAACTACTACTATGGAACGAGTTTCCCTGCGCCAGAACCATCAAGTCCTGGTAAGAACGTGGGTTGGACAGATTGGACGCATGGGAATTAGGTAAATTGATTGGATGAATTCGCTGGTATGAGGGGCAAGGCGTTCCTCTGGACGCCGCTGAAAAAAACGGGTTCAGTCTCAAAGACTGGACCCGTCTTCGTAGCAGTACCCAATTCTCAGGGACCAACGTACTCCCCGCCGAAGGACCAAAGTACCCTTCAGATGAACCAATCCCTTCTCTAGAATGAGACTGGAGGTCACCTGGTTTTTCATTGTTCGATTCAGAAGTAAATCCCTGGATAGGGCTGTCTTACATCTGGCTCAATTCCAACCCGTAATCTATCTGCCGGAGGAAAACACCATGCAGTACGATAGAAAGAAACCCCATATGCGCAATAGGGCGCTGACTCTGATACTCGTCATCGCAGCCATCGTGACGCTCGCGATCTCACTGCTCCCGCCTCTCTTGGGCCTGGGCGGCGCAGCATCCGTGGTCCGCGCCGAGCCCTCCGTCACCGTCGATCCCAAGCTCGGTCCGCTCAAGGGCGGCTCCAACGCCGACGATCCCGCCATCTGGATCCACCCCACTGATCGATCCAAGAGCCTCATGTTCCTCTCCGACAAGGACGCCGGCATCTACGTCTTCGACTTCTCCGGCAAACAAATCCAGCACGTCGACTTCAACACCCCTCTCAACAACATCGACCTCCGCTACGGCTTCAAGTTCGGCAATGACACCATCGACATCGTCGCCGGCAACCTGCGAGAGGCCGGCAAGCTTGCCGTGCTGCGCATCAATCCCAACTACTCTGGGGGCGACGCCGTCTCTGTCTTGGCCGATAAGGACTCTACCGGAAACGATATCCAGGGTGACTCCTACGGCTTTACCCTCTACAAACGCCCCTCCGACGGCGCCATCTTCGTCTTCGATAAGGCGAAGGGCAGCGGCCCCATCAGCCAGTACCTGCTCTCCGGCGCCGGGGGCAGCGTCACCGTCACCAAGGTGCGCGACATCAAAGATGTCTCCATAGGCGTGGCCGAGGGTATGGTCGCCGACGACGAGAACGGCTTCGTCTACTTCGCCGAAGAGGCCAAGGGCGTTCACAAGTACAAAGCCGATCCGGGCAGTGGGGACCTCAACCGCCTGGCCTTCTTCGCTTCCGGCGACGGCATCAGCGGCGATCGCGAAGGGTTCGCTATCTACAAGTGCAACGACGGCTCCGGCTACCTGGTCCTCTCCAGCCAGGGCAACTCCGAATTCAAAGTTTATGAGCGTCGGGGAAACAACGCCTTCGTCAAGACCTTCATCGCTAACCAGGCGGATGGAACCGACGGTCTCGACGTCACCTCCTACGCAGCCCCAGGTTTGCCCAACGGCTTTGCCGTGATCCATGACGATCCTGGCGCCCAGTACTACGTCTACGACTGGGCTGACATCGCCCAGAGTGATCTCAAGGTCTGCGTCGACGGGGGCTCCGGCGGCACGCCTACTTCAACACCGACACCACCGACGCCAACACCGACGCCAACACCGACGCCAACACCGACCAATCCTCCGAACACCACCTTCATCGATGTATCAGAAACCCACTGGGCCTATGACTACATTGAAAACCTCTACCGGGGCGGCTACGTCGCTGGCTGCAGCGCCGAACCGCGCATGTACTGCCCCGAGAACGG
>MGNI01000174.1:1861-2012 GCA_001795115.1 Chloroflexi bacterium RBG_16_48_8 | reverse complement strand
CCAGAGCCGCCGCAACCGGTATTTGCAGATGTTGGAGCACAGGAGTGGTTCAACAAGTGGACGGCTAAGTTGTATAACGATGGTTACACATCCGGGTGTGGGACGGACCCGCTCATCTTCTGCCCGCTCACGGGCCACACCCGGGCTGAAG
>MGNI01000174.1:760-1827 GCA_001795115.1 Chloroflexi bacterium RBG_16_48_8 | reverse complement strand
GGACTTCGTGCACGCCGACCCTGTGACCCAGGTCTATGACGACGTGCCCGTCGGTGGAGGCGCCCTGTGGTTCAGCAAGTGGGTCATGGCCGCCTATCAGGATGGGCTGGTGCAGGACTGCGAGGACGACGCCAACCGCGGCGACGCATTCTTCCGGCCCTACGACGACCTCACCCGCGCCGAGGCAGCCTGCATGATGGACAAAGCCAAATCAGGCCCAGGACCCACGCCAACGCCAACACCGTCCCCAGGCTCCGGGATATGGATTTCGCCGGAAGAGATTGCACAACTGCCTATTGCAGGTCAACCAGGATGTGACAGTTTTTTGTTCTTCTGCCTGGCAGGCAATTATCAATAAAGCCGATTCTTCCTGGGGTCCTTCGAACCTGTCAGACTATGACGGACTTTCTCATTCGCAGGGAGTCTACGCAGCCGCTTTGGCTGCGGTCAGGCTTTCATCTGAGCCAGGAAGAGAAGCCGATGCAAAAAAGTATCGCGATAAAGCGGTTAAAGCACTCAACGATATTATGGGAACAGAAGTTTCCGCTTTACCTGAAAGCGGTGGAGGCAGAAAGGATGGCTCTCTAGCCATAGCAAGGCAGTTTCCTCGGTATGTCGTATCTGCTGATATTTTAGGGATAGATAATTGGGGCGCAGGTTATAAAGGGTTTACCAATTACGTAGATTACATGGCACACACAAAATTCACTTTTCGGGTAGGAGATGGCGGTGCGACATTCGGCCAAACTCACGATTCTTGTGGAAGCAACGAAAATGCAATGGCCGGTAGTGCAAGATTAGTTTCTTTAGCTTACTTAAGAGACAAAACAGAACTTGACAAGGCCTGGTTAACGTTTCGTAGATATACAGGTGATGGGAGTGTTGGGCCGAACATTTGTCTTAATTCAAGCGGCCAAACTTGGTTTTATGCGGATTATAATGCAACTCCACATGTTGGTATAAATCCTAAAGGTGCAACTTGTAACGGAAAAGGTTATCCAGCAGACGGAGTCATACCGGCCGACCAGGGAAGAGGTAGTAATTGTCCTACTAATCCAAACACCGCA
>MGNI01000174.1:402-610 GCA_001795115.1 Chloroflexi bacterium RBG_16_48_8 | reverse complement strand
TTGCAGGAAAAATTCGGAGGAAGTTGGTATGACTCCGGTAGAGCGGCCTGGGTCAAACATTTGGCCAATTATATTTATGGCTATAAACCCCAAGATTATGATGCATCAGATGGAGGCCGTAATATGGCTTATACCCAGTGGACGCATCAAAGATAATTTTTAGCCTTGTTTTATCGGTGAACATTAATATTACTCAACGCCAGATTAT
>MGNI01000174.1:0-214 GCA_001795115.1 Chloroflexi bacterium RBG_16_48_8 | reverse complement strand
CAGGGGATTTCACCTGGCCACCTCCTAAGGAAAATTACGTCTGGGAAGGGTTACAGGGAGCTTTGGTTCAGGCAGTGATCCTCTACCGGGCAGGGTATGATGTGTGGAATCGGGAGGATCAGGCCCTTTTGCGGGCAGTTCAGTGGCTTTATGATCAGGCGGATTATCCCGCCGAGGGTGATGATACCTGGCAACCGCACGCTACAACTTCTAT
>MGNI01000173.1:36468-39305 GCA_001795115.1 Chloroflexi bacterium RBG_16_48_8 | reverse complement strand
CGGGGACTGCAGAGGATGCTGGGTAGAACTTTGACCCAAAATAATCTGCTTATCTTTTGTTATCAGCGCCACTGCCTCATGGCACCTTCAAAGTTGCGGGAACTCTTTGTATGGGCTGTGCATAAGACAGAGATATTCTCAAGCACTGCTAATTTCCTGATGGATTGTTCCACCATCTCATGATTCAAATTCCATGTATGATAGAAAGGCTCAACGCTTCCATCCTTCAGCACTAAGGCATCCCCAGCGCAGAGGATTTCGCCATTGATCAAATAAGTCATGTGACCAGGGGTAAGCCCAGGGGTAGCAATGGCTCGAACATTCACGACACCAGCATTGACCGCTTCTCCGTCCTCAAGAAGGGTGTACACTTTGGATATCTACACCGGATTTAAAAAGATGAAACTCCTGGGGATGCTTCCGTCAATCAGGGACTTTTCATCCCGACATGCGAAAACCTCCGCTTGCTGAAACCAATCCTTTTTGCTATCTTGATCAATCCCACTTGCATGATCCATGTCCATGTGCGTAAGAAACAGATACGTAATGGAAGCAGGGTCGATTCCTAATTCTCGAATTCACTTCCGAAATAGCCATTGTTTATATAGCCTGCGTCAACACAATGCACAGAGTGAAGCGCTTTTCATCTCGATGGGTGGCTTACGCTCCGGCACGCCGCTAACACGTGACGGGTTGCGTTCTATCTTCAACCACTTAGAACGCAGGACAGGTATTGAAGGGTTGTCACTACACGTCTTGAGACGAACTATGGCTTGCACAGCAAGACG
This sequence comes from Chloroflexi bacterium RBG_16_48_8, assembly GCA_001795115.1. Classification (GTDB taxonomy): domain Bacteria; phylum Chloroflexota; class Anaerolineae; order Anaerolineales; family E44-bin32; genus MGNI01. The sequence continues at coordinate 38,517 of MGNI01000173.1, read as the reverse complement.
AAGCTGCCCCACAGTGATTATTATGAAGCAGGGGGAGCTTGGTCAAATGTCAATTTGGTGCAGAGGTATTGTCAAGCACTGGATGCCGAGGATTTCAAACCCTACTTTCCTGTATCAGATGTATTGACGAACAAGCCGGTGGAACCTTGGCAGGGACCGCACCAGCTGGCAATAACATGGAACGAGCCCATAACCCTGTTATAGAGCCACCGGACGGAGTTGAACCGTCATCAGATCGTTTTGGAGGCATGCCGGAGGAGGGGAATCCTATTTGCTGTTGTCATGTCTGGGGGTTATACAAGGAATATTGAGGACGTGGTTGAAATCCATTCCAACACGGTTCAGTTGATAGCAAAGCATACCCCATAGCCAGAAAAGTCCCCCAGTAACTTTTCGAACTAGCTACCTACAAGCAGCGGAAATGATAAAATCCCCTCTACATCGCTGGAGGTTTCTATGGACTCGAAGCAAACCTGGATCATCGCGGGGATTTTAGTGCTGGTTGTGGGCGCGTGTCTATGCGGTCTTACGATACTCATCTTGGGTGGCACAGGCTGGGCCATCAGCCAGTTTGCTTTTATTGCGCCCACGGATACAGCGTTCCCTACATCTACACGGGCTGCCACACCCCTGCCTGCGGCAGCGACAGAAGTGATCCCTTCCATCCCCATCACTGAAACTCCAGCCTCTACGGAAGCCACCAGTTTCGACCCCAAGATCCGGGCACAAATGGATGAGATCGAGGTACAGGTGATGGAGCTGAGGGGTCTGCGCTCCACAGGACCTGTTCCCCGCACGCTGCTCACAACCGAAGAACTCCGCCAGCGCGTCCTGGATGATTTCCTTGCAGATTACTCCGAGGAGGAGGCCAGGGATGATGTCCGGGTGCTTGCCCTGTTGGGCCTCATCGACCCAAACTTTGATTTGCTCACCTTCTACTTCGACCTCTACACGGAGCAGATCGCCGGATTCTACGATGACGAACTCAAGGAGATGTACGTTGTCCAGGGTGAAGGTTTCAAAGGACCCGAGCGGCTGACCTACGCCCACGAGTTCGTCCACGCATTGCAGGATCAGACCTATGACCTCCAGGATGGCCTGGGTTTCAACGATGAAGCCTGTGAGGAGGACAGCGAGCGCTGCGCTGGAGTCCAGGCTCTCATCGAAGGGGATGCAACCTTTTTAGAGGGACAGTGGCTGCGGAATTATGCAACCCCCCAGGATTACCTCGAGATTGCGGAATTTATCGGGACCTTTGAAATGCCCGTTTACGACTCTGCCCCCGCCTTCATGAAGGAGGATTTCATCTTCCCCTACAGCTATGGCCTCGCCTTCGTGCAAGAGATCCACTTCAATGGAGGTTGGGCTTCTGTGGACGCGGCCTATGCCAATCCACCCATCTCAACCGAACAGATTCTCCACCCAGAACGATATCCCAATGACCGACCTATCATGCTTGAACCCCTTGATTTGGCTCTACTCCTTGGCGAGGGTTGGCGCGAGATCGAACACGATGTCTTAGGTGAATGGTACACACGATTGACCCTGGATGAGTTTATCGACGAGGACCTATCTGAGATTGCCGCAGCAGGCTGGGATGGTGATACTTATGTGGCGCTTTATCACGATGCACAAGAACAAGGGGCATTTGTGCTTTTGACCCTCTGGGACAGCGCTCGGGATGCGGAAGAATTTTACCTGGCCTTCGAGGAGTACGGCGAAACCAGATTCGGCAATGGCAGCCTCTCCACTCTAAGTGCAACCTGGGATTCTAACGAAGGGCACGTACGGATCGAACGCTGGGGCAACCAGACGCTCTGGATCCTGACTCCCGATGCTGAAGAACTGGAGATCCTGCGTGGAGCGATTGAATTCCCACTCCCAAATCCATGACAAAGGACCTTGATCCCCACCGGGTACAGGCCATCCTCTTCGACATCGACGGCACGTTAGCCGATACGGATGATGTTTATGTTCGCCGTTTGGCTCGTGCCATGCGGCCCCTTCGTCGATTGTTCAGAGATCATAAGCCCACGCACTTCGCACGTC
>MGNI01000173.1:35608-36449 GCA_001795115.1 Chloroflexi bacterium RBG_16_48_8 | reverse complement strand
TACCCCCATGAATGGCTTTGTGACCCTCATCGATCGCCTCGGATTGGATAATGTCCTCTCCCCGATCTATAACAAAATCCGACGATGGCGAGGCGGATTTCACCCTCATTCCATTACTTTAATGCCGGGTGTCTTTGCTGCCCTGCTGCACCTCCACCAGCAATGTCCACTCGGAATCGTTACTACGCGAGGCAGCCAAAGCACAAAGGAGTTCCTCGATAAGTGCCGGCTGGTCGGCCTTTTCCAAGTCGTGGCAACCATCCGCACCTGCCCCCGCACCAAACCGCACCCGGATCCCATCCTGTGGGCAGCTGACCGGTTAGGGATTAGACCAGAGGATTGTCTCATGGTGGGGGATACAACCGTGGACATCCAAGCAGGAGTGGCTGCGGGTGTGCAAACGGTGGGCGTTTTGTGCGGTTTCGGGGGGAAAAGGGAATTGGAACGTGCTGGTGCGAATCTGATCCTGAAGGATATTACTGAGCTTGTGAGCTTTTTCCATAAAGTACCAGGGACCTTCCCCAAGGCAACTTTGTAGAGACGCCCTGCCAGGGCATCTCTACCCATGCATGCGCTCGTATGATCCGTGGATGAATTGAAGGCGGGGATCCCTGCAGTTTCCGCTCTAACCTTAAGGATTCCCTTTACGCTCCAACCAGCCTGAGGAAAACTTCTGGGACCCAGAATTTCCCCATACCCAGCAAAGAAGCCCCAACCGATGTCACAAGAAGCAGGATGCCAAGGGCGATGAGAACCCTATCTCGCCGTCTGTAATGCAGTTCTTCTAACCAGGTGCGTGGTCCAACGCCAAACGCTCGTAAATCCATAGCATCGATGATGT
>MGNI01000173.1:35286-35592 GCA_001795115.1 Chloroflexi bacterium RBG_16_48_8 | reverse complement strand
ACTGTGGATGGTGACAGGCACAATCAAAGGGGCAAGCTTTCGAACTTGTTCAAACAACCCACCTTTGAGTTTCTCGATTTCGTACCCACGAGCCTTCTGGGCATCCATCGTCATCTGAAAATCTCTTCCAAAGGTTGGAATGAAGCGCATGGTGAGGTCCAGGGCATAGGCGATTTTATCAGGCAGCCCCAAACCCTTGAAAGCGATCCCATAATGAGCCGGATTGAGCATGTAGGGAATCAAGATGGTCATGCTGGCCAAGCTGAAGACACGCACCAATTGGCTGGTGGCGTAGATGGTCGCTTC
>MGNI01000173.1:34188-35259 GCA_001795115.1 Chloroflexi bacterium RBG_16_48_8 | reverse complement strand
GAGCCTCTATCTTTCGAATGAGATGTTCAACTGTGTAGAGCTCCAACCCGCCGCGTCCTGTTAGAAAGGTCAGGAGTGAGAAGAAGATGACAAATCCCCCTATGAACAACCAGGCGCGGCGGGTCTCCTTCCATGTGATCCTTGAAGCGAAGATCGAGAAGAGTGCAATAGCGAGAAAGACCATCAAATAGCGCAGATCCCAAAACATGACCGAACCAACCAGGAAACATCCATAAAAGGTGATCCAGGCCCTCGGATCAAAGCTTTGGATGAGGGAGTCCCTCTTTCGATAACGCCAGGTTGCCAGCATCGAACCTCAAGCAAACAGTAAAAAATCATGGGGTGGAGACCCACGAAAGGTGGGTCTCCACCGAAACACCCCTACCGACCTGCCTGCCGTTGGACAGCTTTATAAGCAGCCACAAGGATTGGCACGAGGATGGCTACGAAGATCAAATTGGGTCCAGCGGCCGGGAGGAACTCACCCACAATAGCAACTTGTGGGGAGAAACCGTTGATCCAGATATCGGAAATGGCAGCGAAACCCAGGCCGATGAAATTGCCCAGCATACCCCAGATCACAGCTGCCCCCAGATCGATATCTTGGGCGAAGGCGAAGCGCACGATGAGCACCAGCACGAAGCCAATGACAGCCGAAAGGCCAGCCCAAATGGTGATGGTCTGATCGCCAAAAATGCCATTGTCCACATCATAGAAGAGCATATTGGCAATATCTCGGTTGAACAAAAAGAACACTGTCGCTAGCGCTGCCAATGCCGCACTCACATAAAGGACGGTATCCACGCTCCTCTTCTTATCTTTGAAGAGCATCACCATGCCGGCGATCATCCCCACCAATCCATTGCCTAAACTCCACTGCGGGGAGAGGCCAAATCCAGTAAGGGCATCACCGAACATGTTGCCTACGGCTCCCGTGAACAAGCCCACGACGGGGCCAAAGGTGTAGCCAAAGAACATGGGGATAGCGATGGCAGGACGCAACGCCACCTGGCTGACGGAAGGGACGGCAAAGACTGTACCGTTAAACATATAGGAGAATATTGCGTACAG
>MGNI01000173.1:28986-34101 GCA_001795115.1 Chloroflexi bacterium RBG_16_48_8 | reverse complement strand
TACCAGGCCTATGCCTACAAACACGAAACGCAGGAGCGCTGTTTCATCGAGTTTCAGGTTTTCGTTGATCATCCCGCCAATCCACACGATGAGTAAAAAGAAAACCAGGACTGCGATGAGAGAAACGACCACCTGTGTTAATCTGCGATCCATTTTTTCCTCCTTTTAAATTGATCGATCAAATTTTTAAAACCTTCCCCCAACGGACTCCCGGCTCAGCCCGTCACTCAACTGGAGAAATATGCGCCAACGCTTCAGCCCGCATGAATTTCTGTGTGCGGTCGAACATCTCAAGGTTGAGGTCCAACAATGAAGTGGGAACGAGCCTGCATCTCTCAAGCAGATCGTAATCCTTCAGCACCTCCTCCGGTGCGCCATCCGCAACGACCGTGCCCTCACTAACCACGAGCACTCGATTAGCATAGATCACGGCCATATCGATGTCGTGGGTGATGAAGAGAATGGCTTCAAAGTTGGGCAGGCGCAAAATCGAATCCATGAAATCCATATAGTTCTTGTAGTCCTGCCCTGCTGTGGGTTCATCCATCACCAGGATTTTAGAGCGCATCGAGAGGATAGCTGCGATGGTTACACGCTTCTGTTGACCGAAAGAAAGCGCTAGCGGTGGATTTTCCTCCAAGCCGGAAAGATTCACAATTTCAATAGCTTCTCTCACCTCCTTTTTTATATCCTCTGGACGATGTCCTAAGTTTTTGGGACCAAACGAAAGTTCTTCTTTAACACTGGGGGCAAAGAGCATATGGCTTGGGCTTTGGAAAACATAACCCAGCGTATTGGCGATTTCCGCTACGCTCAGCTCACTCGTTTCCCGACCTTCAACCCATACGTTTCCCGAGTTCGGTTTGAGCAGACCAATGGCATGCTTTGCCAATGTGGTTTTCCCCGCCCCGTTGGGTCCTAGAATGGCGATCACATCCCCTCGATGGATATTCAGAGTGACGTCATGCAATACTTTAACTCCATTCTCATATTCAAAACCAACATTCTCAAAGCAGACCAATGGCTCCGCTCCCTCAAAAGCGTCCGCCAAGAGTGTAGGCTCCCCAGGAGCAGGATCACCAGCCGCCATCTTCAAAGTCATAGCGGCAGGCAATTTCACCTCATGGTAATCGACTGCGCTCTCCAATCCCCGTATTGGGCCGAGGTAGGTCACCACGCCATTTAACATGAGCATCACACGATCAGGCCTGATCTTGAGAACATCCTCCACACGATGCTCAACGATGAGGACGGTCATCCCCTCGTCAACAAGCTGACGAAGTAAGGCCATGGTCTCCTGTGCGCTGGCTGGATCCAAACTCGCTAGAGGTTCATCCAACAGCAGCATTTTTGGCTTCATCGCCAGTACACCTGCCAGAGCGACCTTCTGCTTCTCACCCCCCGAGAGATTGTGTGTCCCGCGCTCAGCCAGTTCCGTGATTCCTAGATAGTCCATCGTCTCCGCTATCCGTTCACGAATCTCTGGGCGGGAGAAACCCAGATTCTCAAGACCAAAAGCCACTTCACTGATCACACGGGTCCCTAAAATCTGGCGTTCAGGATCTTGCAACACGGTCCCAATCATCTGGGAGATACGCGCTAAGGATAAACTGCTTGTGTCTTGACCCAGCATACGGATGGAACCCGTCAACTCGCCCTTATAAGATCTTGGGATCAACCCGTTGATACAACGTGCAAGGGTCGTCTTCCCGCAACCACTGGGACCCGCCACCAATAAAAGCCCACCTGGCTCCATGCTCAGGGATATATCCCGAATAGCTAACTCCTGTCTGTCCCGATAGCGGAACGACAAGTCTTCAACGAGGAGAGAAAACGCTTGAGCCATAAGATTCGGATGGACGGTTTCAACCGTCCAATGAATAAAACACACGGAATCGGCGAAAGTCACGAAGACTTTTCGCTCCATTTCCCATACGATTGGACCCCCTCAGGAGACTGTGATAGTCGGCGATACCGATAAATGGAACCTGAGTTCACAAATTCAACATGAACAAAAGAGGATCCGAGTCCACCCCAACCTTCCTATCGGACATGGGAATGTGCTGGGCAACAACCCCTGGAAGATCGATACATCCTTATCTGGAATGGGTCACTTTGACCTGGTCGCCAATCCTGCCGCCCAAACGTTGGGAGGCACTGCCATTCACAACAGAAAGGATCAAATCTCCCGTGCTGCTGAATAAAGCGATCAAGGATCCCGCAGGTTGTTGCCCAAAGGTGTTTGCCAATCCATTCACATTTTCGCCTTTAATCTCCACCGAAACTGCTTTACCATCTTGGATATCCGAAGATTTGATATTGGTTATCAGGCTGCCAAAGTGATCGATATAGATCACTTCGCCAAAGATCACACCTTTGCTCTTGGTCGGTTCTGGGAGGGCAAGGAGAACAGGATCCTCCATTGGCGTACCCACATCCTTCAAGGGCACTCCCCTAGCCAGATGTGCAGCGACAGGCGCGAAGATGTCCCTGCCGTGGAAGACATGGCTCACCTCAGGCAGCCAATACTGGGGCTTGTCTAAGTGCACAACTTCTCTGGACCACTTCTTGTCAACAGCATGCCTCACCAGCCTTGTAACCACACCGTTATCGGGACCAACGAATTGATAGGGACCAATCCTGGCCGCTATAGCTCGCCGATCCGTCCCCACACCAGGATCGACGACCACCAGGTGGATGGTGCCTGCAGGAAAGTACAGGGCTGCCCTTCCAAGGACAAAGGCTGCTTCCAGAATGTCTTGTGGCGCGATGTCATGGCTTAAATCCGAGATTTGAACAGAAGGAGCGATGCCCCAAATCACGCCCTTCATCACCCCCACGTTTCCGTCTTTCAGACCGAAGTCGGTTAATAGCGATATACAATTCATGCTGTCCCCTTCAATACTTTCTTCATACTACAAATGACTGTACTGCAAAAAAGTGTTTCTGGAAAAATGGTGGGAATAATTTGCTCTTTTTCGATCTTTTTATTGATTCCATCCCAAAATAATTGCGGTTTTCATGCATAAATCGCGGTTCTGTCCCAATGATCCAATTTAAAATATAGTTATTGCAGTACAGTCACAAATAACAGAAGGACATCCTTCTTGCAAGTAATTATTTGTCACACTTCTTATGCATGACGCAGCTTCCAACCCAACCAGTGACTGGCATAGATTAAGCATATTTCACTCAGTAATATCAAAAATCAACATCAAAAAAATATGAAGAGATATGTGCGCATGAAGGGTGATGCAATAGCTCTCTTGCGCGTCAGGTATAAAATACTATAATTTCTTGAATGCGGAAGCTGACAAGCATCTAAATTGTCTCAGTTTCTTCTTTGATCTACATGACGAGATGTCCATGAAATTGTAGTATGTGATTGATTCAGTCATTACGCATTATGACTCAGGGGTTGCTGAATGTAAATACAGAAATTTCAATACTTTTATTCATAACTGTATAGATCCATTATTAGGAGAATCATGTGGAAAATAAGCTTTTATACCAACAACTCATTTCAGCAATAATCTTCATAATTCTCATCAATTCATGTTCTGCTTTGCCAGCCGATATACCCTATCCTACTTATACACCTTACCCTACCTATACACCTTATCCCACACCAAAGATCAAAGCTTCATTGACACCCACAAGTAGGCCGACGCTAACATCAACCCCTTCATTCGAAGTACAGAGTCAAACATTAGGACCAATTTTGGACGATTACACTGAGGAGTTATATTCATTGGAAATTACTCTTAGCGATGTGAAATGGGTCGAAGCCGATGAATATGATGAACCTAAGCCAGGAAATATTTTCGTAGTGGTTTATTTTACAACTGTAAACCTTGGTCCGGACTCTGTAAGATCCTTTAGTTCTTTTGAATTTAAAGTCTTGGATTCTAATAATTTGTTACGTGACTCTACTTATATTTTTTCGGCTGAAGCTTGCGATATGGAAATTGTTGATATATTACCAAACGGCATTCTTAACGGGTGTGTTGTATTTGAAGTACCTGAAGAAGGAAAACTGGAAATCCTCTATGCTCCCTATCGGTACGAAGGCTTAAAGCCAGGCAGATACTTATCCTTTTTAATCAGATCGTAGCCGGTTGGAGGTTGAAAAAAAGAATAATTTACAAACATACTGAGTTGTCTTCATCATTCCAAAATCCTATCTTACATCATTAAAGAATTAATCTGACTACGGCCCGATGAATGTCGTTTTCAACATGCATGATGTCAATGGGGATTTCACCATCGAGCTCCCCCCAGAAGCAGCGGCAGCCGAACCCTTATCTTTTGATGAGGATCTTCTCAGTGGTGGTGAGTGGACTCGCGAGGACGTTCCTCTTCCAGAAGGGGCCGAGATTGATTTTGCCATGGAAGGTATGGTCTCAGCTTATACCAACCTCACCTTCGAGGAGGTTGTGGAGTTCATGCTTACACAATTAGAAGCGAATGGCTGGACCGTTGAAGGAGAACCTTGGGAGAGCGAAGACAGCTATTGGGGTGATTTTGTGAAGGATGGCGAAACGCTCAACTTGATGATCGATCCGGCTTATGACGAAAGCGATCGGATCAGCATTATGATCACGATTGAATAACAACCTTAATCCTCATTTACAAGTTACAACAGCACTTCAACCCTGCGGCAGGTTACTAATCTGGAAGAAAGTCATAGAAAGTGAACCTACCGCAGGGTTAGCAATTAACCCTCTCCTCACAAGTGCTGTCGGAAAAAATCCCTTATAGCGTTATAGCATCGCACCCTATTTTCGAACTTGAGAACGTCATGCCCTTCGTTCTCGAACGTGAGGTATTCGATCTGCTTACCCTGAGACCGCAATTCCTCCACCAGATCGCTGGATTCTCTCTCAACAACCCGAGGATCGTTCTTTCCCTGAATGACAAGGAGGGGGCAGGCAAGGTTGGTCAACCTTGTTCGAGGTGAGCGTTCTTCCAAAAACTCTCGATCCTCCTCCACCTCTAAATCGCCCAATGCAATCTTGTAATAAGGCACCCAAGTCGGGGGGATGCGCTGCAGGAAGGTGATCAAATCGTAAGGACCGAACATGTCCGCCGCCGCCGACCACAACTCTGGGTGCC
>MGNI01000173.1:28624-28931 GCA_001795115.1 Chloroflexi bacterium RBG_16_48_8 | reverse complement strand
CCCCGCTCGGTTGGTATCGATTCTGGGGTCTGACTCCAGCACCCTCATAGCGTGCACATGGTCCAGACGGTCGTCACCTCCCCAATCGCGATCGACGAGCTTCGTATACCTCATCCCATAGCCCTTGCTCCCGCGCACATTGGGGACAAAAACGGCGAAGCCGCTTAGCGTAAGAAATTGGATCAACGGCATGGAGAACCAGGTGAAATCGGGCCTTTCCTGGCTTTGTGGACCCCCATGGACGTAGTAAACAAGGGGATAGGGCTCCTCAAAGCCCAATTCTTCCTGCGGGAGATAGAGGCGGGCG
>MGNI01000173.1:28030-28559 GCA_001795115.1 Chloroflexi bacterium RBG_16_48_8 | reverse complement strand
AATCCCAAGGATCCTCTCACTTGTATGTACGCGTACCTCACTTCGATCTTTGCCTCCCACAGTGTAAATCTGTGAGGGAGAGACCACGCTTGAAAATGCGATGGCATAACTGTCGTTTTGCATGTCATAACGGCAGGATTGCACAACCCCTTGGGCCAAATCAGCCTCACCAAAGACCACCGTCTCCAAGCTCAGCTTGAGAGCATCCACGTCCAGACTGCCTTCATAAGCCCAAGAACATCCGTCGATGTTGTAAGTCAATAAATATCGATCCTCACCAATAGGATCCAGATAACTGAGTTCCCCTAGGCCTCGGTGCCGAGTGCCCACGATCTCGATGGGCTTCACCTCGGCCTCTTCATCCAATCTAATCATTCCCAATCCATAGGTATCCTCATAAAGCGAGGTGATGAAAAGGATCCCTTTATCTTCCGCAAGGAATTGGCAATCATGGATGCCGTTGAGGATGACCTCTTGTCCATCCTCGCGTTCATCCATCGCTATGCCAACCAGTTGTTGAACCTCTCGT
>MGNI01000173.1:19884-27991 GCA_001795115.1 Chloroflexi bacterium RBG_16_48_8 | reverse complement strand
GAGTACTCATCCAGTATCACAACCATTCTTCCCTTCTCGCTCATGGTTCCATCTTCAACCCAGGCGCTCTCATAGATCTTGTCAAAGGTCCCTTGTTCCAGATCAGCCTTCAATACTTCCACGACAGGGTGCTTGCGCGACTCGGCGATGAAAAGGACGGCATTGGGACTGGATAAGCCTTTCCCAAGATGGACCCGATAATCTAACAATCGGTCGCCAAAGGCGTTTTCTGGAATCCCCCCGTCCATGGGAATCAGCATGGGTTGGTAAACCTCATTCCCATCCTCATCGATCATAACCAGGACCTTTCCTATGGAATCAAAGACATGGAAGGGCGTGCCATGCATAAGAAGTGGGTTTTGCAAGGCGATATCCGGGGGTAAGAGCGGTTCAGGGACGCTTCCCCCAAGGTTCATGACATAGAGGCTCAAATGCCCTGAGATGTTGCTGATGAAGGTTATCCGATCTCCCACCCGTTGAGGGCTTAGGAAAAGTCTGCTAGAGAGTAAGGATTCGATTGGGATCATCGTTATGTACTCCTCCTTCCATCTCCATAATGATCAGATGAGACTGGATCCCCTCCTGGGTAACGATCCTTTATTGAGCTTGTCCACTCCGGAGAATCTTCCAATGTCTCCTGTATTCTTTCTCTCAACGTAGCTTTCTTGGGACGTCGCTTTCCAAGGGACTTCAAGCGATCGATCACTGCGGTCGCTATGACTCGTGAAATACCTTTCATGGATTGCCTGGATATTCTCTCTCCCCTCTCGAACCAGATGGCAGCTGCATACCCCATGGCGGTCGTTGTTCCTGCCGCTACTGCAGCAGCCAATAACCAGCCTGGAGGACCTCCAAACTTACTTAACTCGTAGAACAATGTCCTTCCCAACAAAGCCATGCCGAAGGCCATCACCAATTCACGTGCCCGAGCAATTGTGATACGGTAAGCATAAATCCTGGCAATAGTCAACACCAAAGAAGCTTGCACACCGACCAATGGAAAGAAATCCAAAAAAGGAAGAGGGGTGATTGCAATTGCGGCTGATGTAGAGGCCGCTTTGGCTATTGCAGCTTGTGTCAGTTTCCAGCGATATTCTGGGAGAGCCGCGCCAAGAGAGGCGACAATGCCGGGCTCGCTTTTCGCGATGGCCAGCAATAGTTTTTCAACGCCATCCCCTTCTTCCGCACTGATGGGAATCAATTCATGCGACTGGATGCCCAATGCAGCAGCTGCTTTACCAACGACAATCGGTTGTTCTCTCTTCATCAGATCCATTTTATTCAATGCAACAATAAAGGGCTTGTTCAGCTTCTCTATTTCTTCAAAGAGAATCTGCTCTGGAGAACGAATGCCATGGGTTGCATCATAAAGTAATATCAATACATCAGCCCCTTTGGCTGCCTCCAGTGCACGTTCTTTCTCAACATCCCCAACAACCCCTGGTGCGTCTGCCCCAGGTGTATCAATTACGGTAAAAATCCCCGCATCGGCCTGCAGTAAATATCGCGTGGTACCTGGAATAGCACTCACCTCTGCCCGATCCCCCTTGCTGCGAATGAATTGATTGTAGAGCGTAGATTTTCCCGCATTAACGGGTCCGATGATAGCAACAGAATGCTTTGACCCCGCCGCTTGGCGAATATGATCTATCGACCGATCAATCAAGGATCTCCAACCTTTCATGTCCTCGGGGAGCAGATTGATCGCACCCACCAAACCCTTCCGGGTATTTTCGGGAAGTGCGTCCCATGCAGCATCCAACTCTGAGTGCCACCTGTCTATGAATTCATCAAAACCCAGTTTTTCTTGTTCCATATCGTTATTGTAATCCACAGTTCTTTACTGTACCTCATGGTATGAAAGCCCATATTTGCGTTAATTACTTCTTTTCATCAAGGGATTAGCGCTAAAAGTAGTCTTAAAAACACCAAAACTGTGGATAACCCCCCTAGTTCTGTGGAGAACTGGGGAAAACTGGGGAAAACGAGATCTTCTGAGACTTTATTCCCCAAATCATACACACGCTCAACTGCTTAACTGTTACCTCCAAATCATAGGTGCAATAGTCAACTTTTGTTTCATACTTATCCCTTATTCCTCACAATTTCCCTGTGGAGAGATTTCACTTCACGAACCCCCACATATGCCAATTGGATCGCCCTTAACCCCTCCATTCGAGGTACTTTCTTCAACAGAGAGATCTCATCCACAATTCCCCAGACCCTACTACGGCTACTAAATATTAATACTTACTACTTGAAGTGAAGAAAAGATACAACAGACATGTGAAAGGGTTCTTTCCAAGAAAGGGGGCAACATGGTCATCAGGTGGCGAGGGAGAAAGATTTGTGGGTTTTGGCAGAGGCAAGGGTTGCTGCTAAAAACCACTTCTCCTCCTCATCTGACAGCTGCTAGCCCCTCATATGGAAAACGCCCCTTGTGAAAAGCGAATAATGAACAACTCCCTTCCATGTAGTGACTAATTAATAGGTCGAGATGTGGAGTGTGTTAGCCTGAGATAGGATTTGATTAATAATAGACCAGGTTGGAAAGGAGTACAGCTTGGTTTCCAACCTGGTAAAGGAAAGAAATTAATTTTCATTCTTGATTGTTTTGCGGAGGTAGCAATACAATCGGCTCATCCAAAGAAATGGATCAACCTTTTAATTCTCTAAATCGCTTAATCCAAAGCCATATCTTCCTTGGAGACAGGTCGTTTGTGACCATTACCATCCTTGGATATAGACTTGAAACCTTCCTCCCAGAAAGATAATGGACGATCATAGCCAGCTAACTTAAGCCCTGTAAGTGCGGCTGTATTTAGGTCAAGAGAGCGCAGGTCTTCAGTAGAGAGATCTGAGATTGTGCTGTGACCAGAAAGCATGGTTAGGATTTTAACCTCCTCGGCACATGCGTGAATGAAGTTTGCCAAGCGATGTCCAGTTTCAACGGGATCTAATCGAGCACGAAATTCGGGCTTTTGACTGGTAATGCCATAGGGGCAATTGCCTTTCTGGCAGGCATAGCAAACGCGACAACCCATGGCAACCAGAGCTGCACTTCCAAAGCCCACTGCATCTGCACCCATTGCCATTGCCTTATAGGCATCCAAACCATTGCGTATGCCACCTAAGGCAATTAATTTCACTTGACGATGAACGCCGTAATCTTTCAAGGCTTGGACAGCAGGTGGGAGACAGGCGATTGTGGGTATGCCCACACCTTGGGTGACGATATCCGGTGAACAACCTGTTCCACCAACAAGGCCATCAATGCTGATAGCGTCCGCTCCAACTTCGATGCATGCAGCCACATCATCATAGGGGCGGGATGGGCCGAGTTTGAAGAGAATAGGACACTGATAGTCGGTGACATCACGAAGGAAGTCAACCATATGCTTCATATCCTCTAGAGTTTGAACATCGTAGTATCGACAGGGGCTGAGTGCATCGGAGCCGATAGGAATGCCACGAACTCGAGCGATTTCTTTAGTGACTTTTGCACCAAGTAGGTGTCCTCCCATGCCCGGTTTCGCTCCTTGGCCAATCTTGACTTCCACTGCATCACCACTAGTGAGATAATCCACTGAGACACCCCATCGTCCGGTGGACCATTGGATAATCAAATATCCTCCGGGTTCCCATTCTTTGTGGGAAAAGGCCTTATCGGTGTACCCTCGGGCGAACCATACTTCCTCAGGTACCAGACCACCCTCCCCAGTGTTTGTGGCAATACCCGTTTGAGCTGCAGCGATAGCAAGCGCCATTTTCGCTTCTTTGCTCAGCGCACCAAAGGACATCGCTGGCCATACAAAGGGAAGTTTTAGATGGATCGGCTTTTCACAAGTATCCTTCCCAATGATGACTTCCATATCGCATTCCTCGCGATATTTATCTCGAGGGGCTTCGCTCGCAATCTGACTGGGAACAACGGTAATCGTATCAAAGTGTGGTGTGGGGTGTTGTGTGCCAAACCCGCGAAGCAGATATTCTCCAGTCTGAGCTTTGTAGTGAATTTCCTCAATAGTGGAAAGCGTCCATGGATATCGAGCGACATACTCAGACTCAGCGGGATTAATACGAATGGCATTTTCTGGGCAGAATTCTGCACAAATTCGACAACCAACGCATGCGTTGTAGTTAACAATCCTCATCTCCCCCGATAAAGGATCCAACGCATATACGCCGTGGGGGCACACTTCGGCACATGTAGCACATTTGCCAGGCATGTGTGCGTTGATGCATACTTCTCGATTTACACTTACACAGAAAGCACCGATAACAGGCATAATTCCCTCCTAATGGTAAAAAGGCTTCTCTGATGCAGCCACGATTTTCTTGAAGTCTTCTGGTGTTGCTTCAAATTGATAGTTTTCGATATAGGCTTGCAGCTTGTCGATGTCTTCTTCATCTAATGATTCAAGACGAGTATTATGACCTAAACTCTCCCACTCCCCTCGAATGTACACATTGCCACGGATCAAGTAGTTTGCGAAATTCTCACCGGCGTTTCCAACCACCATAAGATCACCATCGAGCATATATGTGCCGACTTCGGCACCAACATTACCTAACACAATGATCGTTGCACCTTTATTCATCGTCGCAGTAAAGTTACCCGCATCTCCTCGGACAACAACTATTCCTCCATAACAATACTGGGCAGCACCATAACCAGCATTACCACCGATAATTATGGTACCAGCAGTCATATTGTCCGCAACGTAACTGCCGGTGTTCTTGGTTACTTTGATTGTGGCTCCTGCATTCAAAACACCTAGATAGTCGCCTGCATCTCCCTGGATAATCACTTCACCATGTTTCAGTCCTGCAGCCAAGCCATGTAAATGGCTTGCATTCTGCACCTCAATGGGTTGATTGTTCAGAGACTCTTTTAATAATTTACTTATGGTTTTTAGGTCTTTTGATTTTGCATTCAGCACTTTCATTTTCTTCCCTTTCGAGAATTTATTCTCTCGGAGAAACCTTCTTCAGTATCTAGCAACCAGTGCAACCGTTACGGGATCTTTCGAGTGTACCAGACCTCGATGGTGTACGGTATAAACTAACAAATTGTTTAATGGCTTGGTTACGTTGTAGTGGATCGGCTAATCCATCGAGCATCAGGAGAGATAAATCTTTAAATGCCTGGGCTCTTTCTCGTCGATCTTTCTCTCCAGCAGCAACTTCTAGCGCGACTAGATCCACTTTGTCAGTTGTTTCTAAAAGTTTCATTTGGAGAGCGTTGCGCACGAAAACATCTCCAACACGAGAGCGTATGATGAGGGTTGATGTATTCTCCGATGCGCCAAGTGTACCAACAGCCAGATCAGCGGATTCACCGAGGTAATCGTCGCAACTACCACAGCCGGTGAGGGTATATTCTTCAGCAATTTGACGCGGGATTGTATGAACATCTCCATTCCATAATACTGCTTGTAGGTGTTCTCTATCGGAAGAAATTTCAAGCCGTTTCACTTGATCGCGTGCAATCCCCATACGGTTGACAAGAACTTCCTCTACCATTTCCGGTCGGTAAATGCCTGTACAGAAGATTGCGATACTTAGCCGAATTGAATCTTGGTATGGTTGCAAATAGACATTTGGTGAAGCTCTAAGCCGGCGGATGGCTTGGGCTGCACAAGGTGTGCCAACGACTGCTATGTTCTCCATCTTTCGATCAAAAACCGCTTCATTAAGGACGTCAAAGATCGGAGCCCAGAGATATTGAGGTCCAACGCTTGTAACAATTTCCTCAACCGTACTTATGACTCTCGCGACGGGTTTAAGATCCCAGGGGTCAAGATCTAACAATACAACGCCATCCAGCAGTCCCGCACTGCGACCAGCTGTTAGGATGCTACGAATGACATCATTGGGTGCACCTGATTTGACTGGGCCATGTGCTCGTGCAGCGACAACGGATTGTGGTTCAGGAGCAGCCCACCGTTCCAATCTTGGACAAACCTCTTCACAGAACACTTGACAAAATGTGCAGCTGTCCAAAAGGCTTTGTGTGTAACCAACGGTCTTGATGCGCTTTTCAACGACCGGATGATTTCCTCCATCCCAACCCAAAACCTGCTTGGAGCAAGACGCCACACAAAGGCCACATCCTGCACAGTTATTGAGTGACCATACCTCCATTTCCAATCGTTTTGACATCCTAACCTCTTTTCTTTATTTCATAACAAAAGCTCACTTGAACATCCTTTAGCCCAATATGATTTTCGGATCTTGGACGTTAAGGGTGGCAACTTTGTCTGAAAACGTTGTTATAGCTTCTACGAATCCATAAGCGTCATCGCCTGATAGAAATTCGATGTGCAAACGGCAGGGATCAATACCATGCTCAGCAAGCTGTTTTTTTAGAGTCAGGATACGCCGCTCTGCATGGAGATTGCTCTTGCCATAGTGACAATCGCCTCGTGGGCAGAGGCCAAGAAAAACACCGTCTGCTCCATTTAGAAAAGCCCACAAGATATGATGTGGATCAAGACGTGCAGAACAATTTAACCGTATGATACGAGCATTAGGAGGGTAGGGGATTTTCTGTGTTCCAGCTAGATCGGCAGCGGCATAAGCGCTCCATTCACATGCAAAAGCCAGAATTTTGAGCCTGGCTGAGGGAAGCGATGTCTCTTCCTCCAGCAAAGTTGCTTCCTCTAAGGCGGCGGAGATTTGCGCAAGGATAGTAGCATCGTCCCAACCGGGAAGTGAGATAGCCTTCACCGGACAAACAACCAAGCAATTCCCGCAACCTGTACAGCGGAGAACATCCACCTCTGCCAGGGACAATATACCAGCACGCTTTTCGAGTCGGATAGCCGAAGTTGGGCAAATCTGAATACAATTTGCACAACCAGTGCATAAAGACATATCGATTTCAGCAACTGGTTTGTCGACAACGATAGTATCTTGGCTGAGGAATCGAAGGACACGTGAACTGGTTACATAGGCCTGGAGTAAGGTTTCTGAACTGTCAGATGGTTGGTGAATCCCTCCGACGACGTAGATGCCGTCATCGATATTAGACTCAGGTCGAAGCCGAACGCGCTCCTCAACGATAAATCCATGTTTGTCCCGGGGAAGATTGAGAAGGGTCGCCAACCGTCCTGCTCTCTCGTCGGGTAGTAGAGGCATGGCTAAGACGACTTTATCGTAGGGAATTCGCACAGGTTGACCCGTCAACGGGTCGAAAACATCGACAGTACGATCCTCAACAACCGGAGGAAAGTCCTTCCTGTAATGGAAGAAATTAACCCCAAGTTCCTTTGCTTGAAGGATCTCTGCTTCATCTTTCGTGCTGGAGATTCCAAGATAGAGATCTCGAAAGAGAATCGTTACCTCAGCATTGGGATTGAGTTCTTTGGTACGGATCGCCTGTTGGATGCCCACCTTAGAATAGATGTGAGAACAACGCTCACCTTCTTTCCCTTCCGCACATGGTATCATCACAATATCATTAGATGGTGGACCTTGATGGGTGCCTTGGATGGCTTTGAGTTCATGCCAGAATTCGTCCTGAGTGACGACCCGTGAACGATCAAACCATCGGCGATGATCCAGGGTTTTTATTCGAGCACCGATCGCGAGGATAATTGTCCCAGTTTGGACGATAGTGCTTTCTTCCCCCTGTGATAGGATCACCTGGTAATTCCCTGATGACCCCTTTATTTGTGTAACTTGGGTATTCAGGAAAGTACGGATGTTAGGATGGTTCTCAACTAGATCGATCCTTTCTGTGATGAGTTTGTGGGCATTTTCTAGCAGGGCAGGGGATCCTTTACCTAGTTCAATGGCTTCATCAGTTAGCGTGACCTCTATGCTTTCATCCCCCAAAGCAAGAGCCGCTGTTAATCCACTTAAATCACTTCCAATGACCAAGGCGGATTTTTGTATCGCTGTGTGGTGAGGATGAGGTGGAACAGTAGCTGCCAACCGAGCGATGCCCATATTGATCAGACCAACAGCTTTCCTCAAGGCGGGATCGGGATGATCCGGATGGACATATGCGCAATGTTCACGGATGTCCACCACGTCCAAGTAAGCCCTCTCCAAACCAGTATCCGCTGCAACATCTCGGAAGAGCTTTTCTACGAGGCGG
>MGNI01000173.1:15156-19865 GCA_001795115.1 Chloroflexi bacterium RBG_16_48_8 | reverse complement strand
CGTTCCAACTGATGGGCCTCAATTGCTTCTCGTAAACGTTCCTGCCCAAATATATTGCAGGGGTAGGCCTCCTTAGATGTAAATACGACACTGGGTATATTTGCAACATTTTCTAGGAGAAGTCCGGTGTCCAGAACTCCGGAGATCTTGCCGCCGCATTCACAAATGATCACCCCTATACGGGGACTGGACATCGTCTTTTGGGTATAGTCTAGACTAATTGATTCTTCTTCCATTCACATTTCCCTTTATGAAAGGGGGGAGATGCGAAACTAAAAACCGCATTCTTTTCTATCCGATTGGACCCCTTTATAACTCCTTTTTATTGATAGAATGACCTGTCCTATTTTGCATCAAGGTTTCTATGTCTTTAACAAGCGTAGGTTGCAAATCGATATCGCTGCATATTTGACAATAAACACGTTCAATATCCGACTCTGCAAAATGGATACTCCGGTATCCGATCACGTCTTTCAACTTGATTGAACCTGTGGGGCAAATCAAGACGCAGGCACCACAGCCAATGCATGTGGGAGAGATCACTTTGAATGGAGGACTAACCTCTTTCGAGATGCCTCTGTTGATCATACTGATCGCACGCACACCCACAATTTCGTTGCATGCGCGCACACAGAGACCACACACCACGCATAGATTCTCTTCTGGCATCCGAAAGCGCACATCAGTCACACCGTATTCCTGCGCAAGTTGAAGCAAGTAAGGATCATTCGGAGCACTCGATAAAAGCAATTCAACCGTAATGCGCCGGCTGTTCCGTACGGATTCGCTGTGTGTAGATACAACCGCCCCCTCCTCACAAGGGTAAACACAGGCAGCAACCAGTTTTGATGGGTGGGGAGGTTGTGCGTATTCAACCATGCATAAACGACACGCTCCAAAGGGTTCAAGAGAGGGATGATAACAAAGGGTAGGAACTTCGATGTTATATTCGCGGCAAGCCTCTAATAGGGTTCGCCCTTCAGGGACTTCAATGGCATGGTCATCAATGGTCAGGTGGATCATCTTTACCTCGAAAGGACTCTGTTAGAAACTTCTATGTCACCATGATGGCGTCAAATTTACACAAGCTCATACACAGCCCACAACGGTTGCATAATTCCGGATCGATCACATGCACTTCTTGTTTTGCCCCTGTGATTGCTCCGCTTGGGCAGTTCCGCAAACAAACCATGCAGCCAGGGCAATTCTCCGCAACGATTGCGTAGGTGATCAATCCTTTGCAAACTTTAGCCGGACAAGTTTTTTCCAAAATGTGAGCTTCGTATTCATCTCGGAAGTATTGGAGGGTGGATAGAACAGGGTTGGGGGCTGTCTGTCCCAGCCCACACAGGGAAGATAGTTTGATCGCCTGGCCGACTTCGATCAGGTACTCAACGTCATCCGATTGACCCTCACCGGCGCATATACGCTCTAGGGTTTCCAACATGGCTTTTGTGCCAATGCGGCAGGGAACACATTTCCCACAGGATTCTTCCTGAGTGAACTTCATAAAATAGCGGGCAAAGTCCACCATGCAGGTATCCTCATCGGCGATCACCAATCCCCCTGACCCCATGATCGCACCTAAAGAAGTGAGGGACTTGTAATCAATTGGAACATCTAAATGTTCAGCTGGAATGCACCCGCCGGATGGACCACCGATCTGTGCTGCTTTGAACGCTTTATTATTGGGGATACCACCTCCGATGTCGTAAATCAATTCATGTAAGGAAATTCCAATTGGCACTTCTGCCAAGCCAGTGTTATTGATATTCCCAACAATAGAGAAGATCATGGTTCCTTTACTGGTTTCAGTACCGATACTGGAATACCAATCCGATCCCTTATCGATGATGATGGGTACCGAGGCCCAGCTTTTTACATTATTGATGTTGGTGGGGTTTCCCCATAATCCGGATTCAGATGGGTAGGGAGGGCGAGGTCGCGGTTCACCGACGTGTCCCTCAATAGAGGCGATCAAAGCGGTCTCCTCACCACAGACAAATGCCCCACTCCCTAACTTTATTTGCACTCGGAAGTCATATTCTGAGCCAAGAATGTTCTCGCCCAGCAACCCACACTCTTCAGCTTGGGAAATCGCATGAATCAGATGTTTGACGGCTAATGGATATTCATTACGGATGTAAACGTAACCTTGGTGCGCTCCAATAGCATAGGCTCCGATGATCATACCTTCGAGGACACGGTGGGGATTGCCTTCCATGATAGAACGGTCCATGTAGGCGCCTGGATCACCCTCATCTGCATTGCAGATTACATATTTGATATCACCTGGTTGGTTACGGCACAGTTCCCATTTCAATCCAGTGGGGAAACCCGCACCACCGCGGCCACGAAGACCGGAGGCTTTGATTTCAGTGATAACCTGCTCAGGAGACATGGATTGTAAGACTTTTGTGAGGGCGCTATAACCGCCCAATGCGATGTATTCATCGATCCGTAAAGGATCGAGAAGGCCATTCAAGTCAAGAATGACACGCTGTTGATTTTTATAGAAAGGTACGATATCTTCATTTTGTATCACTTCATCTGTCTGAGGATCGATGTATAGCAAGCGCTCAACAATTTTTCCCTCTGCGATAGCAGTGACAATTTCTGGCACATCTCCTACTTTAACGTGTGTGTACATTGTCCCCTGGGGTCGGATAACGACCAGAGGTCCTTTTTCACAGAAGCCATGGCAGCCAGTTTCCTTTACATTGTAAGCAAGTGAGACACTTAAGCCTTGATTGGAGATTACCTCTTGGAAGGCGTTAAACACTTTCTCGCTCCCATAAACTCGACAACCAGTCCCACCACATACTGTAATAAGTGGACGATCAGGGGCATAACTTTTTATTAGTTCAGCCCGCCAAGCATTAAGTTCTACAGACGAGTTGATATTACTCATTCTTGTCTAATCCCTCTGCTCTGAAAATGCGTCTAAGGAGGGTGTCAGATTTCTTTGCATTCATCTGACCAGAATATTCTCCATTGGTAACAATAATTGGTCCCAGAGCGCACGCTCCGAGGCAGTTGACGGTTTCTAAAGAGAACATGTGATCGTGAGAGGTCTCACCAGCTTTGAGACCTAATTTTGTCTCGATATGGTCCAGAACCTGTGGGCTACCGCGCACATGACAGGCTGTCCCCACGCAAACTTGGAAACAATGTTTTCCTTTTGGTTTGAGGCTGAAGGCGTTATAAAACGTTGCGACTGCATAAGCCTGAGATAGGGGAACGTCTAACCTTTCACTGGCGAGTATTAAGGCCTCACGAGGAAGGTATCGATAACGGGTCTGAATTTCCTCTAAAGCAGAGATCAAAGACCCGCCTTTCCGAGCTTCCTTGTTGATGATTTCATAGATTTCAACGATTGGTATCTGCATCAGTCCTTCCCCTTATTTGGGGTATAGGAGCACAGTGATCGTTCAAGTCATTTATGTCTATCAGGAGGCTCCTTGAAGGATGGAAGACTCTATATCCATCCACGGGTTTGCATCGCCTCAATCACCCGATTTATGGCAAGGATATAAGCCGCGTCTCGGTTATAGAGTTTCTCTGATTCCGCCACGTTCACGACTTCCTCAAAGGCATGTGTGATCTTCTCATCTAACCGACGAAGTACTTCTTTCCGTTCCCAATAGTAGTTCATATCGTTTTGTACACCTTCAAAATACGACACTGTTACGCCGCCTGCATTGCATAAGAAATCTGGAATCATGAAAATGCCGTGTTCTTCAAGCACGGAATCTGCATCCGGGGTTGTTGGCCCATTGGCACCCTCAGCGATGATTTTCACTCTTTCATGAATGTTTTTGACGGAGTCGCTTGTTATGGAGCATTCAAGTGCTGCGGGTATCAAGACATCCACTGGTTTTTTCAACCAGGCATCACCTGGTTCAACACGGTAGCCTGCATCCTGAGATTTCACCTTATCAATGAAGCCATAGGTATCTGTTATTTGTAGCAAGAAACGAGGGTCGATCCCTTCATCTTTCGAAATGGTGTAAGCGGTTTGATCCTTCCGATCCCAGAAGGATACGGCAACCACTTTACCATTTAGAAACTCATTGAACCCAATCGCAGCATATTGGGCGACATTCCCAAAGCCTTGAATAGAGGCGCATGTATTTTCTGGCTTGATGTTGAGGCGTTTCATCGCCTCCCGTATGGTGTAAATCACGCCATATCCAGTTGCTTCTGCACGGCCAAGGGAGCCTCCAGCACCCAAAGGTTTGCCCGTGATAACACCTGGAGTGTAGGCACCGACCAGCTTGACATACTCGTCCATCATCCACCCCATCATCTGGGGTGTCGTACCGACGTCGGGGGCAGGGATGTCCTGGCGTGGACCAATGTTCTTCCACATTTGATCAATCCAGCCTCGACATAAAAGCTCCTGTTCTCTTTGAGACAGACTCGCTGGATCGATGGCCACGCCTCCCTTCCCGCCACCAAGGGGGATGTCAGCGATAGCAGTTTTCCAGGTCATCCACATTGCGAGTGCCCGGATAGTGTCCATGGTTTCGTTTGGATGAAAGCGAATCCCTCCTTTCGTCGGTCCGCGCGCATCGTTATGTTGTACTCGGTAACCAAAAAAGACCTGGAGGCTGCCGTTATCCATACGGACAGGGATCTGAAAACGAAATTCTCTCATCGGCCAACGGAGTAAAGAGGCGATACCAACATCAATGTTAATTTTGAGG
>MGNI01000173.1:14733-15021 GCA_001795115.1 Chloroflexi bacterium RBG_16_48_8 | reverse complement strand
TCAGGAAGTATCAGTTGGGCTATGTATAGAATCCGGATCATCACTAGGTTTATATGGACACTAACGCCCAGACAGTAAAGTGTCAAGTGACATGTTTCACTCTCATATATGGCGACTCTCCTCCAGCTCTTTAAGGTATTTAATAAGTTTTTTATGGACAATAGCGGGGTTTGCTCTCCCACCAGCGGCACGCATGACTTGACCAAAAAACCATTGTTGGAGGGTGTGTTTACCCTCCAGATATTGATTGATTTGTTCTGTGTGGGAACTTAAAACATCCTCCACGAA
>MGNI01000173.1:14402-14551 GCA_001795115.1 Chloroflexi bacterium RBG_16_48_8 | reverse complement strand
CCGAAGAGATCGCTGCTGAGCCAGTTGGCAATCTTAAAGGGAGGGATTTCAGGTGCAGATGAAACAGCCGATTCGTAATAATCTGCGACATTTTGTTCCGCAGTGAGAACACCGGCTGTGTAGGGAGTAAGATTGTATTCAGAACGAAA
>MGNI01000173.1:14090-14382 GCA_001795115.1 Chloroflexi bacterium RBG_16_48_8 | reverse complement strand
GCAATTCAGGGAGGTTATTGTGGATCTCGTCCACCCAGGATGGATCCAGTTGTAATGGAGGGAGATCGGGCTCGGGGAAGTAGCGGTAGTCATGGGCTTCTTCTTTCCCCCTCTGCAAAACCGTCATACCAGAAGACTCATCCCACCCAACCGTTTCCTGCAGGACTTCTCCCCCATCTGCAATCGCTTGGCTTTGACGCTCAACTTCATAGGCAACCGCCCGTACCATGGATCGGAACGAATTCAAGTTTTTAATCTCCGTCCTGGTACCCAAGATCTTTGAACCTGTTGG
>MGNI01000173.1:10950-14036 GCA_001795115.1 Chloroflexi bacterium RBG_16_48_8 | reverse complement strand
GTTCACCTTTAAGTATCGCAGGAGAGAACGCAGTGAAGTGGCATAGGATTTGACCTCATCCAGCGAGTTGAGATCAGGCTCACTTACAATCTCGAGAAGGGGGATTCCTGAGCGATTGTAGTCCACCAAGGAATAGTCAGGACGGTGAGATAGCTTCCCAGTATCCTCCTCGATATGTACTCGACGGATACGAATCCGTTTTTCACCCTTCTCGGTATCGATGAGAAGCCAACCGTCATGGGCCAAAGGGAGTTCGTATTGAGAGATTTGAAAGCCTTTGGGAAGATCGGGATAGAAGTAGTTCTTTCGAGCGAAAACACTTGTCTCGGCGATTTCACAATTCAAGGCCAGAGCGACACGAAGGGCAAATTCAACGGCACGTTGGTTGATGACCGGCAAAGTCCCAGGCATGCCGGTACAGATTTCGCAGACCGCCGTGTTTGCTTCCGCACGGGTGGAATCGACAACTTCACAGCCGCAGAACATTTTGGATGAGGTCAGAAGTTCGGCATGAACTTCCAGACCAATAACGGTTTCGAACTCAAGCATGGATCATCTGACCCTCGACACTTACTTCGAGGAAATTCGTAAGGTTCGTCATCCGTGTCTCACCATAAATCGGCGCATCCGTTCCAAAGCTTTCTCAATATTCTCATAAGAAGTAGCATAGGAACAACGCACGAAATGACCATCAGCATGAAAGGCATTGCCGGGAACAACAGCAACTTTCTCCTCTTTGAGCAATAACTGGGAGAATGGTTCATCATCCATCCCACTGGCTACAATGGAGGGGAAAGCGTAGAAGGCTCCCTTGGGCTCGAAAGTGGACAAGCCGATCTGATTTAGACCAGAGACGATCAATTTCCTCCGTCGATCGAATTCTTCAACCATCTTCTGAACATAATCTTCTGCCTCACGCAGGGCTGCGATGGCAGCAAATTGTGCGATTGTGGGAGTGGACATGATCGTGTATTGGTGTATCTTACGCAGCGCAGTAAGGATAGGAGCTGGAGCGGCTGCATATCCGATCCTCCATCCCGTCATGGCGTAATCCTTTGAGAAGCCGCCCAGTGTGATCGTTCGATCAAACATTCCTGGAAGGGAGGCGAAGCAGGTATGCTTATGCCCACCATAGACCAAGCGATCGTAAATTTCATCCGAGATCACGAGTAAGTTTTCTCGTTCTGCCAGTTTGGCCAGCTCGAGTAGCTTTTCTCGAGTCATGACAGCGCCAGTGGGATTGTTCGGATATCCGATAAGAAGCGCTTTCGTCTTTTCCGTGATACGTTCGGCCACAGCTTCGCTTGTGACTTGAAACTCATCTTCAAGCCTTGTCTGGAAAGGCACAGGTACACCTCCGGCGAAGATGATCTCTGGTTGATAGGAAACAAAAGAGGGAACAGGAGTGATTACTTCGTCTCCAGGATCAAGCACAGCAGTGAGAGCCAGATAAAGGGCCTCTGAAACACCCACAGTGATCAGGATTTCATTTTCTGGGTCATATTGAACACCATAATGCCTTTCCAGATGTTCACTGAGCGCTTGGCGTAATTCAAGGATCCCAGAGTTAGAGGTGTAATGAGTCTCCCCTCTCTCGAGGGAGCGTATTCCAGCCTCAAGGATCGGTTTTGGGGTGGTGAAATCAGGTTCCCCGATCCCTAGCGAAATAACATCTTCCATCGTTGCTGCAATATCAAAGAACTTGCGAATTCCCGAAGGAGGAACAGCGGCAATGCGTTGAGCGATAAAATGACGCATAACAATTCATTCCTTTACGGCAAGATGTGGATTATCTCAACTCGATGCTCCAGAGATCTTCAGTTTCTTTGTAGGCCAGCTCGAAGGTCCGTCCATCCCCGATGAGGACAAGAAAATGAATGTCTCCTGGAGACCGCCAACGGGACAGGATCTTGGTGATCTCGAGGCGTTCCCCCTCCCAATATAGGGCTAGAGGACGCTCAGCGTAGGTCTGACCAGAATAACACTCAACGAACTGAGAGGACATCACACAGATCCTTTTAACAAGTTTCCGCCACAATGGAATTTTATAAGCAAACCCTGTCCCGCGCTTTTAAACGTGGCTGATCTCCGATGAATCACCAATATTCAAACTTCGATGCTGACCGACCACACGGGCTTCTCTTCCGATCAAGGATTGCTTAAGGGAAGCGTCGATGATGTGAGAGTCATTGTCGATAATGGAATCCTTGATAAGGGATTGTTGAACCACACAACCTGAACCGATGCTTACATGAGGTCCAATGACAGACTGTTGGATTTTAGCCGTGGGATCAATATAGACAGGGGGGACAATAACGACACCCTCTCGTCCTGACGCAACTTGGGAGTTATCCCGACCATGGTCGAGCAGGTAGCGGTTGGTCTCCAGCAGCGCATCCGGCTTACCACAGTCATTCCATACCTCCACGGGACGCACACGCATTTTCAATCCATCCTCCAGCATGATATTGATAGCATCCGCCAAGAAGTATTCCCCTTTAAGTTGGGTCTGGCGTTCCATTTGTTCCTCGATCGCTTCGATCAGTTTCTCAGACTCTTTGAAATAATAAAAACCTACAACCGCCAAGTTATTGCTCATATCCTGGGGTTTCTCGATGAGCTGCCGAACCCAACCATTCTTTCCCGCCTCTGCTACACCAAATCGACGTGGATCGGAGACTTCTTTGACCCAAGCAACTGCCTCAGCCTCCTCTCCAGGGAGGATGGATAGATCGGTTTCAATGAGGGTGTCGACAAAGGCCATAATCATAGGCCCGGAGAGTCCCTGGCGTGCGAGCCAGATAGCATGAGACTGACCGATCAATTCCTTCTGTTCGACATACCTGCTTTTATATTGTGGATAGGCTTCTTCTACATAGGACTTGATTTGTTCACCCAGGTATCCGACGATAAAGACCAGTTCGTCAATCACAGGGAGCTGCGTAAACATATCCAATACGTGACCAAGCACGGGTTTGCCAGCCACAGTGACGAGTGGTTTTGGCTTGGACCAGGTATGCGGTCGAAGGCGAGTACCATAACCAGCCGTTGGGATAACGATTCTCATAATGTGGGTTTCTCCTGAT
>MGNI01000173.1:5784-10850 GCA_001795115.1 Chloroflexi bacterium RBG_16_48_8 | reverse complement strand
CAGGGAAAGCGATCCCGGGGATCCCGGCAAGATTAGCTGGCAGTGTAAAGACATCCTCAAGGTACATGGAGAGAGGATCATCTCCATGCGCTCCTATGCCAAAGGCAGTAGTAGGAGTCACAGGGCAGGCAATCAGGTCGACGCTCTGAAAGGCTTTTTCGAAATCCGCCTTGATCAAAGTGCGGACTTTCTGGGCTTGCCCATAATAAGCATCGTAATAGCCCGCTGAGAGGGCATAGGTGCCGAGCATGATTCGCCGTTTAACCTCCGATCCGAAAAGGGACCCACGTGTTTCCAGGTATCCCTCCCACAGTTCATCGGTTTCCTTTCTAGGACCAAAACGGATACCATCATATCGGGCCAGATTGGCGGAGGCCTCAGCCGGTGCGATAATGTAATAAACAGGCAGGGCGAGATCTGTGTGAGGTAGGCTGATTTCTTCCACATCACATCCCAATGATTGCATGAGGTCCACGGCTTCCCGCACAGCCATTTCAACTTCAGCCTGGATACCCTCGATGAAATATTCCCTGGGTACACCGATGCGGATGCCTTTCATCTCAACCTCATCCAGGGAAATATCGGGTACAGGTTGGGGCATGGAGGTCGAGTCGAGAGGGTCAGGTCCGGCTATGGCGGAAAACAGGGGGGCCAGATCAGCTGCGGAGCGGGAAAGGACACCGACTGTATCCAGGGAGGATCCGTAAGCGATCAGCCCGTAACGCGAGACTCGACCATAGGATGTTTTTAATCCTGTTATGCCGCAGAAAGAAGCGGGTTGGCGAACAGATCCTCCCGTATCTGTGCCAAGCGCACTGAAGCACATTCGAGCTGCGACCGCAGCTGCAGAGCCGCCGGAGGAACCCCCAGGCACGCGCCGGAGATCCCAGGGGTTGTGGGTGACCCCATAGGCGGAATTCTCTGTGGAAGACCCCATGGCGAACTCATCCGTATTGGTCTTCCCCAGGATGACAACGCCAGACTGGATCAATCGGTCCACGCTGGTGGCGGTGTAGGGAGGTCTGAATCCCTCCAAAATTTTCGAACCACATGTCGTTGGGACCCCTTGAAGGGCGAGCACATCCTTTACAGCGATGGGGATCCCCCAGGTGAGAGCTAAGGGGTTTTCAGATCCCCGCCTCCAATTGGCTAAGCGTTCATCCGCTTGGTCGGCTTGGTGCAGAGCAAGCTCCGGCGTTTGAGCCAAGAAGGCCTGCACCTCAGGTTCGAGGGAGGAAATGCGTTGGAGACAGGATTCCGTGAGCTCTCGGGAGGTTACATCTCCTGTGCGGAGGGCGTTGGCAGCTTCTAGAAGGGAGAGGTCAGTCAGGTGGGTCATCATTCTCGTCGGGTTTCCGATGATTAAGGTTCAGAATCAAGCACAGGGAGAACCCGGAACATCCCCTCCTCTGTTGCAGGTGCATTGGAAAGAATGAGGTCACGCGGCGTGGATGGGCGGGCAATATCTTCCCTTAATGGAGCCTTCAAAGGGAGGACAGTCGCAGTAGGAGGGATAAGGGATGTATCCACCTCCTGCAACCTAGCGGCATACTGCAGGATGGCGGAAAGCTGCCCGGCGTAGCGTTCTTCTTCTTCCGCGGTCAGTCGCAATCGAGCCAAGAATGCGATTTTTCTAACTTCTTCGATGGTGATACTCATAGTAGAGGAATTATAGCAGAGGGGGTGGGTTGGGGTTAGTGGCGGAAAGGAAAAGGGCTCGAGAGATCGAGCCCTCCAAGATAAATTTATCAGAGGAAGAATCAGTTCCCGCCCGGTGCACCCTGGGGCAAACCCAAGGCCTCTCCTAGGGCATCGTACGAGCTGTCCCACACTCCGCTGCTGCCACCGTAGAAGTTGATGGTTGCCACTTTCTGAAGGATGTAACCACGGGTTTGGGAGGTGCAGAATCCATCTGCTGCACGCTTCCCATAAACGTCGGTGCAGGTGGTCTCAGCCCCCCCAGCGTTGGACCACTGCAGGCTTGGATTATAAAGCATGCGCATATTCCCCAACCAAAGTGAATTGGCGTGCCCGAAGGGGAGTTTGTATTCACATGAGAAGAAGTTTACCCCGCAGATTTCATCAGAGGTGCTGATTAACTCAATGGATTGCAGGAAATTAGGATTGCCGCGCATGAAGTTCATTGGATTCAGGACGGCAACTTGCACGGGTGTATCCCAAATACCAGCGATATCGCCCCCGAAATCCCAGATCTCATTGCCGTAATCACATTCGCTAGCAACAGCTCTTTTAGGACCGGATGTGTTTTGACTGCCACACTTATCCGTTAGCTCACCGGTGTCAGCGAAGTAATAGACTTCTGTCTGACGCCCCCCCGCGTCCAACGACCAGAAGCCAACATCATGGTAACGCTCCGTGAGTCTGGAACGGCTCCAGGAGCCTTGATGAAACCAGAATTGGATATCGATATCGGGGTTTACAATGATTTGTTCTTCGGTACTCCAGCCCGTCAATTGACCATGGATATGGGTAAAGACCTTGTAACCCTCATGTTCTTTAATCAGCTCTACTTTGCCGGCATGGAATGCGACATAGCCGAAAGTGGGTTGTGGACCCTGCGGATGGGGCGGATCACCATGCTCATGGGCGAAGCTACAAGTTGGGCTGTTTGGGTTGGACGGCTCAAGTCGGACGGTTACAGGATGCCATGTGCGATAGGTGTTGCCATCCGGACCGGTCACATTATACCAGTCGTGTACCCATGACGGGCAATCCCCGAGGATTTGCGGATCAACCGCGGGGAAGGTATCGGTATAGATCACAGGAGGGGGGGTGGGTGTAGGTGTTGGAGGTGGAAGCGTAGGAGTCGGTGTCGGACCTGTCGGTGTAGGTTCGATTGTGGCGGAAGGTACTGGCGTTTGGTCTAACCAGGGTGCAGCCTGGCACTCAGCGATCTTAACACCCTCTTCTTCGCGGAAGGTTAACACTTCATTGTCTGCACATTCGGGAAGAGGGGTCGCCTCTTCATCCATACCTGTATTGGGCAGGGGCAGCGTTGATTCAGCATAAGCAACGTAGATTCCGCCCTGCATTGTTTGCGCTTTTTCGATGATGAAATTAGGTTCGAGAGTCTCCAAAGAATCTGCCAACAAGCTTACAGCAACCAGCTTTAAGTCCGCAACTTGGACTTGCGAGAGAAGGGAACCTCCGCCGCCTCCTTCATCATATCGACCAACGACCAGGAAAGTCATGGTACCTGGGGTGCTGTAGACATTGACTTCTTGAAAATCATCGATGGATTGAGGTACTTTGAAGATAATATTGATTCCGCGTCCGTAGATCTTTCGAGCTAAGAAGGATTTGAGTTGATCGAGGGGGATAGTTTCATGGAAGCGTTCTCGAAGGTATTGCAGATTGATATTGTTGACGAAGCGAAGCGTCCAACCTGCAGACACTTGAATTTGAGGCATTGTGATTTGCTGAAGGGGCTCATCCTGGCGCAGCACCAGCTGGACAGAGGGCAAATAACGGCCCGAAGGATCCGCTGTTTCAACCAGGTAAGCTGAGCCCAGGTTTACCAATGTGACGACCACTTCGTTGGTATCAAGCTCCTGATTTGGATCCAGCACGATGGAAATGTCACGCCCTGCAATCGTGGCCAATATTGGCTCATCCTCGCTGACAAAAACCTCGAGGTTATCGCGTTCCTCCACTATTTCCGCTTGCTCAAGGAACCATGGTGTACAGGCTGTTGATAAAAGGGAGATCAGGAGAAACCCACCCAGGATCTTACGCATCATCGCCTTCCCTATTTTCACTGGTTTTATTCCGATCATTAAGTCCATGATTTTGACCGTGAGCTGACATCTTACTGTGAGATCTCGACTGCCATACCTAAATAGCCACTGGTTTGTATCACTTAAATCCTGTGGCCGATTTGATTTTATGATCCCATCGTACTCTGGAGTGTCTCTTGATCGTCAGAGTACTCTGGTACAATGTGGACTAGTACTTTAGTACCCTTTATCCCTTCATCGACAGATCGGTTTCGGTTGGGTTTAGGAAGAAGGGGCAGCGAGTGTTATCTGAAGCTCGTCACAGGGAACATCAGGGAAGAACTCGATGGGCACGCATGCAACCTTACGACATCTTTCACCGTATATAGGATGAGGTCAAATAAATTTATAACCCTCTCATAGATGTCGCACCCGATGGGCGGAAGCCTCGGCTAGCATTACCAATACTCCCATGCTGGGATGATATAAGGAAGTATTTCTGGAAAACCATCCATGTGGCAAGTAAATTGAACTCGGTGGGCGAAGTGGATCATGGATGAGTAAGTCCAAGCTATTCGTTTGGTCACTATTCATTTAAGTGAGCAATGGTAGGGGTGTCGGGATTCCCTATGGGGGAGAACAAGCTAAGAAATCTTTGAAATTGGATACTCCTGAAGGAGGCTATGATGGAAAGGAAAAAACGATCCAACATTGGGGTTGGAGTGCTCTTAATTTTGATCGGGGCTTTTTCTCTGGTCTACCAATTGGTGCCTGGTCTTCAAGATCTGATGGATCTATCCTTTGATTGGCCAGTTAGCATCATCGCTTTCGGGCTATTTCTCCTGGTTCTAGGCTTGTTGGTTGGCGCACCCGGAATGGCTGTGCCAGCCATGATTTTTGCCGGAATCGGAGGGCTCCTTTACTGGCAAAACGCGACCGGGAATTGGGAAAGTTGGGGATATGTCTGGACGCTCATCCCGGGTTTCGTTGGACTGGGGGTCTTCTTGGCTGAGTTGTTGGAGGGGAAGGTTGCCAGCGCCATTCAAGGTGGGGGCATGTTGATCTTGATTAGCCTGATCATGTTTCTCATCTTCAGCTCCTTCATGGGAGGACCGGAATGGATTGGCCCTTATTGGCCTATCTTGATCATCCTCCTAGGGGTCATTATGCTGGTACGGAGTATCTTCCGTAAGAGATAGAAGACCGGTGCATAGGAAGGATTATGGGGACAAAGGGGAAGGGAAGCATGCGGATTAACAAACCCATTGACCATGCCAGCCAAGGTTCATCACACCAGGGCAAAGGTGAATTGCGGTGTGGGCTCCGTCC
>MGNI01000173.1:1728-5765 GCA_001795115.1 Chloroflexi bacterium RBG_16_48_8 | reverse complement strand
AGTTGCTGCCAGGATTCGAGCCAGTGGCGGGTTATCCAACATCTCTATCGATCGTACTCGGTTCCCGCGCAGCCGTGGGTATTATCAATCTCCTGGTTATGATATGGCGGGGTATAAAGTGGATCTTTATCTATCTACGAGTGTTGGGTCGATAACGGTGTCTTAAAGGAGAAAGACAGTAGAGCTGATCAGTGCATATTCGATCACAGATAACGTAGTTATGCGACCTCATCCATCGTATTCTGGCAGGATGTCGTAAGTGGCGCACTAAGTAGGTGCGAATTTCGCCTGCGATAGGGCAAAGGGTTGAGATCTCTCCAGTCACGGGGATGAAAGACTCCTCATAGAGCAAATTGGCTTCATTGGGGGTTGGCCATAGGCCGTATGCCAGGTGTCCAGAGCCATCCGGCAAACGTCCGTAGGAGAGATTGTAGGCGCTTACTTTCAGGTAGCGGATCTCTTCAACGAGAGTCCCATTGGGTGCAATCAGACGAACAGTATCGCCGTCGTCGTTGAGGGTGATCCCTGTTTTTGTATGGAAAAATGTGGCGTAGCCACCGGGTCTGATCGTGATGCCGGGGATCTTGTAGGGTTTTGAGCCTCCGCCTTCCTCATCGTCCAGCGTCCAACCTTTCAAGAATACTTTGTTGGGTCCCAAGTTATAGAGTTCAATGAACTCATCCCCTGTATCCACTCCCCCTTTGCCCTCCCAGTCGTAATGGGGACGGATGAGGACTTCATTGATCCGGATCCTGCCGGGGATCCAGATTGGGGCAGGGAGAGGAAGAAGGACAGAATTCTTTTTCAGAGGGGTTCCACGGATGGGGTTTCCTAAAACATCTTGCCCAGCCTGATGATAGCCCGTATGGGTTCCCCAATTCCTGGGATGATCCAAGCCGCCGCGACGCTCCATACTTTCGTGTGAGGAGGCCTTCCCAGCTGGCCAACTATCACCATCTTCATTGGCACTGTCGATGATTCTTCCCGTTGGATCCATAACCCACAACCTTTCACCACTGTTGTTGAGACTCCCTGAGTAAATCAAATCAGCAGCGATGTTAGCGACCGTCGAATCGTCTGTGCGTTCAAGTAGAAAAAAGCCGCTCGCGGTGATGGTTCCCGTCAATTGCACTTGGACATCATTCCCGTCTGTAAGGGTCCAACCATCTAAGGAGATGGGCTGATCTCCTGGGTTGAACAACTCTATCCACTCGTCGCTAGCGGAGGCGATGGTTCCTGCCCAAGCAACCTCGTTGATGAGAATGGTTTGGGGTGGGATGGGCGTGGGTGTGGATTCTAAA
This sequence comes from Chloroflexi bacterium RBG_16_48_8, assembly GCA_001795115.1. Lineage (GTDB taxonomy): Bacteria > Chloroflexota > Anaerolineae > Anaerolineales > E44-bin32 > MGNI01. The sequence goes on along the minus strand of MGNI01000173.1, from coordinate 4,464 downwards.
TCCATTGTGGGCGTTGGAGTGAGTGTTGGTTCCGGAAGTGGAGTTGCGGTTGGGGCGGGAAGATGGAGCGAGTTTACCCTCCGAGGTGTGCCTTGAATGGGATTCCCTTTTGCATCGTGTCCAGCAGAACCAACACCTGTAAAGGTTCCCCAATTCCCGGAGGAGTGGCGTTCCATGCTGGCCCTCGCAGCGGAATTTCCTGCGGGCCATGCTCCCCCATCCTCGTTGGCGCTGTCGATCGTGTATCCTGAGGGATCTTTGAGCCATAGAGTCTCACCGCTGTTCTCAAGATTTCCAGTATAGATTTGATCCGCTTCAATATCTGCGATGGTCGAGTTATTTGTGCGTTCAAGAAGGAAATAAGCGTGGGGAGCGATATCTCCCCGAAGGGAGATATGGATGTCATCACCATCGGTGAGGCTCCAACCGTCCAAATGAACCGTCGAAGCGGAGGGGTTAAATAACTCTATCCACTCATCATGAGCTGATGCCAGTGTGCCCGACCAGGCCAGCTCGTTGATCATCAAGGAGAGCGGGGGAAAGGGTGTTCTTTGAGCAGTAGCCGAGGGGGAGAGGGTCGTGGTTGGGCTCGGGGAAGGCGTGAGTGAAGGTGTGGGTGAGGCTGTCGCGCTGGGTGAAGGGATATTCGTCGAAGTCGGGAGGTCTGTTTGGGATGGCGAAGACGTGAGAGTGGCTGTAAATGAAGGGGTGGCCGTATCGGTTGGGATCAAAGAAGCTGTCATGGAGGGTGTGAAAGATGGAGTCGAGGTTGGAAAGGGAGTGGGTGTAGGGCTGTCGGGTAAGGGTTGGGTTGACGTGGGTGTCTCGAGTGGGTCAGCGAATGCAGGGAACCCCTTTGTGAATCGGAGGGTCCCGAAGAGAATAATCAACCCAGCCAGCAACATTCTGCGGGCTGGATTCCGAAAGCCTGCCGCTTGGTTCATCCTTTCCCCCACTGAACCGACCGTGTAGGTAACTATAGTTTAAAACCGAGAAATGTCAAATGAAATTCACTAATCTTCTATATATCCCTGCTTTTTAGCCCATTCCACCAATTTCTGGAGGGTTTCCCTCAATTCTGCGATGGCGTCCTCATTGGCTGCAACCCGAGTCTCTAGATCGGTAGGGGGTGGAGGAGTAGGTTCCTCAATACCAAAGTATTTATAAAATTCTTCCGGTGTCCCCATCCAACGATTCAAATCAATACGTAGGCTCTCAGCACCCACCAGCTTCCCATCCCCGAAGGATGTGGTCTGATGGATCTTACAAGCGGAGAGAGGGACTCCTTTAGGGAGGCCAGGTGGCCCCGGGTGTTCCTTCTCTTGACCTGGCCAAAGGTAGGTCGCCAGCCACCAATCGGTCTCTGACCACCAATCCTGTGGCTCCATGTATTGGTCGGTGAACCATTGACCGCTGTAGATCCCGGCCGGGTGGGCGGTCTCCTTGGAGACCAACTGGAGCCATTCGAAGGTGGCTTCTGAAATGCGCCTTTTAGATTGGTTTTGATGGAGTTCAACGTCCAACCAAAAGGGTCCATCACCCAAATCACCAGCCTTATCCATAAGGCTGAGGAAATGTGTGACCTGCGGTTCTACTTCCAGAGAGGGAAAGAGGACATGGTATGTGCTTCTGGGTAGTCCAAAAGATTTTGTCTGCTGCCAGTTTCGCAAGAATTGACGGTCGTCCCAATTGGGATTACTGGATTGACCGGAGCGGATGATAACGAATTCAAACCGAGGTTGTTCATAGGCTGTGAATTGTCCGAAATCCATCAACCCGTTGAAGTGGGAGAGGTCCGCTCCGAGGATCCTGGTATCTGTCGTGGAGGGAGGAAAGGGTATTTTGGTGGCCAATAAACTTCGGATCTGGTTCGATATCGTTGAAGGTTTGTCGGCATCCGCTGAGACCATTCTATCTTGGCGAAGTGAGTTCAATAGGGGTTTTCTCAAGGTCCATCCTCCTGGGTAAGAATCCTGACTACATTCTAGATCAACTTGATGTGAAAGGTGCAATGCTGAAGCATCAGATAGAGCTTTCTACAGGATGCGTTTTGGATACCTTGAAGGGGGGCGAACGCCGTTTACCCTTGCGATATCTTCAAGGATAAACCTGATATCTTCTAAAAATGGGAGAGAACGATGCCCTTATGCGGGATACCAGTTTCGAGCCAAGCTGCCGGGGCATGGCCCTTCTCTGAAAGCACAGGCGACCTGGTCATACAACATGGATAACATTTCGCGCTGTATCCCCGGTCAGCTTCAACGAGAGACTGCCACAAAAGCCAAATTTGACCAATCTCATTCCCACGACGGTCCTATCATTCGCAATATTTCGTTTTCTAATCCCCACAATGACATCAAAAACGGCATTTATTTTGGGACGATGTCCCACCGACATTGGTTTTTGCGCAGTCTGTCGGCTTGTCAGGCGCCCCCATCAAGCAATCGCCCATTCTGCTGAGAGCACCTCCGCCTGCTCAAGCACCGTCAGCGTAGCCTTTTCCTGCTTGTCCGGCGGGTAGCCGTGCTTCCGAAGGATACGCTTCACGATAACTCGGAGGTTGGCCCGCACGTTCTCACGGATGGTCCAGTCGATGGTGACGTTCGACCGGACCGCGGCAACCAGCTCTCGTGCGATCATGCGCAGGGTTTCATCCCCAAGGACCATGACGGCGCTATCGTTGGTTTCAAGGGCATCGTAGAAGGCGAGTTCATCTTCGGTCAGCCCGAGCTCCTC
>MGNI01000173.1:1317-1696 GCA_001795115.1 Chloroflexi bacterium RBG_16_48_8 | reverse complement strand
CCAAGGCGATCAGCTCTTCGATGACCATGGCCGCTTCAATCGCTCGGCTCTGGTAGCGCCGGATGACCTGGTCCAACATCTCGGCGAAGGAGCGTGCCTGCACCACGTTTTTGCGGCGCCGGGCCTGGATCTCGCCCGCCAGCAGCTTCCGCAGGAGCTCCACGGCCAGGTTGCGTTGCGGCATGCCGCGCACCTCGGCCAGGAACTCGTCCGATAGGATCGAGATGTCCGGCTTCTCCAGGCCGGCGGCGGCGAAGATGTCGACCACCTCGTCCGAGACCACGGCTCGGGAGACGATCTGCCGGACGGCGAGGTCAAGTTCTTCTTCAGTCCTGGCGTCGCTCGGCGCACGCTTCGACAAGACAGCCCGGACCGCCTG
>MGNI01000173.1:0-1271 GCA_001795115.1 Chloroflexi bacterium RBG_16_48_8 | reverse complement strand
ACCGACAAGGCGAAGGCCTGGGATAGCTCGAGCACAGCCTGCAGAAGCCTCTCCTTGCCATCCTCCTGCGCCAGGATGTGTTCCTGAGCGGCCGGAAGGAGTCGCAGGCGCTCCTCTGGTGAGCCGGCAATCCACTTCAAATGGTCGAAGCCGTGGAACAGGTCCGAGCAGACCTCGTACTTCTCCAGCAGGAAGGAGACGGCCTCCTCCTGGTTGATGGCGGTCTTGCCCGTTCCCCCACTCTCGGTGTAGGTTTGCAGGGCTTGCCTCAATTCGTGAGCCAAACCCAGGTAGTCAACGACCAAGCCGCCGGGCTTGTCCCGGAACACTCGATTGACCCGGGCAATGGCCTGCATCAACCCGTGCCCGCGCATGGGCTTGTCGACGTACATCGTGTGAAGCGATGGTGCGTCGAAGCCGGTCAGCCACATGTCTCGTACGATGACTAAGCAGAAGAGATTGCTCGGGTCACGGAAGCGATGAGCGAGCGCGTCCCGGCGCTGCTTGTTGCGAATGTGCGGCTGCCAGTCGACCGGATCCGAGGCCGATCCCGTCATGACGACCTTGAGGCTTCCCTTCTCGTCATCTTCATTGGCCCAGTCCGGCCGAAGGGCGGCAATCCTGCGGTAGAGTTCAACGCAGATGCGCCGGCTCATGCAAACGATCATGCCCTTTCCTTCAAGCGATTCGAGCCTGGCCTCGAAATGGGAGACAATATCCTTCGCCACGAGATCCAGCCGTCTGTCAGCGCCGACGACCGCCTCGATCTGGGCCCACTTCGTCTTGAGCTGCTCCTTACGCTCGACCTCCTCGCCCTCGGTGACCTCTTCGAAGTCGGGGTCGATCCTCGGCCGCTCGGCTTCATCGAGCTCGAGCTTCGCCAGGCGGCCTTCGTAGTAGATCGGGACCGTGGCCTTGTCTTCGACTGCCCGCTGAATGTCATAGATGCTGATGTAATCACCGAAGACCGCACGCGTGTTGGCATCGGCCTTCTCGATCGGCGTTCCGGTGAAGGCGATGAAGGAGGCGTTCGGCAGCGCGTCTCGCATGTGGCGGGCGAAGCCGTCGATGAAGTCGTACTGGCTGCGGTGCGCCTCGTCGGCGATCACGACGATGTTGTGCCGCTCCGACAGAACCGGATGTTGGTCGCCCCTCTCTTCCGGGAAAAACTTCTGGATGGTGGTGAACACGACCCCCCCTGCCTCCACGGTCAGCTTCTGGCGAAGGTCGGCTCGGCTCTCAGCCTGGGCGGGGGGTTGGCGGAGCAAGTC
>MGNI01000172.1:12920-13153 GCA_001795115.1 Chloroflexi bacterium RBG_16_48_8 | reverse complement strand
GCGACTTCGCTCATTGTAGCCGCGGTTTTAACCGCCGGCATCTACGGCTACAAAGTCCACCTTCGTCGACTCTACTACCTACGAAAGTTGAATCGGCGAAGGCCGATTTGGTAATTGTAGGGTCAACCCATTTGGGACAGCCCCATGCTGGTTCCTCTCAATTGATTGGTCTTTTTTCAGGTGAGTCATCATCATCAATTTGGATGAACCTATTGTCGGAGGCGGTCCAGGCT
>MGNI01000172.1:10911-12909 GCA_001795115.1 Chloroflexi bacterium RBG_16_48_8 | reverse complement strand
TAAACTTCGCCAAGTGAGATTTCCTGTGATAAATAATGTCAAACCTCAAATTCTGCTAACAAACGATGATGGCATCCAATCCCCTGGCCTGTGGTCAGCTGCGGAGGCCTTATCCTCCTTAGGTTTTGTGACCGTGGTCGCCCCTCGCGAACAGCAATCTGGAAGTGGAAGGAGCATGCCCAGTACTTCAGACGGTGTGATCAGGGAGGAGGAAGTTGAGGTTCGGGGAAAGAGGTGGAAGGTCTATGCGGTTGGAGGCACACCGGCTCAAGCCGTCCAACATGCTGTTCTAGAGTTGATGCCAGGAATACCGGATCTGGTTGTTTCTGGCATTAATTACGGTGAGAATATCGGAAGCGGGGTAACGATCTCAGGAACGGTGGGCGCGGCGCTGGAGGGAGCGGCCATCGGGGCACCTTCCATGGCAGTATCCTTGGAGGTGGATTTGAGTCACCATCTCTCTCACTCAAAGGAGATCGATTTCGGTGCTGCAGCGCATTTCACATGTGTCTTTGCAAGACAACTCCTTAAAGGGCCTAGACTGGCGGATGTGGATGTCTTGAAAATCGACGTGCCGTGCGATGCGACCGCGGATACGCCCTGGAAAATAACACGTCTTTCGAGGGTCCAGTATTTCCTGCCAGTGAAACCGGAAAGGGCAGACTTCGCTGAAGCTGTCCAACTTGGCTATCGTCGAATGGAAGAGGAAGAATGTCTGGACCCAGGGACTGATTCTCATGCCCTGCGCAAGGAGCGAGTTGTGGCAGTGACACCCATCAGTCTGGATCTCACCTCACGTACCGACTTCACCCAGTTGGATCAAATCCTGCGGAACGATCATCATCGAAGCCATCCATGGGGATAGCGGTTTGTTTAGAGGGAGCGATAAAACACAACGGCAGCTCCGTGAGAGGGAGCTGCCGTTGGGTATTTATTCAGACGGGAGGCGCTTCATTAATCGAGAGCGGGAGTGGGTGTTGGTGGAGGGAATGGTGTCGGGGTAGGCTCTATGGGTTGGCCTTCCACAGCAATATCGTCATAGAGGAGAGGTGAGACATTTCCATTGGAGTCACGATATTGGACGTAAACATAGAAGCTAGTCCAGTTTAACGCGACATCCACAGGAAAGGTCTTCTGTGTTGCAAAGGGTTCCCAGGTGGCTTCTTTCATATCACTTGCCGTGAAGGGTTGTATTCCAGAGAGCACCCGCATTTCTGTGACTGTACCCGTTGGGCTGGAGGCCTGGAAGGTTGCGTTGACCTGGATGGTTTCCCCTGCAACACCTCCAACGCAGCACTGACCATCTTCGATCAGGACCGATCCTTTCACTTGATTGGAAATGGCTTGAAACATCATACAGGCTGCTTCAGCGCGGGTGAGGTCTTCTTCCGGTCGGAAGAGCATATTCTCCATGTCCGTCTGGCAGGGCTGGATGAGATTGGCTTCGAAGGCAGCCTGGACCCAAGGGGCGTACCACTTGTCGAGTGCGACGTCATTGAAAGTCTGCGATGTGGGCTCATCAGGAACAAAGTCTGCGCCGTTGAGCATTCGCAAGTAGAAGACTGTGGCTTCAGCCCGGATATGGCTTGTCAAGGGGCAGAAGAGAGGCGGGTTTGTACTGCAACCTGATGTAAAATCTTGCTCGAAAAGTTCTCCTACCCATTTGCTGAACCACTCCTCATCCTCACCGATAGGAACGTCGTCAAAGTATTGCACGGTTGGGGTGAGCGGGATGTAGCCAGACACATCTGGATGCAGACCTCGAACGACGAAGACAGAGCTTTCGGCGCGATTCATGGTGATTTCGGGACAGAATTCTAGTTGGGGATCCGTTCTACAGCCCGAGGTGTACCCGCTCTCATAGAGGGGGATGATATAGTCGTAAGCCCAATGGTTGAGGGGCACATCTGCGAAGATCAGGTCTGGTTCAGGGGCTTCGTAAGAGCCGATGTCGCAGATAGCTTGCCCATCGCCCGTACCGTCAATGGGGCGAGGGAC
>MGNI01000172.1:9562-10895 GCA_001795115.1 Chloroflexi bacterium RBG_16_48_8 | reverse complement strand
TTTCCACAAAGCTCATTAGAGCCAGCGTCAACAGCCGGGCTGCTAGGATTTAAGCCAATGCCAGGAAACGCATTGAACATCAAAAGTGGATCGGTCTCGGTCAGGTCACCTGTAGCATGTAAACCGCAGGAATCACCGGTTTCCAGATTGAATCCAATGGATTCAAGGCTCTGATGTCCAGCGCAATTATCGTCCACGTCTGAAGAAGCGAGAATGGAATTGCCGATAACGACTCTTGCTGGGGCGTCACCAATGAAGATCGAATCGCCCTCCGCCGCAAAGTTGTCACTGAATGTGTTATTAGCGAGTTGTACCTCATCCAATGTATAGATGCCGCCCCCTTGACCTGTTGCTGTATTGGAGCCGATCGTGCTTGTCATGACGATGACAAATCCGGGGGTTTGGGTTTCTTGAAGGGAGGCTGCTTCAGCTTTCTCCCTTTGCATCGTGAGCGCAGTCGAGAATGACTCCGAAATACTCTCATCCAACGAATCCATCCATGCTGCAGTTTCCTCGACCTGGAGATCGGAAGAGCCATTCCAGATCGCACCCCCTGTTTGAGCGCTGTTGGAGTAGAAGGAAGAACGATCCACATCTGCATATCCCGAGGTGTTGTACAACCCTCCCCCTGCGATTTCGGCCGTGTTGTATTGTAGGATGCTGTTTATGATGCTGACAGAACCCGAGTTGTGGAGTCCTCCCCCATTTCTGGCGGTGTTGCCTGTGAGGCTGGTCTCAGAAAGGGTGATCAGAGCGTACTGGTTGTTATAGAAACCCCCACCTGATGGGGCGGAATTTCCATCAATGAAGCTTGAGGACAGATGAATATCCCCATGGTTAAAGATGCCGCCACCCTGGGATGTCGCCGTATTATTGGCGACGGTCGTATGGGTGAGATTCATCAAGCCTGAAAAGGTTGCGATTCCACCTGCGATATTGGCCGTGTTGCCCTCAATGGTAGTATTCTCGATGTTGAAGGTACCTATGTCATTGAGAATCCCACCTGCCAGAAGGGTAGCATGGTTATCCCGAAGGGTTGAATCCACCAGGGTTACTTCAGGGGGGATTGGGTTGGTCGGATAGAGCCATTCACTGTAAATCCCAGCGCCTGAGGATGCTGTATTTTCATAGATGATACTGGCCTGAATATTGGCGTTTCCAGAGTTATAGATCGATCCGCCATCGATCCCGGCGAAATTATTCGAGCTGTCAAGGTTAATCACCTGCATGGTCCCAGCGTTGTAAATGCCCCCACCAGAACCATTGGTTGTGTTAAAAGACACCAATGCGATATCACCAAGGTCCATATAACCGAGATTGTAGATACCGCCCC
>MGNI01000172.1:6988-9536 GCA_001795115.1 Chloroflexi bacterium RBG_16_48_8 | reverse complement strand
AGTGCAAAGAAACGAGTGCTTCTTCCGTGTTGTATATCCCTCCGCCAGCACCTATGGAGGTATTGTCATTGATGCTCGAGGAATAAATACTCATCTTACCGGAGTTGTAGATCCCTCCCCCTTCAAACGCCGCATTGTCAATAACGTCGCAGCTGTCGCAGGATAGATATCCCTCGTTACTAATACCGCCGCCCCTGCTCGCGGTATTGTTCTGAATTACCTTAGACGTGTAGAGCAGTAGATGGCCCTGGTTGAGGATCCCTGCACCCCCAACTGGATCTTGCACGTCGCCAAGGGAGATCACCACATAACTGATCTCAACAGAAGTTCCTGGAAGGATATGGAAGACTCGATCAAGCTGGCCGCCCTGGATAATGGTCCAAGACTCATAAGGCCACTCATAGAATCCAATGATGGATAAATCATCTTTGATATCCAAATCGCCACTTGCGCTTGCATCCTCCCCCACTCCCGGAAGGGCAAGGGTGAAGGTTTCTACAGGAAGCTGGATCGTGTCCGCACCCGATAATGCATTGGTCTCCTGGATGGCCGCTCGCAAGGTACACTCGCCCTCCCTTGTGGCGCAGAGGCCGTCGCCCGGGTTGGCATCCACAGCATCTCTTGTGCTGTTGACGGTAAAAGTCCCCCCCCCAGCTTCGACAACGATGGTGCCTGCCAGAAGACCGAAGAGGAGCAGCATTGCAAAGGTGGAGATGAATTTTTTCGTTTTCATTGTCATGACCTCTCTCGGCATGGTTGATTTGGCTTCCAGTGCTTTTCCTGCATTTCTTTCTTCAGCAGCCTAGATAAAAAGGAACCGACCATTGCGGTCGGTTTCGCTACTCGCTCCACGGGACTCCGTCGATTCCTACAAACCCGACAAGCGACCAAATCAGGTGCCCCGCTTCAACGCTTCCAATCTCAAGGTTTGTTTTAATACCTTGATTCTCACGGTTTACTCTATCAATTAGTACAAGACTATTCAATAGGATTGTTTTCCTGTGTAACGCTTCAAAAAGAACTGTAACGTTTTAGCGGGTTTTACGTTGTCAGCGACGGAGGAGTGAGATGGTTTCGATATGATAGGTCTGTGGGAAGAGATCGACGGGGATCACTTTCTCAAGCTGGTAGCCTCCTTCGACCAGGGCTTTTACATCACGTGCCAACGTAGCCGGATCGCAAGAAACGTAAACCAGCCGCTCAGGTGAAAACCTAAGGAGGCTGATAATAACATCTCGACCTAAACCGGAGCGTGGTGGGTCGACCATGATTCCATCAGGCCGAGCGAAGAGGGATGGGAGTGTGGTTTCTACGGGAGCTTCGTACAGTTCAACGTGGTCAAATTCGTCTAAGTTGATCATGAAATCCGACGCTGCCCAGGGTGATTCTTCAACGGCGATGAGGTGAGCCCCGGTCTCAGCCATGAAAGCGCTGAACAAGCCCACCCCTGCGTACAAATCGAAGATCGTTTCCTCAGATCGAGGTTCCAGAAGCTCCAGGGTTGTGCGAACTAATTTTCCAGCGAGCTGGGTGTTCACTTGAAAGAAAGAACCGGCAGATACCTGGAAGGGGCGTTCGAGAACATCGATGAAGAGGTGGTTTTCGCCGGCCAGCACAACCAGATCTTCTTGGTGGAGCCATACAACCGAAGCGGGTAGGTCGATCTCGAGTTCGATATCCGGATCGGCCTCGCCTTGGAAGATGACCATCAGGGCTCCCTCCATTCCTGATCGGAGTGAGACCCGTTCTAATCCCGGTATTTTAGCCGAATCAAGCCGGGGCCACAGATCTGTCAAAGAGGGATCTGGCAGGTGACATTCCTCAATAGGAAGGACATGCTCGGATTGCGGGGCGTGGAATCCAAGTAACCCATTCTGACTCAGGTCGAATTGGATATGGTTGCGGTAGTTCCAGGCGGAGGGGGAAGGGATCATCTCCGTAACAGGCGGGTTTTTAAAATTGGCGAGACGTTCTAATTGCGAAACTACGATTTCAGCTTTTACTTCCAGTTGTCTGGGGTAGGGAATGTGCTGGTAGTGGCAGCCACCGCAAAGGGTGTAGTGTCGACAGCGAGGGGAAATTCGATCCGGGGAAGGGTCATGTATTTCCAGGATGCGACCTTGCCCCCAACGATCGTGGCTTTCAAGGATCTCGATCCGAGCTCTTTCTCCTACGAGACCAAACGGGGCAAAGATCATTCGACCCGTATCATCCCTGCTAAAAGCTCGGCCGGGATATGCCAATCCGATGAATGTCAGCTCAAGTTCTTCCATGATTTCCTTAAGTCAATGGCGACCTTCGTCCCGGATACCAGGTGAATGGCCGGAAGTAATTTGACAAACAGCGAACGTAGAACCTAGCCAATCACTTAAGCAAACCGCCATTCAGGCAACTCATTTTATCAAAATACTTTCGGCGGTTTGCCTAGACCTCTACCAATCCAAGTTTTAATGGGTGACCGGTCATGATGATGAATTACGCCTTCTGAAAGCTATTCCATTGTACTCACTTAGGGCTGTGAGGGATAAGGGACTGGGTCTAATCGCTG
>MGNI01000172.1:6270-6967 GCA_001795115.1 Chloroflexi bacterium RBG_16_48_8 | reverse complement strand
CATCACCGTCGGCTTCACGAATAAGATCAAGCTTTCCATATGCATCGAGAGATTTTTGAGGAAGGTGGTTGTTCTTCATTTCCTGTAGCAAGATTCTCTTCTCTGGGGCTGGAAAATAAGTCCATTCATAGCGACACGAATAAAATGTAAGTACTTATTGAAATAATTGAATTAATACTTGACATTATTAAAATTAATGCTATATTAATTTAAAAATCTTTAGTTGTAAATAAGAATTATTAAGTAAGTTAAATGATTGACATTGTTTTATCTAGAGAAGTTCCGTTTTTGAAATGGAGAGAGCACAGGGTTTTGTAAGCTTGCATTCTGGAGGGTTAAAAATGCTTCAAATAGCGATGATCGATAAGATGGCTCGAGTGCGGAGGAAAGAAATTGACCGGGAGGTTTTTGGATTGAACACGATGCGGAGAAGCCTCTCACGCAAGATCCCTGAGAAGAATGCGCATTTGGATCTCAATATTCGGCTGGTTTTGCAGCCTCATTTATCCTTATCCATCTGGCTTGGAAGAGGTGTGTGATGAATCCTGTTCCAACAACTTGTCCCGTCTGTAAGGGAATTTTATCTGTAAGACGCCTTCATTGTCGCAATTGCGATACCTCTATTGAAGGTCATTTCGATTTGGGGCGTTTTGGTCAATTATCCCCCGATCAACTTTCCTTTATTGAATCCTTTATC
>MGNI01000172.1:5756-6256 GCA_001795115.1 Chloroflexi bacterium RBG_16_48_8 | reverse complement strand
GAAGGCAAGCTCAACCGGCTGGAGAGGGAGTTGGGGATGTCCTATCCGACCTTAAGAGCCCGTCTTACGGAAGTTATTCGCGCCTTGGGGTTCTCTGTGGGTCCAGAACTTGCACCGATCAGTGATAAGGAGAGACACCGCATCCTGGATGATCTGGCCAACGGCAAGATCAGCCCTGAGGAAGCGATGAGTATGCTCGAGGGTGAGATAACCTAACTAGAAAGAGAGTATGGAGGAACGGATGTCATTAAAAATTAGAAATATTCTGGAACGTTTGGACCGTGGAGAATTAGATAGTGAAGCTGCTGTCCGGGCAATGAATGGTGAAGAAGATAAGGGACTAGGAAAAAAGACTCATTTCTTGAGGGTGAATGTTACCCGACTCCATGATCAGCAACCCCGGGTAAATATTAAAATCCCCCTTTCCATGGTGGGCTTGGGCTTGGCACTTGGTTCAAGGTATGCGCCTGAACTTAATGAACTCAATCTGGATGAGATTG
>MGNI01000172.1:5365-5618 GCA_001795115.1 Chloroflexi bacterium RBG_16_48_8 | reverse complement strand
GACGATTTTATTTGATGTAGGGGAAAAGCCCAAAGTGAAATTTCTTTCTGTGGGCGGTGATCTGCGCCTCTCCGGTCGGGAGAGCACACAATTTGAAGCCAAGGCTCCCCCGGGGTCTGAGTTGGTAGGTGAGCAGAAGGGGGAATGGATTGAAGTTAAATGCAATTCGGATTGTCTGGTCTTCCTCCCACAAGAAGCTGCTATTGAGGGAGAGACAGTAGGGGGGGATTTGCGTGCCACAAACATTACAGGG
>MGNI01000172.1:4053-5353 GCA_001795115.1 Chloroflexi bacterium RBG_16_48_8 | reverse complement strand
TCGGGGGGGATGTGGGTTTACGGGGAGTGGGGATGGCATCTTTAGAAACCATCGGGGGTGATTTGCACGCTCGAAAGCAGACGGGTGATCTAAGTGTCGACCGACTGGGTGGAGATGCCCTTGTTGACCGTATTTCTGGGGATGTCCGACTGCGGTCGGTGGGAGGCGATTTGAGCCTTCACAGAGTGGATGGGTTGGTTGAGGCTGCAGTAGGAGGGGATGCTGCACTATCCTTTACCACCCTCGGGGGGGAAAAGATCTCTGTAAATACAGGTGGGGATCTATCTTGCCAGTTACCTGAGAACGCCTCTGCTCGAGTCCATACCACGGCTGGGGGTGAGGTTCATCTGGCCAGAAAAACCGGTGAAGATATCAGCTATGAAGGAGCTGTCGTCCACATGTTCGGTGAAGGAGAGGTCGAAATTCACCTAAATGCTGGTGGGGATATCTGGGTGGGTGGTGTGGAAGGTACGGTGGATTTGGACTTCGCATCTCTCGGTTCAACCATTGCCGAGCAGGTCGAATCTGATATTGCGGCTGGGATGGCGGAGATGGAGGCCAGTCTGGAAGCCATGGGGGCTGGGTTGGGCGCCTTTGAATCCGACCGCATTGGTGAACAAGTGCGGAGAGCCGTCAGTCGGGCAAGAAGGAATGCTGCCCATGCCAGTAGAAAAGTACAGAAAGACAGTCTGAAAGCCAGGAAGGCAGCTCAGGGGAGGCGATTGAGAGTTGATTTCGATATGGACCTCGGTCGTAAAAACAAACGTGTCATCAGTGATGAAGAACGTTTAACGATCCTTCGCATGTTGGAGAAAGGCACCATTACCGTGGATGAGGCCGAGAATTTACTTCAAGCTTTAGAGGGTGGCAAGTGACAGCAGCGATTCTATGCCATCGTAGACAAATGCATGACGGTATCCGTCCAGTCAACCCTCGCAAGGATATGGGGGCAATCGCAGACCTCATTCAAGAGGCTTTCGATCAGGAGATGGATCCTGTCGGCAGGCGCCTCGTACGAGATATGAAAGCTTTCAGTCGAGCAGGCTTTTTGGGATGGTTGTTGGGCCGGCTCTTTCTCCCTCAGGCAGCTTATCCCATGGGGTACGTCTGGCAAGAGGATGGGCAGGTTGTGGGAAATGCCAGTCTTTTGCGTGTGGATGGCTTCCCTTACCGTTGGGTGATGGCAAATGTGGCTGTCGATCCAGCTTATAGACGTAAAGGAATTGGGCGTTATTTGATCCAAGCCTCCTTGGAATTAGTTCAGAAGAAAAAAGCACGGGAGGTCTTGCTTCAAGTACTT
>MGNI01000172.1:1995-4018 GCA_001795115.1 Chloroflexi bacterium RBG_16_48_8 | reverse complement strand
GAAGCCAAAGCCAGAAAATACTGAGCAGTATGGACACAGGTGCTTCAAGGTTGAGGACAGAAGGCGAGTGGAAAGATCAATTAGCTTTGGCAGAACGTCTGCACCCTGAAGGCCCTATGTGGCCATACCCTTTAACATCTTCCATCTTCCACGTTTCAGGTCTATCCAGAATTTACCTTCACGAAAACAGCCAACATTGGGTTTGGTTTGAAGGACAACGTTTGTTGGGGAGTCTTACAACACGCTACAGCACGGAGCGTTCCACTCTTCGGTTTCTATTGGTTGTGGATCCAGAGGCGCGGGGAGAGGTCGAGGGACCATTGGTCAGTGCCGGGTTAATGGCCTTCGCTCAGCGGAAATCTCGGATTGTGATGGACTATCCTGCAGGCATTGCAGTCCAGGAGCTCCAAAGCTTGGGTTTTGAAGCTGAACGCACATTGACTTGGATGTCGAAACATTTCAACGAGTCGGATTAAGAAAGGAACTTTTAAGAATTTGCTTCAAAGCATGAGCACAATCAGGGTTGCATGTTTCATGCAGCAATTTGGGTAGAGAAATGAAATTTGTTGTTGAACGTCCATCGGTTCGGATCAAGAGGGTCTATAGGGATGATCCCAAGCCATTCTGGACTTTGACCCTTGCGACCTTCATCAATGCCATCGGTGGAGCGTTTGTACTGAGGATGAGTATATGCTGAAAAATCATAACTTCGTTTTGCTCTGGATCGCACAATGTATTTCGAGTGCAGGAGATTCCTTTACGTTCCTGGCATTGACCATCAAGATCAATGATTTTTATAGCGACGCAGGGGAATCCGCCCGGGCTTTAGGGGTTGTGCTCATCGCCTTCGCCTTGCCACAATTGGTCGTAGGACTTCTTGCAGGCACACTTGTGGATCGCATGGATCGAAAAAGGATCATGATTGCTTCCGATGTGATCCGAGCTTTGATCGTACCAGCATTCATCTTTATACGAGCACCAGTTGATCTGCCCCTGGCGTGTGCCATCGCTTTCCTGGCCTCAACCTTCAGTGTCTTCTTCTATCCTGCTCGGACAGCACTCCTGCCTGCGTTGGTATCTAAGCAAGAATTAATGACAGCCAATGGCTGGATGCAAATGGGGAATACGATTGCTCGTTTGTCGGGACCGGTATTGGCTGGTATTGTCGTGAGCCAATGGGGCTCAAATGTCGCCTTCGGTATCGATGCAGTAAGCTTTATCATTTCTGCATTGCTTTTGATCGGGATCATGGGGGTCGTCACCCGAGTTGCGGTAGAAGAGGTTAGCAGCCGTTCAACATGGAATGATCTAAAAGAAGGTGTCCGGTACGCGACACATAGCCGATTGCTGCAAGGTGTGACCTTGGGGATCGCCATAGCCATGCTCGGATTAGGGGCAGTGAATGTCCTCTTTATACCTTTCCTCCGTCACATTTTCCAGGCTCCCATCGAAGCATTGGGAGGGTTGGAGGCGTCCCAGGGTGCAGGGATGTTCCTGGGGGGGTTGATCATCGGAACATTGGGTAAACGATTGCGACCTATCGTGATAGCGGTCATCGCCATGCTGATTTTAGGGCTCAGTATTGGCTTGTTTGGCTTTGCACCGGCCTATGGCTATGCTTTCATACTGATGCCATTAGCTGGTTTTACGTTTCCTCCCATCAACGCCAGCCTGCAAACCATGCTTCAACGCGGTGTCCCTGGCGAAATTTTAGGCCGGGCAGGATCGGTTATGGAGATGGCAATTAGCGTTGCGAACCTGTTTTCCATGGGCGTCGCTAGCTGGATGGGGGATCTGATCGGATTGCGTGAAACCTTCATCCTCAGTGGTGTGATGCTCATATTAGGTGGCCTGGCGATGGGATGGATCCTGAGAAAGGAGCAGGCCTTTCCAGAAAAGGGTGCCGACATGCAAGTACCTGATTTACAATCAGGGAGTGAGGTATCCGTAGCTGCTGATTAGGAGAACCAACAAGGGAAGGATTAAGATGGACAAAAAAGAGGAAGACGCTTTTACAGAACCG
>MGNI01000172.1:1634-1930 GCA_001795115.1 Chloroflexi bacterium RBG_16_48_8 | reverse complement strand
TTCTGGAGAGATTGATGTCAGTGAAGCCATCCAGCAATTGCAGGGGCAAGAAGAGCCTGAAAAGAAGATGGCTATCCTGGACCGATTGGAACAAGGTCATATTGATGTCGAGGAGGCCCTGCATCGTCTAGAAGAAGCAGAGACGGCTTCTAAAAGTGAGGCTCCATCCAGCGATAGCTCCTCTTTACCGTCGGGTGCGGCTGAAGCTCCAGGTAAATGGCGCGACTGGTGGCTTGTGATCCTGGCAAGTGCCTTGGCTGTGATTGCATTCGGAGGTTGGCTGGGGACAGTTGGTG
>MGNI01000172.1:552-1603 GCA_001795115.1 Chloroflexi bacterium RBG_16_48_8 | reverse complement strand
ATCGTGGGCTTCGTTCTGTTCGTTGTTGCCCTGGCATCCAGGAATGCCCCCTGGCTGCATTTAAGGGTGGATACAGGTCAAAAGACGTGGCCCAGACATATCGCATTGAGCTTTCCTCTTCCCATACGTCTGGCTTCATGGGGGTTGAAAACATGGGGACCAAGGATACCGAGTTTAAGTGATACAGCAGTCGACGAGTTGATTATTGCCTTGGAAGGAAACCTTTCTAAGGAGAATCCAATTTATATTGAGGTCCAAGAGAATGAATCCACTGGGGAGAGGGTTCAAATCCTCTTGGGTTGAGTTTGGAGGAAAATGTGGCCGACACAGATGAGAGAATTAAAATCTTAAAGATGATTGAGGAAGGAAAAATTACAGCTGAGGAAGGCACCCGCTTGCTTGCTGCCTTATCAAAAGGAGGTCGTAAGCGGGAGGCTGCTCCTGCAGTGGAAGCCAAATGGATGCGTGTACGTGTAACGGACCTCGACACAGGCAAAACGTCCGTAAACGTCAACCTGCCTATTGGATTGGTGAATGTCGGATTGAGGATGGGCGCCCGTTTTGTGCCGGATTTGGAAGGGCACGAAATTGAGGAGATCTCCGAGGCGTTACGGCAAGGTCTGACGGGAAAGATCGTGGACATCGTTGATGAAGACGAGGGCCAACGGGTCGAGATCTATGTCGAGTAGGGGGTTGTTTCTCAATATCCTGGTTTCAATCTCTTAGGATCATAACAGGATTTGGTATCTTATCGTTGATTGGAGTATCATCAGGATATGGAGGATGGAATGCAACGTTTAATTCTACGATGGGCGATTAACGCAGTAGCACTTTATGTTGCCATTGGTACAGGCTGGATCAAAGGTATAGAGACCCAGGATACCAGTATTTTAGCGATCTTAGGCTTGGCATTGGTATTTACCGTTATCAATGCGTTACTAAGACCCCTCCTGAAGTTTGTCACATGTCCCGTTATGGTCTTGACGTTAGGACTTTTCACAGTGGTCATCAATGCGGTACTGTTCTGGCTGACGGGGTGGTTGGGAAAGCT
>MGNI01000172.1:0-530 GCA_001795115.1 Chloroflexi bacterium RBG_16_48_8 | reverse complement strand
AGTGGATGTGTTCCGGCATTATTAGGCGGACTAGTTGTTGGTCTGGTGAGTATGGTGCTCACACTCATCTTGCGGGATGAGATGAAACCAAGTCGCAATTGATTCTCATCTGTGAAAACATGCGCTCCTCGCTGCGCGCATTTTGGTTTGTAGAGACGCCCGGCCGAGGCATCTTTACGGAAGGATCATCATAGAGACGTAGCATGCTAGGCCTTACATTTGAGGCAGCGCTGAGGATGCAGCATTCGCTTGTGGTCTTAAAAGAGACTGAACGTTGGGTAAGCGAATATTCCGGCCCTACTTTATCCTGTACCCCTCCTGCTCATTATTAAAAATCCAACCCACGATGGCTCCACTGCGGATCTCATTGGTTAGATAACCTTCTCGTGTAATGGCGGCTGAACCGCTGCCTCGTAATCGCTTTCGAGAATCTTCGAGCTTCTGGATCCGATTCCTCCATAATTCAATATTCTTTGGACGTAGGTCGACCCAGCCTTTGGTTGCCCAGGAGTCAATATCCGCAGGAGTTA
>MGNI01000171.1:28676-28874 GCA_001795115.1 Chloroflexi bacterium RBG_16_48_8 | reverse complement strand
GACCTTTGTGGAAGGCGATCCGGCAGTGATCTTGATCGTCGAATATACCGGAGAGACCGAAGCCGAACTAGACGCCAAGGAGCAGAGGCTGCATGCCCTCCTGGGACCGCATCAGCATCGAGATCCTCTCATCATCGTCAAAGACCCCAGGCAACAGGCCAATGTCTGGTACGTACGCAAGGTGGCTTTGGGGATCTT
>MGNI01000171.1:27004-28533 GCA_001795115.1 Chloroflexi bacterium RBG_16_48_8 | reverse complement strand
CCAGCGCCGGGTGTGTGCACATCCAGCCCATGGTCAATCTAAAAGTCCCTGACGGCGTGCGACAGTTGCGCCAGATCGCCGAGGCCTCCGCCCGCCTGGCCATCTCTTTTAATGGAACCACCAGCGGGGAGCATGGTGACGGCATCGTGCGAGCAGAGTTCCTAGAATGGCTCTATGGCTCGGACCTGGTGCGCGCCTTCCATGAGGTCAAGCACGCCTTCGATCCCAATCGCCTGATGAACCCGGGAAAGGTCCTGGACACACCCCCACTGGACGATGAGTCGCTCCTGCGCTTCGGCACGGACTATGCCGTCCCCTTCGAGCCAAAAGAGACAGTGTTCTCCTTCGAGACGGATGGAGGCTTCGCCCTGTCTGTAGAAATGTGCAACGGTCAGGGCGTATGCCGCAAGCTTGGTCAGGGGGTGATGTGCCCGTCCTTCCAGGTGACGCGGGAGGAGAAGCACAGCACCCGGGGCCGGGCCAACGCCCTGCGCTCGGCGATGATGGGCCTGCTTGGCCCGCAGGGGATGACCTCCAAAGAACTCTACGACGTCCTCGACCTGTGCCTCTCCTGCCATGCCTGCAAGAGTGAGTGCCCTTCCGCCGTGGACATGTCCAAGCTCAAAGCCGAGTTCCTGCATCACTACTACCAGGAGCACGGCACGCCCCTACGCGCCTTGCTCTTCGCAAACATCGCCCGCCTCAACCGCATTGGACACCCCCTCTACCCACTGGCTAACCTGCTCCTGGCCGGGCCGGGCAAGTGGGCTATGACCGCCCTGGGTGTGCATCCCAAGCGTAATATGCCCCGCTTTGCCCCCCAACGTTTCAGCGCCTGGTTCCAAGGCACAACGGCCGAGAGCACCAACGGGCGCACCCCGGTGGTCTTCTTCCACGACACCTTCATGGAGCACAACCACCCCGAAGTCGGCCGGGCGGCGGTCAAGGTCCTGCGGACGGCGGGGTATGAGCCCATTCTGCTCAAGGAGAAGCAGTGTTGCGGGCGGCCGGCTGTTTCCAAGGGGCTGCTGAATGAAGCCCGGCGTCTGGCGGCGCACAACGTCAGGCTCCTGGCACCCTATGCCCGTCGAGGTCTACCCATCGTAGGCTGCGAGCCAAGCTGCATGGCCATGCTGGTGGACGAGTACCGCCACCTAGTGCCCGGGGAGGAGTCCAAGGTCGTGGCGGAGATGGCCATGCCCCTGGACCTGTTCCTGGCGCGGGAAGCGCAGGCCGGCAAACTGCACCTGACCTTTGACGGACGGCCGCGGCAGGTCTTCTTCCACGGCCACTGCCAGCAGAAAGCCACCTTCGGGACGGAGAGCACGCACCAGTTGTTGGCTCTCATCCCCAGCTGTACGGTGCAGGAGATCGACGCCGGGTGCTGTGGGATGGCGGGTTCATTCGGCTACGAGAATGAACACTACGAGCTGTCGATCCAGATCGCCGAGATGGCCCTAGCTCCGGCGGTGCGCGCCGCGCCACCAGAGGCGCTGATTAGCGCCATGGGGACCTCCTGCCGGGACCAG
>MGNI01000171.1:23731-26998 GCA_001795115.1 Chloroflexi bacterium RBG_16_48_8 | reverse complement strand
CACACCAGCGGACGCCGCGCCCTACACCCGATCGAGATCGTGGCGGAGGCGTTGGGGTAGATGTCGCTCCTATTCCAACGATGACTGCGCCTCGGACCTACACAGCCTTCATCATGCTTACGGCTACCATCCCTTGTTGCACTTACGAGTTGAATCTACGAAATTAAAAGAGTCAAATCTCTTCAATGCCACGAAGCTGGCTTATCGCCTCCGATGCTGGTCCTACTGTCAGCCACATTAATATCGTTATAATAACTGCGGAGGTCACACACCACGCACAAGTTGCGCCAATCACAAAGGGTTCTAAGAAGGTCAGATAGATGGAGAAAAGCGTACCGAAGAGCGACATTCCAAGCAGAGCCACTTTCGACCATTGGATCCAGGGTTCATCACCAAACCTGGCTAACAACCAAGCCAAAATGATGGCCACATAACCTGCCAGTCCAAGCGCTCCTACGGGGATAATGCCAAACAAGAAGGCATATTCGCTCTCTTGTACCGTGTTGCAATCGCCCACCGGACCACAAACGGCTTTTGTGCCACTTGCCTCCACATAAGTCAGGTAGGCCGCCACCCCAATTCCAATGACACACAAGACTGGGATCAACCAAGATACCCCTTGCTTCTCCCCGATCTCATCTGGCAATACCAACCTGCTGCTCACCATCGCAACGCTGATGACCATGCCAATGAGCACAAGGATTGCGAGTACATTTCCAGCTGGATCTAACTTAATTCTATCTAGAATGGATACTTCCGTGACCAGAAGCGAAGCCGAAGGTTCAGCGCTCTCCTGCACTTCCTGCGTGGAAACCTCTGTTGGCGGTAGTGCCGTTGGCGCTGGGATTAATTGTCCAATAGCTTCAGTTAAGCCAGGAAGACTAGCCCAGTCGATTCCCCCGCTGGCGATTCCCTCTTCGATGATTCCGGGCAATTGCGTTGGGATATCAGTTCCACCGATCAGCACGGTATCGGCGACAATCAGCATTGGCACAGCCTGAAGCTCTGGAGGGATGCTGTAAACCTCAACAGCCGCTTGATATAGTTCCTGACCTAATTGTGTGTAAGTGTTTACATATAAAATCTCGAGCGATTCTCCAAAGATACCAACTAAAGGCGATCCAACCGCCTCTTCTTCAGGAGTTGGGGGAATATAAAGAACCTCTGGTTGCCCACCATAGATTTGAAATAGAGGCGGCAGCACCTCTGTAATAACGGTATGGCAATAAGGACAGGTGGGCGAATAGAAGAGGATTGCACGAACTACCGGCCCCTGTGCTGCTACAGTCGAAATCTGACTTATGAGCAAAAATAAAACCAAAACGAAGACCGTTACCCTTTTCATCATAACCACAATCTTACTCCATTCTAAACATGCACACCAAAATAAGATGCGTTAGTGCATCTGTTCCCAGGTCTTCCAAAGTCGTCCCAAGACACGCTCAAGTCTTAAACTCAACTCAGATCCACCTTGTGTTGTGACATCGTCCTCATTTTCAAAGACGACGTATGGGATCTGAATGTTCCTCACGGAGAGGTGAACAGGATTCGATGCTGTAAATTGAAACCAATCATCCTCCAAATAAATCTTTTTCATCTTCTCATCTTCAAGGGCATGCTGTAAAATGCTGTCCGGTCGATCTGGATTGAAGCGCTTCCTATTCTTTCGAAGCGATTCATCAAAGGAAACTTGAACATAGATACATGCAGCCCTTTCGAGAATCATATCACTCAAATGCTGATAGGCTTCTCGATAACCCCCATGCTCTGCTCCACGCGAGAATTCAATAAGGACGGTTCCCTTCTCCGTCACATCCCGCTGCACTTTCTCATACTCCAGGCTCAAGCGGCGGATCAGCAAATGCCAATAGACCTGTTCGTTGAAATAATGGTCAGGGGTACTATGTAAACGAGGATAGCCAAATTCCTTTTCTAACAGATCATCCTCCTCAAACCAGGTCCACAGCATTCGAAAATCATCCAAAATCTTCAGGGAACCAATGTGGAAACGCTCTTTGCGTTCTTCCAAAGGGACTTCCTTTAAATAATGAATAATCTCGCTTTTCCCTGCCGCCGGTCGAGCATTCAGAACCAAAATTGGGAAAATGGATACCATCCGGGATTTCTCCCCAAGAACCCTGTGGATTTTACACCTCGGAACAGCTACGTCAAGATGAGCTTTTTAGGGGGTTAACACCCTTCAAGTTAACCCTGGTTTATAACTGATTTTTCAATTTACCGAAATGAGACCAGGATAACTGAATGCATTTCATAAAGTGTTGCATGTTGTACTCCCAGGGTGAGCTAAGGGTGGTGTCGCCCCACACCTCCCTTAACTCAACACAACTGGTAGGATGCACATCCAATGGATCACTCCCGGGAGAACTTCTAAAAAGCGCCATGGTAGAATCCTGGTGCAAAGCTTGAGATCAATTGGAACGGTTATCCCCATTTCACCTACTCACTCGCTGGAGACACGATGCCCCTACAACCATCCTGTATTTTCTGCCAGATCCTTTCAGGAGAGGTCGAGGCAAGCTTCATTTACAGGGACGAGCTTGTTACCTCCTTTATGGACATTCGACCATTGGTCCGCGGGCATCTGCTCATCATCCCGAATGATCATTGCTCCTCCCTGGCAGATTTAAATGATGCCCTTGGTGGTCACATGTTCATCATTGCCCGTCGACTTGCGCAAGCCATTCGCCAATCCAAGCTTCGTTCGGAGGGTGTGAATCTTTTCCTAGCTGATGGCCCTGCGGCCGGTCAGACGGTTTTCCATAGCCACTTACATGTCATTCCACGCTTTGCAGGAGATGGATTCAAGATCCATTTTCCGGCAAGTTACGGCACCCGTCCCTCCCGAAATGAATTGAATGAGATCGCGGAACTGCTTCAGAAGGCCATGCATTTAAATGGAAAATTCTACAGGTAATGATGGTACCACTGGATTTCTTGCTGAAGGAGAAAAGGCTCACTTGAAATCCCTTAAAACCGTTTGCGTATTCTGTGGTTCCAGTGATCGCGTCCGTGAGCCCTACCTGCAAGCCACCAGGAAAATGGGGCATGCCATCGCAGATCGAGGCCTGACAATCATCTATGGAGGAGGTGGGACGGGATTAATGGGAGCGCTTGCGGATGCTGCCCTTGAACGCGGTTCCAAAGTTATCGGTGTGCTGCCAGAAACCTTCAACAATCCTGTGTTGGCCCACCAGAACCTCTCTGAGCTCCATATCGTACAAACAATGCACGAACGAAAAGCGAAAA
>MGNI01000171.1:22835-23721 GCA_001795115.1 Chloroflexi bacterium RBG_16_48_8 | reverse complement strand
TTATCGCATTACCTGGCGGATTTGGTACCTTGGAAGAGCTTTTCGAAATCTTAACCTGGGCTCAAATTGGCTTGCACACACGACCTGTGGGAATCCTCAACATCCATGGCTATTTCGACCCACTGCTTGCATTGATTGAACATGCTCGCTCTGAAGGTTTCATCTACGATGAGCATCGCAGCCTTCTGATCAACGAATCGGATCCTTATGATCTCATCGATCAAATGACCAGTTATAATCCACCTGAAGACCTTGATCGTTGGGTTAATCGAGAGAGTTCGAATTGAACGTAGCCCAATACTTCGACCATTGGCATAATGTGCATAGAGATCTTCTACGTGCTGTAGCGATGCTTGAGGATGCAGATCTCTCCTTTCAGCCCTCCAAGCACTACCCACGCACCGTAGGTGGTATCCTGCGTCACATCATCATCCAGCAACAGGGCTGGATTCATTATGTCATTTTCCGAAAACTCACAGCCTGGCCAGAAGAGGACGATGAAGATCTGAAGACGATTCCTGCCATTCGTGTAAGGCTGGAGGAGGTCTTTGGTGAGACCATGCGTCTATTGAGCACGATACCGGTGGAAGACCTTAACCGGGTGATCCAGGTGCCAAATGACGGTGTGCCCAAACTAGGTTGGATCATTTGGCATGTTCTCGAACAACAAATTCATCATCGGGGGGAATTGTTCCTGTGTCTAACTCTGCTGGGTAAAGAACGTCCCATGATAGATCGACCTGAGTAACCGCTTTCTGTCCAATGCAAATGAAAATAAAGCTATGACGGAACCAATAAGAGTCGTGCACTTTGCCGATATCCACATCGGGATGGAAAACTACGGTCATCTTGACCCCTATACTGGCACCTCCAGCCGGGTATCCGA
>MGNI01000171.1:11890-22709 GCA_001795115.1 Chloroflexi bacterium RBG_16_48_8 | reverse complement strand
CCGTATCAAACACCTGGCAGATGCAATGCCTACACTTCTGGTCGTCGGCAACCACGATATGCCTGGCATGGCCAGCAAAGCCAGCAGCGTGGATATTTTCCATGCCCTTGATGTACCGGGTGTTATCGTTGGATACAAGCCAAATGGTCAGGTGATCCAAACCAGGAGGGGCGAGGTCTTTTTGGCCTGGATGCCCTACCCCATGCGGAACCGCTTGCTATCCAAAGAGGAACACCAAGGGAAAACCATTGAGGAATTGGAAAGCGCCTTGCGTGGGGCAGTCGCGGATATTGTAAGAAACCTGACTTCAGAAGCCGCTCAGAACGATATGCCGCGCCTATTTGCAGGTCATTTCACTGTCGATAAAGCACGATATGGTTCTGAGCGAAGCGTGATGCTTGGCCGGGATGTGGCTGTTTTCACATCCACCCTGGCAGATCCCGCCTGGGATTACATTGCATTGGGTCATATTCACCGCCACCAAAATCTAAATGAAAACAACGACCCTCCCATTGTTTACTCCGGTTCATTGGAACGCATCGATTTTGGGGAAGAAGGTGAGGAAAAAGGTTTTTGCTGGGTCGAATTAAAACGCAGCCAGTCCACCTGGAAATTCATCCCTGTGGCAGCACGCCCCTTCCTAACCATCCATGTGGATGTCCGTGATGAAGCGGATCCCACTCAAGCCACACTTGCAAAGCTGTCAGATACGGTTTCAAAGGGAGCCATCATCCGTGTGGTCGTCGAGATGCGACCAGAGCAGCAGGCGGCCTTGCGAGAGCAGGAGATCATTGCGGAATTAAAGGAAGCGACCAGCGTAACGATCGGTCGCGAAATTGAGATAGAAACTCGTTCAAGGTTGGGGGAGGCAGCCCACGAAACCTTAACCTCTATGGAGCTTGTTGAGCGTTATTTCCAATTACGGGGAGAGAAACCAGAACGGATTGAAGCTCTACTTGCCAAAGCAGAGGAGCTTATGTGTGATACCGATTGAATTGGAATTAACCAATTTTCTCGCATACCGTGATCCAGGACCCCTACGCTTGGATGGGATCCGAATCGCATGTCTTGCTGGTCCCAATGGCGCTGGGAAATCCTCTTTGCTTGACGCCATAACCTGGGCCTTGTGGGGAAAGGCACGCACCAATGCGCCGGATGACTTAATTCATCAAGGTCAAGACAACATGAGTGTCTCTTTGACCTTTGCACAAGGGGGGGCTCGCTATCGGGTCATCCGAAAGCGGAAATCAGGAAAACGAGGTGAATCCCTGCTGGAATTCCAGGGCTGGGATGCGGAGACGGAAAGCTGGCGCGGTCTATCGGAAGCGACCATTCGAGGTACGCAATCCCGCATCGACTCTCTACTCAGACTGGATTACGAGACTTTCGTAAACTCGGCTTTCCTCGTGCAGGGTCGAGCGGATGAATTCACCACAAAAACCCCCAACCAACGAAAGCAGGTTCTTTCCAATATCCTGGGGCTCTCCCTATGGGAACAATATGAAACGCTTGCAAAAGATCAGGCCAACCAGACCTCGTCAGAAATTCAACGCATCGATGGCGGGTTATCAGAGATTGACCGTGAACTCTCCCAACGTGAAAAATATCAGGCAGAATTGGTAGACGCGGAATTGAAAGCAGAGAAGATCTTTGCGCGACTTGCGGAGGCAGAGAAACAATGGACAGCTATTGAACATACTCACAGCCTTCTGAGCGCCCTGCATCATCAGATGGATGACCTTCGCCGGCGTATTCGTCGTACCGAAACCGATCTTTCAGACGCAGAACAAGAACGCATCCTTGCTGAAGCACAATCGGATAAAGCTGCCATTCAATCTACATTAGAAGAATTCAACCATGCTCTTCGTAAACTGGAACCCCTTCAAAAACGCCAGAAGGAGGTTGCAGATGACATTGCAGGATTGGCTAAACAAGCGGCACACCTGAAAGGGATTAATGAGGCCTTGATTCCTGAAACAGAACCGATTAAGCACAGGATCCTTACCCTCGAAGCTGCCACTGAACCGCTTTGTCCCACTTGTGGTCAGCCCCTTACCGATCAACACCGCTCTCAATTGCTGAAGGAGTTGAGCGCCGAAATTGAACAGAGGCGGGAAAAATTCCGTTTTAATCGTAATAGCATTCAAGAACACGAGTCACGCATTGCCGTCTTGCAGGATGAAGCCTCAACATTGGAGCATGCATTATCCGAACAGCCAAATCTGCAAAAACGAGTCATGGAATTGCAAGCTGCCCTGAGCCGCGCCGAGGAGGCTGCCGAACGCATCCTGAACTTATCTCAGAGGATCAAGCGCTGGTCGGAAGATCTCATCCAGGATCGGGAGAAATCGGGGGAGCTCGAACGCCAAGCAGAAGGGCTTGCAACTGTTTTGGAAGAAGCTTCGATAACGAAAGAGGACATTGAACGCATGCGACTTGAGAAACGCATGGCTGACGAGCGAGTCGGAGGAGCTCGGCAACAGTTGGCTGTCTTATCATCCCTGGAAGAATTGAGGCAGAAGCGTCTCGCAGAACGAATGACTCACGTAGAGAACCTGGGTCTTTTTGAGGATTTACGAAACGCTTTCAGCAAACGCGGCGTTCCCGCTATGATTATTGAAACAGTCGTGCCCGAATTGGAGCGCTCGGCTAATGAGTTGCTGGGAAGAATGACAGAGGGGCGTATGGCTGTCCGCATAGAAACTCAACGAGAGATCAAGAGCGGCGAGTTGCGAGAAGCACTGGACATCATCATTTCAGACGAACTGGGCACACGTCCCTACGATCTCTACTCCGGTGGGGAAAACTTCCGAATCAATTTTGCCATCCGAATCGCTCTTTCACGACTGTTGGCACGTCGAGCCGGTGCCCAGCTTCGAAGCCTCTACATCGACGAGGGCTTTGGTACACAGGATGCAGTAGGGCGAGAGCAGCTCGTCGCCGCCATCAACAGCATTCAAGAGGATTTCGACCTGATTCTGGTCATCACACATATCGATGAAATGAAGGAGGCCTTCCCGGCGCGCATCGAAGTCAGAAAGACCCCTGAAGGTTCAAGGTTCGAATTGAATTGATGGCTTGGCGATCTAAAGGATTGACCCTTAAGGAGTTCATCCGCTAACTGGAAGCCAGACTGTGAAGCGCGATCCATGACCAAGGATACCATCGCTTTCCACCATGATCTTGCCACCATGACGCTCGGTGATCTCCTTGCATATGGCCAGACCTAGCCCCGTTCCTGGAACCGCAGCTGGTTTGCTGGCTTGTCCACGGAAGAACCGTCGAAAGATGAGGGAGTGCTCCATGGGTGGAATCCCATATCCTGTATCCTCCACCTCCGCCACTACCCAGATCATCTCTCCACTGGATTGGCTTCTCGTTCGTAGCAGGATATATCCGCCTTCAGGCGTGTAGTTCAGAGCATTGGTAAGGAGATTGGTAAACAATTGGCTTAGAAGAAGTGCATCACCCATGACCAAGGGGAGCTTCGCCTCACACTCAAGCCTCAATTCCAAACCATACTGGGTTGCAAGCTTTTCACGATCCTGCGTTAGGGCACTCAACATGCGATTGATGTCAACCGGTTCCTTGTTGAGGGGAGCTGAATCAGCCTCTAACCTGGAAAGGCTCAGCAGATCCTCGATCAAACTCGATAAGCGCTCACTTTCCCGGGATAGTGTCTCCATATAGCGCCCAGCACGTTGGTCATACTCCGTTTGAGTCAGCAGTTCCAAGTAGAGGCGGATGTTGGTGAGAGGCGTTCTCAATTCATGTGAGACATCCGAGACAAATTGCGATTTTAACCGATCCAACTCTTTCAACATGCTGATATCGTGCTGAACACCTACAAAATTTACAATTTGGCGACTCTCGTTTTTCACGGGCGTGATCGTCAAAGCGGCCTCATAGGTTGAACCATCTTTGCGGCGGTTGATCACCTCCCCACGCCATACGCGACCAGCCAAAATGGTATCCCACATCTGGAAATAGAAATCGGGATCCTGCTCGTCACTCTTCACCAAATTGGCGTTCTTCCCTAAGGCTTCCTGGGCATGATAACCATTCAAATGTTCCCAGGCCGGGTTCACGAATTCGATGATACCACTCGGATCTGTAACGACGACTGCGTCACCCACGTTTCGAAGAATGATCTCCAATCGATCACGCTCGGTCCGTAAAGCTGCTTCAAGTCTCTTTTGGGTCGAAATATCCAGCACCAATCCGGATATGCTCTCGGGGATCCCTGTCTCATTGGTGATCACACCGGCAGCCAGGATGACAGGGATATGCCGACCGCTCCAAGATAAAAGTTTCACTTCAACTATTTCTGTGAGAGGCTCTTCTCCGTTCAATCGGGCCACTGCCCATTTGAGGACCGACTCTCGATATTCAGGTGCTAGGAAGTCAACAACAGAACGACCGATGATCTCCTCAGGTTCCAACTCCAGCATCTCTGCCAGTTGATCATTGACATAGGCAATCTTAGCATTCTTATCGAGTTGGTAGATACCCGTGAGAGAGGTCTCAACCAAGGAACGATAGCGTGCCTCGGAGAAGGTTAATTCTCGCGTTCGAGCTTTGACTTCATCTTCGAGCCTCTGAGCCTGAGATTCGATCTGTCCATAGAGATGTGCATTCTCAATGGCCACGGCTGCCTGACTGGCAAAGGCGCTTAGGAGACGAAGGTCGGGTTCTGAAAAGGGGCGAGTGTACCCATCCCTTTGCACTGTCATCACTCCCATGGTCCGCTTTCGGATCTTCATAGGCGCAATGGCAAGCACCTCTGCTTCATCCTGCGGTGTGCCTGGCACTTGAATGGAATGGGGATGGTCCGTGGGGCGATTAACCAAAAGGGGCTCACTAGATAGCAGGACATGACCCGACAGACCCTCACCTGGCTTCAACTCGATTTGCATAACCTCTTCTGCATGGGGGTGGAGCGCGATGACACATCGCAGCAACCCACTTTCTTGATCAAGGAGATGAACCCGGCTACCATCTGCTCTGAGCAACGCCTTGGCTTGTTCCGTGATCTCTGTCAATACGGTGTGATAATCAAGAGAGGAGGATATGGCGATAGAGCCCCTTCTTAATGCCTCCGCCTCTTCCGCGTACCTCGTAGCTTCATTGAAAAGCTGCACGTTGTTGATCACCCCCGCTGCCAAATGGGAAATATCCTTCAAAATCTCGAGGTGATTCTGATCAAATTCTCTTCCAGATTCGAGCAGGAAGATTGCCATCGTGCCAATGATTTCATCTCCAGTGATGAGAGGAGCACTCATCACAGCTTGAACACCTGCATCTACCCATTCCTGTAGCGCATCTGGATGTTGAGCATAGTTATTATGTATAACCGGCTTTCCATCCTCAATCATCTTCCAAGCTAAGCCTTGATTTCTGGGAACCTGCTTCAATCCCAATGCCTGTGGCAGAGCATAGAGGTGATACAACCGTAAAAGTTGTGCTCCAGGTTCAACCAACGCAATTGAACCCGCCTCTGCTCTCACAGCTTCAACTACCATATGGAGGATGCGATCGAGGATTTGATCCAGGTCCCATGAGTTCGCAATCACTTCAGCAACACGCGTACGCAACCGTTCGCGCTTCAAGATGTTTTGGAATTCAAGGGAGGTCCGCATGTGACTTAAGCTAATTGCAATATGGTCGGCTAAGGATGACACCATGGGGACATCCTCAACTGTGAACCATTCTGCAGATACATTCATCACCCCCAAGACCTTTTCCTCCACGAACAGAGGAGCGTAGATGATAGGGTGAACACCCAAAGCCTCAATGAGTTTCCCCGTCAATGGACGGGTTTCTTTGGGAAGCACTTGTTCTAGAATCGGCTTATGGCTGCTTTCAAAGAATGACTCTAGATCTTTCAGAACCCGTTGGTACACATCTACTTTATGAGGGTCAAAACGAAGACCTCTGACATCCAGACCTGTGAGCTCTTTTAACCTCTGCTCTAATACAGAAGGAGTAGCTCGCAATTCCAATAATCCATCTTCACAAAGAAGCAAGATGAAACCAGTCATCTCCAATCGTTGAAGTTCATCGCTAACAGCTCGAAGTAATGCGTCTTCCCCTTTTAAGGATCGACGCGCAACAGCCACTGTCGCACGCATGGCTTCAGCCCAGACCGATTTTGGATAAACTTCTGTTTCCTTATGCTTCAATTGGACCATGGAACCTACAACCGAAAAGAACCGTGCCGAAGTTTAGCACGGATTAGATTTTCGCACTTGAAGAACAATGACTAACCTCGAACGATCCATTATCAAGACCATTTCAATCCAAATGATTGCCTTTACAGCTTCTATACCTACGGGTAGACTTTCCTGTACAACTCTCAACAGGTAGGGAAAAGATGTCCGTTCTATCGAATTGGAAGGAAGTGCTAAATACCGCCAATTTATCCTCAGAGAAAGTGATGGACCCGGTAAGTAAATGGCTCATCATTACACGTGCGGCTGTATTTTCGATGACCGTTATGTCGGGACTCATCGGTGGGCTTCTCGCCATTACGGAAGTAGAAAAGCCGGATTGGTTGAACTTCGCCCTGGCCATCACCGGTCTGGTTCTCGCTCATGCTGCTAACAATATGACCAACGATTACTTTGATTTGGAGGGCGGTGTCGACAATGACGAATACGCCCGCGCCCTCTATGCTCCTCATCCCATCCTAAGCGGATTGGTCTCAAAACGCGGGTTACTGACAGCCATCCTGATGGTTAACCTGATCGACGCAGGGATGATGATACTGCTCACCCTCCGGACGGGTTGGCCCGTCCTTCTCTTCGCGGCTTTAGGGCTCTTCATCAGTGTTTTTTACGTGGCACCACCCATCAAATTAAAGCATCACGGCTTGGGTGAACCGAGCGTTTTCCTCGTTTGGGGACCCTTGATGATCGGCGGGACCTACTACGTCACCTCAGGTCAAACACCTCCCCTTGGTGTGTGGCTTGCTACCCTTCCCTATGCCATCTTAGTGACAACCGTTTTGATCGGTAAACACATCGACAAACTCGAGGCAGATCAAGCCAAGGGGATCAACACGCTCCCAGTGCTTTTAGGGGAGCGGACCTCCCTGTGGCTTAACATAGCCATCATGGCAATCTATTACCTCCTGATCATCGTGCTCGTTGTAACTGGCGATTTGGGGATTTGGTCGCTACTGATCCTTCTTGCTTTGCCCCGTCTTGTTCAGGTCATCAAGATCTACCGGGAACCAAAACCCGTACAGCCCCCGCAGGGCTACCCAGTCTGGCCGCTTTGGTTCGTCTCAGCCGCTTTCTACCATAACAGACTGGCGGGGGGATTGTTCGTACTGGGGTTGATTCTGAACCTCGTTATCCCTCTTGTTACGAATGGCCTCCGGTAAATCCAAAAGAGCCCCTTCCAGAGGAGGGCCGGCCCAGATGCATGTCTCTCTTCTGCAACAGGATGAACTCATAGGAAGGAAATTGAAAGGGCGACCGGGTGGTCGCCCTTTTATCGGTTGATGATTTCAACGCGCCTGAATACTTCGTAACGGCCGAAGTTACCTCTGACTCATCAACAACTTGAGATATTGAGCTCGTTCGAATGCAAAGGGATCCTCAACCTTCCTTTGGCTTAATTTCCCTCGGAAGGCTTCAAGGTTTTCATATCCCTTCTCCTCCATCCATCCTTCAAGCTCCCGCAGCATGGTGGAAAGGTAAGGGATGCCATTTTTAAGCAATGCCGAAGCGGTTTGGACAACGGTTGCACCAGCTAAGAAAGCTTTGGCTGCATCTAAGCCAGAGTGCACCCCACTCGTGATCGCCAAATCACAATCAATACGTCCATAGAGCAAGGCAATATGGCGTAAGGGCACTTTCATCTCTTCTGATGAGCTCAGGACCATCTCGCTTTTCAACGTCTCCTTCAATGGATCGATATCTGGCTGCAAAAATCGGTTGAACAAGACCACAGCTTTAACACCACGTTTGGCCAGCTCATGAACTACATTGAGGGGGGAGGTATAGAATGAACTCAGTTTGACAGACACAGGGATCTTAACTTCACTCAGGACAGCTTCCACAATTTCGTATAGTTCCTTCTCGATCTCAGCTGATGTTCTCTTGGGGTCAGCTGCCACAGCATAGACATTCAACTCCAAACCATCGACCCCTGTCCCCTCCAGCTGGCGGGCATATTTCGTCCATGCACCGGGTGTTACTGCGTTCAAGCTCGCGATAAGTGGCATCTTCACCGTATTACGAGCTTTCTCAACCCACATCAGATGTTCATCGGCTTCTCCATGCTTTATCTCTGGGAAATAGGATAAAGCTTCGGGGAAACTCTCACTCCCCACAGCCAATTCTTCCTCCAGACGCTGGGCTTCCATCATGATCTGCTCCTCAAACAAGGAACGGATCACCAAGGCTCCAGCTCCAGTTTTCTCTGCCATCTCGATCCGATCTGTATAACTGGATATCGAACTGGCTGCAACGACAATGGGCGATTCGATTTGGATGCCCATAAAGTTGGTTTTTAGGTTTGCCATGCTGTTTTCTCCGGAGGTTTTGGTGGTTTACATTTTTGGAAATTCAAACATCGTGGGAATTTGATCCTACCGCGATGATTTTTTCTGACTCAGATCCTCTTGAGATCCATCGACAGTTTGCTCCACTTCGCTTCGGGTCTTTGGATTGATATTTCCTAAAACCTTCCAGGTGTGGCATACCCGTAATCACAGTGTGACCACATCCATCGATCCTATATTATGAAGCAACATGCTGGCCATCTTTTTTCTAGTACAAGAATAAGGTGCATTCCAATAAAAGTTGTATCACGCTCTGGAAGGTTCATCATCCCATGTCCATCTGGATCAGAATGAAAAAGCCTGGCAGGGAGGATGTGTAATGATGACAGGTATCCTCTTCTATGCGATGCACTTTTACACTGTACCCTTGAGGTAAAAATGTTAGACTTGGGGATTGATAAAACAACGATGGATTTGTAGTATGATTCGTCGCGTTGGTAACTTGAAAGGAGAACCTAATGCCAGTGAAGAATGCGGAACGCTATCTGGTGCCTTATGATGGTAATGCGGCTGCTGCCCATGTAGCATTTGCGACAAACGAAGTTATTGCGATCTATCCCATCACACCCTCATCCCCAATGGGTGAGATCGCGGATGAGAAGGCCGCTGAAGGACAGAAGAATATTTTCGGTACTGTCCCTATTGTGGTCGAGATGCAATCCGAAGGCGGCGCGGCCGGAGCTGTGCATGGAGCCCTCACAACAGGTGCACTCACCACAACCTTTACCGCCTCTCAGGGTTTGCTCTTGATGATCCCCAATATGTACAAGATCGCTGGCGAGCTTACACCAGTAGTCTTCCATATCGCTGCTCGTTCCTTGGCCGCCCAAGCGCTTTCTATTTTTGGTGATCATTCCGATGTGATGGCAACTAGAGGGACAGGATGGGGGATGCTGTCCTCCAATAATATTCAAGAGGTCATGGATCTTGCCTTGATCGCCCAAGCTTCCACACTGGAAAGCAGAGTTCCTTTCCTTCACTTTTTTGATGGGTTCCGGACCTCTCATGAGATTCAAAAAATTGAGGAGTTGACCTACGATGACATGCGAGCTATCATCAATGAAGAGCAGGTTTTTGCTCATCGACAGCGCGGTCTTTCTCCCGACCATCCCTCCATTCGCGGAACAGCACAAAATCCGGATGTCTTCTTTCAGGCTCGCGAAACCGTCAACCGCTATTATTTGAAAGCTCCCCAGATCGTGCAGAGGGTGATGGATCGCTTCGCGGAGGTCGTTGGACGTCGGTACAACCTTTTTGATTATGTAGGTGCCCCAGACGCAGCGCGGGTCGTTGTTACGATGGGCTCCGGGGCAGATACGATGCATGAGGTGACTGAATACCTAGCTGACCGCGGAGAGAAAGTCGGATTAGTGAAGGTCCGGTTATACCGCCCCTTTGATATCGATACCTTCATGGGTGCCCTTCCAAAAAGCGTACAAACCATCGCCGTTCTTGACCGCACCAAGGAACCCGGAGCTCCTGGCGAACCTCTTTACCTGGACGTCCAGAATGCTATCAGTGAATCTGTTGCAGCAGGGAAGATCGATCGAGACCATGCTCCCCTGGTTGTAGGCGGTCGCTATGGACTTGGTTCCAAGGAATTCAACCCAGGTATGGCAAAATCTGTTTTTGACAATCTTAAATCCAAGCAACCAAAGAACCACTTCACGGTTGGTATCGTGGATGATGTCACTCACACCAACCTGCCTTGGGATGATGATTTCTCAACAACAAGCGATGAGGTCCACCGGGCGATGTTTTATGGTCTTGGCGCGGATGGAACTGTGGGGGCTAATAAAAATTCAATCAAGATCATTGGGAAAGCAACAGATTACTATGCCCAAGGATTTTTTGTTTACGATTCAAAGAAATCCGGCTCAATGACGATCTCCCACCTTCGCTTCAGCCCCAAACCGATTCGCAGCACCTACCTCATCGACAAGGCCGAATTCCTGGCGTGCCACGCTTTCAGCTTTCTTGAGCGATACGAGATCCTTCGAAATTTAAAAAAGGGCGGCACTTTCCTGCTTAACAGTCCCTACCCTGCCGAGGAGGTATGGGATCACTTGCCCTATGAAGTACAAGATGCCTTGATTAAAAAGCAAGCTAAGTTCTATGTGATTGATGCCTACTCCCTTGCCAAATCCCTGGGTCTGGGAGGACGGATCAATGTCATTATGCAATCTGCCTTCTTTGAGATATCCGGTGTCATCCCTGAGGACCAGGCTTTGAAGATGATCGAACTGG
>MGNI01000171.1:362-11867 GCA_001795115.1 Chloroflexi bacterium RBG_16_48_8 | reverse complement strand
AAAGGCAAGGCAGTCGTTGATATGAACGTAAAGTCGGCTGACCTGGCGCGAGAACGCATCCATAAAGTAAAAGTACCTGAAAAGCCCACCAGCTCTCTCCACATGTTAGCCCCTGTACCAGAGGATGCGCCCGAATTTGTTCAAAAAGTCACTGCAGAAATGATCGCACTGCGAGGGGATTCTCTCCCCGTGTCGCTCCTGCCTGTAGACGGGACTTATCCTGTAGGAACCACGCAATTCGAGAAGCGGAATGTCGCACTTGAAATCCCCGTATGGGATACAGAAATCTGTATCCAATGCAATCAATGCGCCTTTGTATGCCCGCATGGCACAATCCGCCCCAAAATTTATCCGGAGTCCTATGCCAACGGCCATGCTCCCGAAACCTGGAAGGCTGTTGCAGCCATGGGACGGGGCATGGAAGGCATGATGTATACATTGCAGGTCTCTCCAGAGGACTGCACAGGCTGTGGGAGCTGTGTTCACATCTGCCCGGCCTACGGTAAGGATGAGGCAGGCAACAAGACAGATCGCAAAGCTATCAATATGGCGCAACAGCCGCCTATTCGCGAGCAAGAAGCAGCCAATTGGGAGTATTTCCTATCCATCCCAGAAACCAGAACGGATCTTTTCAACCGCTTCACCACAAAAGGTTCGCAATTCCTTCCCACCATGTTCGAATTTTCTGGCGCCTGCCCGGGCTGTGGAGAGACACCCTACGTAAAACTGCTCACACAACTCTTCGGCGACCGGGCTCTCATCGCTAACGCCACGGGATGTTCCTCCATCTATGGTGGGAACCTACCAACCACTCCCTACACACCACGCTTTGATGGTCGCGGTCCCGCCTGGTCAAACTCACTCTTCGAAGATAACGCCGAATTCGGTTTTGGGATGCGCCTTACCTTGGATAAGCTCTCTGGTTTGGCTCATGAGATCCTGGATAGGATCCCACAGGACGGTCATATTGATCTCATTCATGCTCTCAAAACAGCGGACCTTGCCGATGCAGATGAGATTGAACTGCAGCGCGCAAGGGTGGAAGAACTCAAAGCGTACCTGGAAAGTCTGGATACGCCTGAAGCAAGGCGGTTACTCAACATTGTAGATTTCCTCGTACCGAAATCGGTGTGGATCGTTGGTGGAGATGGATGGGCCTATGACATTGGCTACGGTGGTCTGGACCATGTGTTGGCTTCCGGTCGCGATGTGAATGTCCTGGTTCTTGATACGGGGGTGTACTCGAACACCGGAGGTCAAGCCTCGAAAGCCACACCTCGGGCTGCCATTGCGAAGTTCGCAGCGGCCGGGAAGGATCTGCCCAAAAAAGATCTGGGATCCATTTCTATGTCTTATGGGAATATCTATGTCGCTCAGATCGCATATGCTGCCAACATGACACAGGCTGTTCGGGCTTTCAAGGAGGCAGAAGCTTATAAAGGACCCTCCCTCATCATCGCTTATAGCCAATGCATCGCGCATGGGATCGATATGACCACCGGGACTGATTTACAAAAGGATGCAGTGGATTGCGGATTCTGGCCTCTTTATCGCTACAATCCCGAATTGGTTGCTGCGGGTAAAAACCCGCTGCAACTGGATTCGAAATCGCCCCAAGGGAACATCGAGGAGTTCATGTACAAACAGAATCGGTTCCGGGCATTGCGTCAGGCAGATCCCGATCGAGCCAACATGCTCTTGGAAGCCCTTCGAAAGGATGTGAGTACGCGCTGGAAGTTCTACGAGCAGATGGCCAATCTGGATCTTTAGGTTCAAACACCCCCAACTTCGATCAGCACGAGAAAGGCTAACAAGCTACGGGGCGACCGACCAGTCGCCCCGTCCCCCACCCTCTTCCAATCAACATTTTCATGAATCCACTGATAATAGGATAACCGCTCGTCAGGACAAGCTGAAAGCAAGAATCGATTCTCTGAACTTATCTGACCTTCGGACAAGAGTTCTGACATTTGTCCTTGTTGCTCATTTCTTGCCCCCACCCCTTCGTCTCCTCCCCCACTGGCTTTGCCATCGGGGCAGGCGATATCCTCTTTTTGAAGGGGAGGTTAGGTAAAAATCACTCTTTATTTGTTAACCCTCTTATCTCGAGGACGACATAGATTTCGTCCCGCAATCAAGGGATACTCTATGTTGTCAAGACTCGATAATGCGTGGATAGAAATCATGACCAGTAAAAAAACCCCCAAGAGATATCTGTGTCCGAACTTGTGCCTGAACCTCAGTTCGGAAATCTCGCAATTGGTCTTGACTATGCGATATAATAGCTCATAAAACTCTATTTAGACTCGAGATTCCCAGGCTAGATCATTCGTTTAATCCCAAGGTGGTATTGAATTTTTACCCGGCAACCATCTCTTTTTTTAAAAAGCTCCAATAAAGAAAATTCCCAACGATGGAGGTGGGGAATGATTACAATCCGACATCTTCTTGAAACCAAGGGTTACGATATTTGGTCCATCAGCCCAAATGCTACTGTATACGAAGCCATTCAATTATTGGCTGAGAAAGACATCGGCGCTCTCATCGTTATGGAGGGGGAAAAACTTGTCGGTGTGATTTCAGAGCGTGATTACGCCAGGAAGCTCAAGCTTAAGGGTAAATCCTCTGTTGATACTAAAGTAAGCGAAGTCATGAGCTCTAATGTTATCACCTTAGGACCTGATCAAACGCTTGAAGATTGCATGGCCGTGATGACACAAAAACATGTCCGTCACCTACCTATTATTGATCAGGGAAAGGTGATTGGAGTGGTCTCTATCGGAGATGCGGTTAATGCGACCATTGCCAATCAGGAATTCCTGATTGAGCAGTTAGAAAAATACATAAAGCAGGGCTAGGGAGGATCTTTCCTGACCTGCCGCATTGAAGCGACAGCTTTAGAAGCCTCGCGTTTCATCTGGCGGCGAGACCCACTCAAGGATAGAGATCTCAAGTGGCCGTGTACGTAAAAAAGTCGCCCTCATTGAAGGGCGACTCTTCTCATAGCTTGTGCATGGCTGGCGCTCCTCCCGTGAAGGTTCCGCCAGATATTCGTTACTCCTTAAACTTCATTCATTTCCTGTCAGCGATATTCGGAGCTAAAATCTCGATCATCGACTCAGGAATTCTCATCGGTCGACCAGTCTTTAGATTCACCATCACCCAAAGGGTCTGAACCCGAGCTAAAAGCCCATCCGTCTTTACCCTTCGAATATCGAAATGCCTGGTCACAGTTGCTGGGCGTATCTTAAAAAGCCAGGTTGCGATTTCCAACTCGTCATCCAGGTATGCTGGGCTGAGATATTCAATAGAATTGCTGCGAGCCACAAAAGCGATCCCGGCCTCCATCCAATAGGACATCGGCCAACCATAGGCTGAGGTCAATTGGACCCCTGCATCCATGGCATAATCTAAATAGGCCGCGTTGTTGAGATGCTGCATCACATCGATATCCTGCCACTCCGCCCGTCGAAGAACCCGGAAAACACCCTGCGGTGCGGGAGGTGGTTCGGGAAACTTGACCCTAGGTGACATAGGCTGATCGGCTATCTCGGGCACAAATGCTGATTTGAACTCCATCGGGATGGTTACAGGTCGCAAACTGGCTCGATCCAAGAATACCCAATCTGTATA
Source organism: Chloroflexi bacterium RBG_16_48_8 (assembly GCA_001795115.1). Lineage (GTDB taxonomy): Bacteria > Chloroflexota > Anaerolineae > Anaerolineales > E44-bin32 > MGNI01. Next base: position 8,234 of record MGNI01000171.1, on the reverse strand, counting down.
ACCCCGGGCTATGACCTGTTCAACGGCAGGTTTCCAAAATTCATACATCCTTCTGGAGATCACTCGACGAAAACCGCAGACCCAAGTCTTTACTTCAAACGTTTCACCCGCATTTAAAGGTTGCAGGTATTCGATCTCTGTGAAGCGTGGCAGCCATGTTCTATTCATACTATCGAGTTTCACAGTATCTTGTCCAATGGCTGCAGCAGCCCCGATTCCGGCCTCCTGCATGTAGCGCAAATAGACGGCATTATTCACATGCCCATACGCATCGCACTCATAATGACGAACTTTGAAAACCTCGGTATGAACAGTGGGCATAAATCCTCAAAAGAAGGATTTTGATTCATTCATCAAGCTGTTCAAAAAACTTCCTCAAAGATTATTGGATGACCCCAAACAACCTTTTCCCTATAGCCATCCTTGCTCTTGATACCACTTGCCAGTCTGATAAATCCTATCGAAGACCGTAGCATCTGGCGCGAAACCCAGTTGCTCTTCGGCTTTCTTCGGCGAGTAGACCCAGGAACCAGCAAGGCCTTCCTTGGCTTTATCCAAATTTAAAATACTGGGTTGACTTCGAAGCCTTGCTGTAATCTCGTTGATAAAAGCCACACCCCACGCAACCAGGCCTGGAACAGGTAGGATTCTGACCTTTCGACCAAGCGCCTCCGCCATCAATGGTCCCAGCTCCGCATAGCTGGGGGACCATGCATCTGCGATAAAGTAAATGCCTTGACCGGGAGAAGTAGAATCTACAATCTGAGCCGGAAGGACTTCACCTTTTCGAGCGGCGAGGATCAACGCCTTGGCAAGATCCGTAGCGTGTATCAAGGAATAGTAGCGCTTCTTCAAGCCAGGGACGATATGCCATCCATGCGCAACCATCTCAAACATTCGGAAAACATCCCGATCATACTCACCAAACACAATGGCTGGTCTCACAATCGTGATCGGGAGTCTCCCCGCCCAATACCGGGCAGCTTGTTCACCCGCTAACTTGCTTCGACCGTAATGGGAGACCGGTTTGGGGGGATCCTCCTCCGTCATAGCTCGACCTGGCGAGCTTGGTCCTACCGCAGCCGAGGATGAGACAACGACCAATCTTTTCTGTTTCCCGGATTGGGCGCAGGCCTCTGCCAGGTTTCTTGTACCCCCTTCGTTCACCCAAAAAAGTGTTTCAGCCTTAATCGCAGCTGTCGAACCAGCAAGATGAAAGACGGTATCGACGGGAGAAACAGCCTCGACAAGGCTTTCCTTACGCGTGATGTCTCCTTCTATGAAAGAGACCCCCAAGATTTCTAATCTGGAGGTGTTGGATGTTGATCTTACCAGACATATCACCTCGACACCCGTCTTTACAAGAGCCTGGACGAGGTGAGTTCCAATAAATCCTGTGGCTCCCGTGACCAAAACTCGTTCAGTCAATCAGTCCCAACTCCCGCCCTGCATCCCTCATGATCTCTAAAGCACGATCGATCTGCTCCTCAGTGTGGGTTGCAATGACACTGCTCCTCAAGAGACACTTCCCTTCAGGAACCGAAGGGGGGACAAAACAGTTCGTGTAAACGCCAGCTTCGTAGGTCTTCTTCCATGCAAAAAGGGCAGGCTCCAGACCACCAATATGGATGGGAACAATCGGAGAAACACTATTTCCAATTCCAAATCCCATTTCTTTCAGACCTAGCCGCCAGCGAACAGCGATTTTCGCGAGTTGGTCAACGCGTTCTGGCTCATTCTCCATGATTTCCAGAGCTGCTAATGCCGTTGCCGCATTCGCGGCTGGTATAGCCGCACTGAACATGAGAGAACGGGCATTATGCTGGATATAATGAATGACATCTTCATCACCGGCGATAAATCCTCCCAAGGAGGCAAAGGATTTGCTGAAAGTTCCCATGATGAGATCGATCTCATCCGTAACGCCCAGATGAGCACATGTGCCTCGTCCATTGCCCATCACACCGATGCCATGGGCATCATCCACCATAATTCGGACCCCATGGTCTTTACACAACTTGATAATCTCAGGCAAAGGCGCCAAATCCCCACCGACGCTGAATAAGCCATCCACAATGAGCAGCTTGTTAACATCCGGGGCTAACCCTTTGAGGACACGCTCTAAATGTTCCATATCGTTGTGGTTGAAGCGCCGCATCTCCCCGCGGGATAGCATGCATCCATCCACGATACTGGCATGATCATCCTTATCCGTGATCACAATATCACCCCGACCAACCAGGCATGAGATGGTCCCTAAATTAACCTGGTAACCTGTGCTGAAGACCAGCGCGGCCTCTTTCCCTAAAAAAGAAGCCAATCGCCTTTCCAATTCCAGGTGAAGTTCCAGTGTCCCATTCGCGAATCGAGATCCCGTACAGCTCGGGCCGAATTCATTGATTGCTTTAACTGCAGCCTGTCGGACACGTGGATCCATGGTTAAGCCAAGGTAATTGTTGGAACCAAACATCAACACACGGCGACCTTTGATGATGGCTTCCGTGCCTTCGCTGTTTTCAATGGGAATGAAGTAAGGATACAAATCCGCAGCTTGAGCCATGCGAGCAATTGTGTAGTTACGGCACTTTTCAAAAATATCCATCGATTGATCTCTCCTATTTGCCTCTATCTGCATGATAACTTACAATTGAGCGACACAATAAGCCTTCATCCCCAATTTCTCTTACTCCCGATTGAATCATTTCCGGGATAACACCTGAACCCATCCTTCCACCCACCTGAAATATCCCTGAAAGGATAAAACGACCTGTGCGGGAAGTCAACATTCAACTCTTTTCTCGCCCCTGCGGCGGTTTGGGTGAGAAACGCCTCGCCATTCAGTAACGCTCTAACATTTGTACCTTACAGCACTGTCTATTACAATCCCAAAGTGGAAACATTTCCACAGGGTTGTTGCAGCATGTCTGCCCAGCGTGAGAGTGGTTCTGCAGTGGGCGGCGCTGACTCTTCAAATCATCCTCTGACTCAACAACCAATTAAGTTTGCACTACAAAATGGAATACACCCCCAAAAAATACTCATCTTCCGGAGAAAAACCATGGAAAAATTCCCTTATCGCAAAACGTTTTTGGTAGGCTTTGGGTTTTTTGGTATCAGCATTATCTGACCCCTTTTTAATAGCCTCATCCCACCCATGCTTGAAGATCTTGGACTTACTGCGGTGGTTGTGGGATTCATGCTCACTTGGGACAACATGATCAATATGTTTCTACAGCCATGGGTGGGAACGCGTTCCGATCGTACCCGAACCCGTTTCGGCGGCGAAAGCCTTGGATTATGCTTGGGGCACCCATCGCTGGGCTATTTTTCATCTTAGTGCCTTTTGTAAGGGAGAATTTCATCCTCATCGCTTTGGCCCTTCTAGGGACCAATATCGGCATGGCTCTCTTCCGCTCCCCTACCATTGCCTATTTGGGAGATTTATTCGACCCAGCCGATCGCAGCACTGCCAATGGGGTCATCAATCTCATGGGAGTCCTTGGAGGAGCTGTGGCTTTGTTTGGGGGCGGTGCTCTTTATTAGCTCGGTGTACCACTCCCTTTTATTGTTGGATCTGGAGTGATGTTATTTTCTCTTCTCATCGTCCTTTTGGCAGTTAAGGATCCCGCACCCGAGAACGACATAGGACAGGAGGAAAGACAAGAAAATTTCCTCAGCAGCCTAAGATTGGTATTCTCCGAAGCGGATAAGAGTGGTATCTTCCTTCTGGGTGCCATCTTTGCTTGGTTTGTAGCCTGGAACGCCATGGAGGCATTCTTTACCCTTTATGCACGAAACATTCTTGAAATCGATGTTGGGACGGGCACACAGATGCTCACAGCATTTGCTGCCCTTTTGATCCTTTTCGCCATTCCAAGTGGTTTGATTGCAACTCGTATTGGTCGGAAACCGACAATCCTGGTGGGTCTGAGTGGAATGCTGTTGGGATTGGTTGTCGGTTACTTCATTCGTAATCCAACCATCCTCCTGCTGACATTGGCCATCATGGGAATATCCTGGGCGCTGATAAACATCAACTCTCTTCCAATGGTTTACGATCTGGGGTCCCAAGAGCAGGTCGGTGCCTATACAAGCCTTTACTATTTTTCCTCCTCGGCGGCTGCCATCGCTGGCCCCATCCTGGCTGAAAAGTTTGATTGACCTAACCAATCACAGCCTGATATGGGTATTCAGTGCAGTCTTCATCTTCTTGGCTGGTCTGCTCTTGTTTCAGGTTACGCCGAGGGATCGATAACATTTCTTAATCGAGGAGGGAGCGACGGCAAATCGCCCTCTCTCACACCACCGGACGTGCGGGTCCGCATCCGGCGGTTTGTCAAGCCAAATGCAGTTCCTGGTAGCGCTTCCCGATGCTTACTAGCTCCACTTCTTTTCAATGAACATTCCTCAGGGCTTCATTGTCATAGGCCAACTCGCCCGACCTCACAACCTCTTTATGGGGTTTGTGTCCCTCAGAGCCTGCGCTGAGCGAAGCCGAAGCATGGCAGGTTTGTCTACGGCTTCCTTCAGACCCCGCCTGGCGACGACGCCCTTGCCTTCAGCTAACAGTTGCTGCGATCAACCTCCGTAAGGGTCTTTCACCCTCCAGCCAACTCCCATGCCAGACACACCTTTGTGAATGCCGAGACCCCCGGCGCTCCTTTCATTTAAACAAACGATGGGGAACAAGAGCTTACTTTCGCATCAGAACAACAAGGAAATCTCCGCCCCTTGAGCTCGCCCAGACATCCTTTTTTCAGCCACTCCCTCCCATATGGAAAAAGCGCACTCAAGAAACACAGACCATCATCTTTTTAGGATAAGTATTGTCCTAGTTTAAGATATTGACATCCTTTAAGAAGCCGTTATACTTGAAGAATATCATACGATATGACCATCATACAGAATGGGTTATCAGCGTCGCCTTTCGCAACATCTCTTAAAGATCATCCGTGGGAAATCATGAAACGGATTTCAGATCAAGTTCTTCTACAGTTAACTTTAGACCAATGGTAGTCGCACCCTTTCATCCAAAGCTCAACCGTAGTGTACTCCATCTTCGAGCTCTCTCAAGCTCCATTGGATTCTCAGTGTGCTGCCTGATCGATAAAGCCTGGGTTCCCAGCTTCATGCATCATCGAATCTTGCGGAACGATTGACATCTACGCCAAATAGTTGTACATTAACGTACACTGCATATTGTTTGATGTATACAGAACAATGGTATATAGTATCTAAGTTGACCTTTTCGGGGATACACTGGTTTAATAAAGCCCTTTTGGAAGTGTTCTATACCCAAACCCGCTTTGGAGGCCTTTTTTGTGCCTCACGGAAATCAAGTGTCAACGAATACCCTTTTATCTGTTCGCCCACATCAACAACATCGACAGATTCCGCACGGAACCTTTCGTTATCCCTGTATGGTGTATTTCGAAACATTGGGTTTATCGAGCATCATGATGTTGGAGCATGATGCTTTTTTGTTTCTAAGATCCTTCATGGTTTAAACTATTCATAAGAGAGATGTTTTACAGCTCTCCGATGTGGAAATTCGCTACCTAGAGGATTACCCTGGAGACAATCGATTCCTCGGTAAGACTCCAAAGTAAAAAAATCCAACAAAGAAAGGTTGATAGAAGATGCCTACATACGACTTTAAAGATGTCAGTGGAGAGCTAGACATAGGCGATCACTATTCCGACATCCGCAACACGGGATGGCATAGTGACGCGATCTACGAAAAATTCTCTGAGGCTGAATATGCTCGCCGCCACAAACTCACCCGTGAAAAAATGGCAAAGCTCAACCTGGATTGCATCATTGTCCCAGGAGGCAACAACTATCGCAGCATGGGACAGGGGTTGGTTTGGCTGACCGGCCATTGGGATAAGCGCGCCATGGCTAACTACGTCGTCTTTCCCATGGAGGGCGAGCCAACGGTCTTTGTTGCCATGGGTGGATCCCATGCCGAGGCTTTCCGCGTTGCCGCTTCTGTCTCGGATTTACGACCCCCTCCAGATGGTTCTTTCGCTGTGGGTTTCGTAGAACGTATAAAGGAACTGGGTCTGGAAAAAGGCAGGATCGGTCTAATGAACTGCCTGTCTGAGGGTCGAGGGGCTGAATCTCTCCCTGCCAATCACTATGTGTATCTCCAGGAAAAACTTCCAAAAGCAAAGCTAATCTTTGTCGATAAGTTCTTTCACGAATTGCTGTACCGACATAGTGAAGAGGAAGTGCGTTTCATGCGCAAGGCAGGTGATCTGTTGGATCGAGCCCAGGAAGCGATGGTTAAGCGCGCCGCAGTGGGGGTCACCGAAGCTCAACTGGAAGCTGCTGCAGTACACGCCATGATGGATGGCGGTGGATATCCTCACCTTCATATTATCGCTATCACCTCCATGAAAGAGCCGCATGCTCCCTTTGGCAATCCCAAACCCTCCCTGCGAGCCTTGAAGGAAGGGGACATCATCGTCGGCGAAATGGGCTGCATGTATCAAGGAGCCTCAGCTCAATCCGGGAATCCCATCGTCTTCGGCGAACCAACGCCCTTTGTACACGACTTTTTCTACGAAGTCGTCAAACCCGGGTATCTCCTGATGGAAAAAGCCCTGCAGCCGGGCAATACCTTGGAAGACGTCCGACAGGCCGGAGGTTTATTTTTCCGCCAGAAAGGCCATCAATCTCGAGCTCTTCACATCCACTGCATCGATATCGTCTCCGAAGGGCCGCGCATGGGTCCGGATTGGGTGCGTCATGACGGATACGACGAAGTCCTTCAGCCGGGCATGGCCATTATGTTGGAACCCTGCCCCATCACCAAGGATGGCAACCTGGGGATGTTCACTGGACGGACCTATGTCATCACCGAAGACGGACATGAATGCCTGTCAAAATATCCCTTGGAGCTTACCATTGTCAAACCTTAATTTGATTTGACATCTCGGAGAACCTGCGTTTAATAAGGAGCTATCACCTCCATGAAGGATTCCATTTTTCCACGCTTCTCAGACGCCGAATATGAGCTTCGTTATAAGAAAATCCGTGCCATGATGGACCAGGAGGGCGTCAGCACGCTACTGATTGTGGGAACCTCCGCCCTCAACCGCATTGGCCAGGCCGATCTCTTCTACATCTCCAACTTCCTCGGCAATTGGACCAATATTGGTGTCTTCCCCCTACAAGGAGAGCCATCCCTGTTTGCCCAGTCCTTCAATCACATCCCCGACGCCCAACGGGCTTCCATCATCGAAGACACCCGCTGGGGTGGCGCAAACACCGCCGAAACTGTGGCGGAAAATCTCAAAGAACGGGGAGTGACCAAGGGCGATGTAGGCATTGTCGGTCCTCTGCCATACAATGACTACTTGATCCTTATTGAACGCTTACCCAAGGTTCGCTTCCGCAATCTGCTCAATCCTTACCGTCATGTCCGGGTAGAGATGAGCGATGAGGAAGTAGAATGGCTTAAAAAAGCGGCAGCCTTCACGGATGCCTCCGTATATGCCCTTAAAGAACAGGCCAAGCCCGGAATGAAAGAATACGAACTGGCCGTGATTGTTGAGAATGCCTACAGCAAGGACGGTGGAACCCACTACATTCACTACATCTCCTCCACCTCCATGCATGCCTCCGATCGCTGCGTGCCTGCCCAGAATCAGGGTGATCGTGTCATCCAGAAGGGCGATGTCATCCTGACGGAGATCAGTGCTGCTTATTGGGGCTACACGGGCCAAATCCTTCGCCCGATTTCCGTAGCTGAAGATCCCACACCAGACTATCAAGATCTCTACAAAGTTGCAGAAGAAGCTTACTACCGTGTAGCTGAGGCCATTAAACCCGGCGCCACATCACAGGAAATTTTCGAGGCTGGCG
>MGNI01000171.1:0-341 GCA_001795115.1 Chloroflexi bacterium RBG_16_48_8 | reverse complement strand
TATCCCATCGTGGATGGCTTGCTGCATGGCTTTGGGAGCGGGACCCATCCGCCAAGCCTCCGAACTCCCGAGACACAAGAAAGCCCAGTGAGACCTTTCACCTTCCGACCCAACATGGGCGTTGTCGTACAACCGAATATCGTCATACGAGATTTACAGAAGGGCGTTCAGCTTGGAAACCTGTGTCTTGTGACAGAAACCGGTCTTGAACCGTTACAAAAATATCCTGTGGAATTTGTACGCGCTGGATAACATCAATTTCCATTAGAACAGAAAAAGGTGTATGGAGGGAAAACGTGGCGAATGCAATTGATGCGAAAAATGTATCTGTGGAATACACC
>MGNI01000170.1:17623-20480 GCA_001795115.1 Chloroflexi bacterium RBG_16_48_8 | reverse complement strand
AATATCAGGTGCTCATCCCGCGCCCCATCACCCGGAGAACCAAATAGTTGTGCTTGACACCATTGGTGTATCGCGCTATTATATAAATCGATGATCAGGAGTTTCGCTGATTCCGATACCGAGAGGATCTTTCGTGGATTGAGACCTCGAAAAATCCCCATTCAGATCCGGGAACGGGGATCCCGGAAATTGATCCTTTTGAATGCGGTTGAAGATTTGCAAGAGCTCAGGGTGCCCCCCGGGAACCGATTGGAGAAATTGAAAGGGGATCGCGCCGGTCAATACAGCATTAGGATAAACGATCAATGGCGTATTTGCTTTATCTGGCGAGAAGGGAATGCCTACGAGGTTGAGATAACAGACTATCACAGTTGAGGTAAGAAAATATGACGAAGAGAGATTTTGCTCCTATCCATCCGGGCGAGATATTACTTGAGGAATTCCTTAAGCCGATGGGGATTTCACAATATCGACTGGCAAAGGACATTAATGTTGATCCACGTCGAATTAATGAAATCGTTCATGGGCAGCGTTCGATCAGTGCCGATACGGCGCTACGCCTTGGACGTTTTTTTAGCACCTCCGCTCGTCTCTGGCTAAACCTTCAATCTCATTATGATCTCGAGGTGCAAGAAGAGATGATTGGCGATCGGCTCGAGAAGGAAGTAAAAATCCACGCTTGATATTTCTAGAGGAGCTAACAGATTAGCTCTGGCTAACAACGCTGAAACGGACGCCGAGGGCAAGCGAAAATTCAGATTTGATTCATGCTTCAGGATGCTCGAAGATGATCGGAGAGGAATATCGGCGCTGCTCATCTCGGAGCCGTTGTGCGGTGTATTGAAAGATCTTGCATTCATATCTCTTTCTCTAAACATGTGGATAAATAATCCATCATTGACATGAATATATAATTTGTGTATATTATATGCATAATATTTATGGGCATGATGGAGATGCATTATAATGACAAGTGAAGCACCAAAGACCCGAAAATTAAACATCATGGTAAGTGAATCGCTTATCGAATGCCTTTCTGCGAGTGCCGAAGAAAGAGGTATGTCAATTTCCGCCTTTGTCCGTGAAGCAGTAAAGAGAGAATGCGATCGGACACAAGAGCAAGTCCTTGCAGAGGCAGCAGAATCCCTGGCAGCATTCTATGAATCAGATAGGGAGTTGACTGCATTCCTGTCGCTTGACGGAGAGGATTTCGCATGAGAAGAGGCGAGGTCTGGGAAGTGAATCTTGATCCATCAATTGGGGCGGAGATTAAAAAAATCCGCCCCTGTGTCATTGTCAGTCGAGATGCACTTGCACGGTTGCCACTTAAAATAATTGTTCCCCTGACAGAATGGAAAGAAGGGTTTGCACGTGCGCCCTGGCATGTTTTAGTCGAGGCAACTCCTCAGAATGGCTTATCTAAGAAGACATCAGCGGATACATATCAAGTTCGTTCGATATCCGAAGAGCGACTTGTCACGCGGTTAGGTGAATTATCTAATCAAGTCATGGAGGAGATTAATAAAGGTCTCGTTCTATCCCTCGCTCTTGATTGATACTTTGAATTAAATTCTTAGAGTCCTGTTACGATCAGTTTCTAAGTGTAACTCGTTTTGTAAAGCAGTCACATCGAGATTTTGATTTCGCGAAATTGAACCTGAGCAACTTTTCAAAGTCTGCATAGGGTTTTCGAAATTAAATTGACACCGCCCAACAGCTCCCATAAGAAGACCTGAAATGTCAAGGGTCGACGTGGCAGCCTGCATCCCCACGCCGAGCCCCACGCCGGAACCGACCCTGAAGGTGATCGCCACCACCATCGACTATACCTACGACCCCCTCTACCGCCTCACCGCCGCCGACTACGATTCGGGCGAATTCTTCCACTACACCCTTCGACAGGCTCAGGGCAGGCCTACGACGCCATGGGCAACCGTCTAACTCAGGAAACCCACAACGGCCCCAACCTCTATGCCTACGATGCCGCCAATCGACTGGTTGAAGTGGATGGGATTACGTATACTTGGGATGCGAACGGGGACTTGCTGAACGATGGAAGGCGGAGGTATAGCTCCAACCACGGCAATAACCTTACGGCTGTGCCCTTGAACCACACCTCAATCTCGCTTAAGATTCGCGAGTTGATTGGGTCTATTAGGATCCATGAGACCAATATCATCTCGTATGATTTTTCGTGGACAACTCCAGAACTGATCTATCTGAGAATGTCCATCGAAGGCTCAACGCAACAGTGAGGAATTCTCATTAACCTATCACCCACCCCCGTCAGCAAACGCCTTAGAGAAGCCGCCCTTCGGTATATGCTGCAGAGGGACCGGTCCTATCCCGAACGCACGGATGAAGAGTTTCAAGAAGAGGTCGAGCGTAACTACCGCTGGAATTTCATCTTCAACACCTTCGATGTCAGTTCCTTTTTCTTCGGCGCAAGTCTCATCTCTAGCTGGACCATCGTCCCCCTTTTCATCAGCAAGCTCACGACGAACCCGATTCCTATCGGGATCGCAGCGCTGCTAGCACAGGGTTCCTGGTATCTCCCCCAGCTCCTCACCGCCAATTTCATTGAGCGATCCCCGGCCATGAAACCCATTGTCGTCAATATCGGTTTCTTCCTCGAGCGAGTTCCGCTGTGGGTTATCGTGGGCTCAGCCATGCTCGCTGCCCAATCACCAACCCTGGCCCTCATCCTTTTTCTAGCTGCTTATGCATGGCATGGGTTTGGTGCAGGGATGCTTGGCCCTGCATGGCAGGACATGATTGCACGCTGCTTTCCTGTCGAAAAACGCGGCCGCTTCTTGGGGTTCAGCTCTTCGCTCGGCACCCTGACGGGAGTGGCGGG
>MGNI01000170.1:16309-17554 GCA_001795115.1 Chloroflexi bacterium RBG_16_48_8 | reverse complement strand
GGCTGCGGGCGCGATCCTCCTTTCCTGGGTCTTCCTCGCTTTCGTACGCGAACCCATCCCTGTCAACCACACCTATCGCCAGACTCGAAGGGAATTCCTGTCCAGCCTCTCGGACATCCTTCGCAGCAAGCAGAACTTCCGCCGCTTTATCATCGCCCGCTTGCTCCTCGTCTTGGGAGCGATGGGCGCTGGCTTCATCACCCTATCAGCGATCCAAATCTGGCAGGTGAGCGACAGCATGGTTGGAACCTACACCACCATGCTGCTCGTCGGCCAAGGGATTGGGACCCTCCTTCTGGGCTTGCTGGCTGACCGAAAAGGGCACAAACTTTCCCTTGAGCTCAGCGCTTTAGCCTCCGGCATGGGGTTTCTCCTGGCCTGGATCGCTCCCACCCAGTATTTCTACCTGTCGACCTTCCTCCTGCTAGGGTTTGCTAGTGGGGGGACCATCGTGTCGGGCATCCTGGTAGTGATGGAGTTTGCCGAACCCGAGAGGCGTCCAACCTATATTGGCATCACCAGCACCGGCGTCGGGATCATGGGAATGATCGCCCCCATGTTGGGTACCGGGCTGGCAACCTTGAGCTATCCCTGGCTCTTTGGGTTAAGCGCCCTTATGAGTGTGCTGGCAGCGGGTGCCATGCGCTTCTGGGTCCAGGAGCCTCGCTTCTCCCATGCGGATTAATTACAAAGTTAACCTCCGCCCTCACCCATTCCCCATCATTAGTGACTGGTTACTGGCTATTGCTGATCAAGGGACAATCAACCAGTTAATGAGTCAACTAGTTCACTCATCAACTAATTACTGATCACTGGGTGCTGATTACTGGCGACTTGTTACTGGTTATTGATTACTCATCACTTTCCACTTTCCATTTCCCTTCATTCCTCTCCTAATAGATTGACCCTCTCCAACGTGCATGTTAAAATTCACCGCACGTAAGGAGTGGAGGCGAGATCCCATGGCAAAGCGAACCACCGGCGTAGTCCGTTGGTTTGACGGCTCCAAGGGGTACGGCTACATCGACGCCAAAGATGGGGAAAGAGTTTTTGTCCATTACACGGCTCTCACCAGCTACGATGCGCCGCTTCTCTTGGAAGGGGAACAAGTAGAGTTCTTCCTTAATCAAACCACCAATGGACCACAGGCGACTGACGTTTCACACCTGAATTGAGACTCTTTCTCTTTTCATGAAATACCCCTGCCCGGTACGGTTGACTTGCCGGCAGGGCTTTGTGCTGTAT
>MGNI01000170.1:7765-16303 GCA_001795115.1 Chloroflexi bacterium RBG_16_48_8 | reverse complement strand
TGGGAGTCCAATGAAAAAAGCCCTTCAAGATCGCAGAGAGAGGCATATGTGGGGGTGCGGGCTCCGCCCGCACCCCCACCGGTTCCTCTCAGCCGAGTGGCTTTTTTCAGGTGAGTGCATATATTGTTAGGAACATAGGAAATACAAAATGGCAAGTAAAGTATTAAAGATCCTCCCATTAGGAGGATTAGGTGAAATCGGAAAAAACATGATGGCCATCGAGTATGGTGAGAATATCCTCATCATCGACACGGGTATTATGTTTCCTGAAAATGATATGTTAGGGATTGATTACATCATCCCCGACTTCGGCCATCTTCTCGCCAAGAGAGAGAAGGTCCGCGGGATTGTCGTCACCCATGGCCATGAGGACCACACCGGGGCAATCCGGCATGTGATCGAGGAATTCCCGGTGCCCATCTACGCCACACCTCTCACCCGAGGTCTCCTGGAGGTGAAGCTACGCCGTGGAGGCATGCTCAACGATGTAGACATCAAAACGGTGAATGCCGGTGAAAAGATCCAGATCGGACCTTTCGATGTCGAATTTTTTCATGTCAGCCATTCTATCCCGGATGGGGTCGGACTCGGAATAACCACGCCAGCAGGTCTGATTGTCCACTCCGGTGACTTCAAATTCGATCACACACCGGTTGATGGCTGGCCAACGGACTTCGCCAAGCTAGCTGAATATGGAGGACGCGGGGTTCTGGCCCTCATGTCTGATTCAACCAATGCAGATAAACCTGGGTGGACCCCCTCCGAAGCGGTGATTGATCCTGCCTTCGATGAAGCTTTTCGGGGGGCCGAAAAGCGCATCCTCATCGGATCCTTCGCGTCCCTCATCTCAAGAATGGCGCAAGTTGCGAAAGCGACCCAAAAGCACAACCGCGTTATGGCTTTTGTAGGAACAACCATGATTGAAAACGTACGTATTGCCCGCAAGTTGGGCTATCTTGATATTCCCGATGACATTATTGTTCCCCCCGATCAAGCTCTGCAGATGAAACCCTCCAAGATTGTGCTGATGTGTACAGGCACCCAGGGCGAACCCTCATCCATCCTTGGCAGGCTTTCCACAGGCAGCAACCGCCAATTCGGGGTTCAAGCTGGAGATACCGTGATCCTCTCTTCTCATCCTATTCCGGGAAATGAAGAGATGGTCCACCGCACCATCAACCGTCTCTTCCAGCAGGGTGCAGAGGTCATCTACGAGTCAATCGCACCCGTTCACGTCTCCGGTCATGCCAGCCAGGAGGAGATGAAGATGATGCTCCAGCTGGTCAAACCCAAGCATTTCATCCCCATTCATGGGGAATTGCGCCATTTGAAGCAGCACGCAGCCATCGCTCGAGAGATCGGGATTCATCCCGACAACATCGCTGTGGTTGAGAACGGCACGGTCATCGAATTCAAGGATGGGAAAATGAAGGTCGGCGAACGTGTGCCCGGTGGATACGTTTTCGTAGATGGCATGGGCGTTGGAGATATCGGACCCAGCGTGATGCGGGAGCGTGAAGCACTGGCTCGGGATGGTTTCGTCGTCATTCATCTATGCCTGGATCGGAAATCAGGCACGCTGACCAAAGCTCCAGAGATCATCTCCAAAGGATTCGTTTTCATCCGAGATTCGGAGGAGATGTTTGAATTAGTCCAGTCAAAAATCCAGGAAATTGTGAAGAACTCCCATGGAGAGGATCTAAATACACGAATTGAAAAAGACCTCTCGAAATTCTTCTATGCCGAAACCAAGCGCAGACCTATGATCCTCATGATCACATCCTAAGCTCCATAAATAGGATTATCCTTCCCCTGGCAGGGATTGTCCCCCGCTCAGGGACGGTTATAATCCCCGCAATGAACATTTATCCTTTGCACTTAATCGTGGTTCTGATCATTGGGCTTCCGCTGGCAGCAGGTTGTCAATCCACGGCGACCTTCACCCCAGGCATCACGCCCAATCCCACGAACACACGCCTTCCTCCCCCTACAGAGACAGCCATTCCCTTGGCAGCGCTTGTGAACGGTGAGGCCATCACATTGGAAGAATATGAATCGGAATTGGCCCGTTATCAAGACGCACGTGGCACCGACCTTGCAACAGATAAGGAAGATTCAGAGATCGTGATCCACGCCCTGATCGAGCGCCTCTTGCTCATGCAAGGTGCCTATTCTTTTGGCTTGATCCCCGAGGAGAACGATCTGGCTACGGAATTGGAACAGCTCATTGCGGATATGGGAGGCGAAGAAAGCTATCTAAGCTGGTTGGAGGAAAACCATTTCACCACCACTTCCTTCGAAAAGGCCTTGATGAAAGAGAGGCTTGCAACCAGGATGGTCGAAAAGATCATCTCCAACGTGCCCCTGACGGAGCTTCATGCCAACGCCAGACATATCCTGGTTGCTTCACAAGCACAAGCCGAAAATCTCCGACAGGAAATTTTGGCAGGCGCCGACTTCGCAGAATTGGCTGTGCTCTATTCGATGGATTTGAGCACCCGTCCTGCTGGTGGAGATCTGGGTTGGTTCCCCAGAGGAACACTTACAATGTCCTCCGTCGAAGAGGCACTTTTCCAATTGCAGCCGGGAGAAATAAGTGATGTGATCGCAAGCGAACTTGGCTATCACATCGTACAATTGGTTAGTTTGGAAGATCGTGCTCTATCCTATGAAGCACTCATTACAAGACAGCAACAAGCGGTTGAGAATTGGCTCAATGAAAAGTGGGCTCAAGCCGACATCGAGATCTTCGTAACCCCTTAAGTAAGATTTCTGGAGATCAACACAATGGGAACTGGTACGAAACGACCTGGACGCAGCATAATTGATAAGATCTTCAATTGCCTCACAACACTTGTTCTCTTGGCCATTCTGCTTATCGGGGGGTTGTTCGCGGCCATTTACTTTAACCCTCGGTTGCCTTTCAATCCCTTCCCACCACCAACCGATCGCCCAGATTCCACCGCCATTTCACCTACACACACCCCAGAAGTTACCCTCCCAGCTTTCTGGACACAAACAGTCGAACCAACCCACACGCCTACACCAACCCTTCTTCCAACCAACACCCCCCCTGTAGCTTCTCTAGTTCCAACTGCCTTGCCTTATTCTCTCCTACCCGGGACCCCTGCATTGACTCAGAACTTTCTCAATGATCTGGGCTGCGATTGGATGGGGGTGGCTGGACAGGTGCTTGTTGGCGAGGAAGGAGGGACATTAGATATATGGGTCAAGATGGGTGGTCAGCTTGAGGGCAATCCAATCGATCTTACAAGCCTTCCTGGGAGTGCACCTGGATACGGGGAGGGTGGATACGAATTTGTGCTAAGCGATAAACCGATCGCGAGCGAAAACCTGCTCTGGATCCAATTGATTGATCCTTCCGAATACCCCATGTCCGAAAAGGTTTATTTGACTACTTCTGACAGTTGTGAGGAGAATTTACTCCTCGTTAGTTGGGTTAACACACAGTAATCCAGCATATAGAATTGGAGGATCAGCGCTTCGTAATCCAGTAAACCAAGCTTCTACTGCCAGAACGATGACCTACAGGAAAAAACATAAGCCCTGCTAAATCGAGGGCTCTTGCTTTATAAAAATGTGAAAACCAAGTGAAAAGATAGGACCTCAAGCGTGCCCAAATTTGAATGACCATACTCATGAAATTAAGAGATCTCCATCACCTCTCTCAACGCCTGACAAACTTCTTCAACTTGTTCCCTCGTCATCACACTCGAGAAAGGTAATGCCAGGCCTCGACGACCGAGATCTTCCGTCACAGGGAAGTCCCCTTCCCAATAATCAAATCGCTCCCTCATATAATTTTGCAGGTGAATGGGTATGAAATAAGGTCGAGCAGGTATGCCTCTCTCTTTGAGGAGGTCTACAACCACATCCCGTTTCAACGATGGATCAATGCGTATCACAAAAACAAACCAGCTCATACGCGTCGTGGACGAAACCACTTGAGGTGCCTCAACACCCTGAAGCTCCTTCAGTTGTGCCAGATACCATTGAGCAACCTGCTCTCGTTTCCCAATCAATTCGTCCAATCGCGTCATTTGGACCGCGCCCAAGGCCGCACTTAATTCATCCAGGCGGTAGTTATAACCAAGGTAAGTATGTGATAACCAGGTATCCCCCGGCGCTCTGCCTTGATTGCGCATACTTCGAATCATCGATGCCCAGGCATCATTATCGGTAACAACGACACCACCCTCTCCCGTGGTGATCTGTTTATTTGGGTAAAAGGCATATATGCCCGCATCCCCAAAGACACCTGCTTTGCGCCCTCGGTACGTCGATCCTAATGCTTCACAAGAATCCTCAATAATGGATAGCCCGAAGGTTTTCGCAATTCTGAGCAATGGATCGTAGTTGACGGGCTGGCCGAAGACATCCACAGGAAGGATCGCCTTAAGCGCTCCCTGATCCTTGATCCCTTTTCTCGGAAGCCAACGTTGAGATACCTTCCCTCCCTGCTTTAAATCTCTGGCAGCTTCCTCAACGAGAGCTATATCAATATTTCCGGTTATTGCCTCAACATCTACGAAGATGGGGATGGCACGTTCATAGAGCATAACATTGGCAGAGGCGACAAAGGAAAAAGGTGTTGTAATAACCCAATCCCCATCTGAAATCCCTGCCGCGCGCACACACAGATGCAGCCCAGCTGTACCAGAGCTTACAGCGATGGCATGCCTGACACCCGCATATTCCTTGACCGCTTTTTCAAAGGCTTCTTCGTAGGGTCCCATGCTTAAGCGAGGACTCCCTAAAACATCCGCTACAACCGCACGTTCAGCCTCGGTAAGGTCTGGGGAGGACATAGGAACACGATATCCTTCATCTTGTTTCCGATCCATTTTGGACAATGATAGCTCCTTCGATGTTGAAATTGGAATCAATGTTCCCACACAGTCATCCAGGCAAAGGCCATATTGTCCCGGCGTGGACCACAGTCCCGGCAGGTACATCGCGCTTTACAACTGCGCTATTGCCGATCCATGCACGCTCTCCGATGGTTAATCGTAAATTAATGGTCGCCCCCATGCCAACTTGAACAGCCCTGCCAACTTTCGCCTCACCGGCCAGCATTGCTCCCGGAGCCAAGCTGGCATAATCTTCGATGACACAATCATGCGAAACAATGGCACCGTTGTTGACAATAACGCCAAACCCAATCTGGGCTTGTGTCCCAACATAGGCATGAGGAAGGATCTGAACACCAAAAGAAAGCTGAGCACTAGGCTCGACTATCGCTGACGGATGAATAATTGTGGGGAAGTCAAATCCTTCCCTCTGAAGACTCTCGAAAACTTTAATTCTACGCTCCACATCACCGATTCCACCGACAGCATTGATGGCTGAATGTACGCCCTTTGAAAATAACTCGGACAAGATGTGTACATCTCCCAGGACCGGCACTCCCATAACCTCAGATCCGGGAGCAAGCCCATCATCGACAATGCCCACAATCTCATACTTGCCTAATACTCGTACTGCATCAATCATCGATCTCCCATGTCCCCCTCCCCCATAGATCAGTAGGGCATAGGTCTTCTTCCTTTTTCCCAGGCTTTTCTGTTTCTTGGATGATTTCTGCAAATCCTTCATTTTTGCACCCATAAATGTCGTCTTGGACTTCATCAGTCAACTAACCTTCCGGAATTTATTAGAACAAAACGGTTCGATAGAGTCATTCCCCGCACGACAAAGTGTATCAAGATAAACATAAGAGCAGGGGGTTAATCCACCTCAATCTCATTCCATGCCCACCTTATGAGCAACGTATCCTCTATCAATCTTTTCCCGTTCCCCAAAATTCTCGTGTTGTCGCATTCCCTGGCTTACTGATCCCTTCACGGCGAAGCACAACCCAAAGGGTCAGCACTAATATTTTAATATCCAGTAGAAGCGACCAATGATCCACATACCAAACATCATGCCGGAATTTATCCTCCCAAGTGAGGGCGTTGCGACCATTCACCTGCGCCCAACCTGTCATCCCTGGAAGGACCTCATGCCTGCGAGCCTGCTCTGGCGTATAACGATCCAAATACTGCATGAGAAGAGGGCGCGGTCCTACAAGGCTCATTTCACCTCGCAGGACATTGAACAACTCGGGAAGCTCGTCCAAACTTAAGGAACGTAAGAAACGACCCACTCCTGTTAACCTCTGAGCATCTGGGAGCAATTTGCCTTCCTCATCATATGCCTCCCTCATGGTCCGAAATTTATAGACTGGAAAGGGTTTGCTCTTTAAGCCTGGCCTCATTTGGCGAAAGATCACTGGGGAACCCATTCGGATCCCTATCAAGAGAACGATCATAACCAATAATGGACTGATCAAAATCAAACCCGGCACAACCAGTATCAGGTCAAAAAGACGTTTTCGGACCGGAACGCCCTCTGGGAAGATCCGCTTCCACACACTCACCTTCTTTTTTTCTCCATGCACTCCATCATAACACCCATCATCTTGGCTGAAAGAAACGAACGATCAAAATATTTCTCAACGTAATGGTGACCTGCCAGACCCATCCGTCTTGCCATCCCTCGATCCTGCTCGAGCTTTAGGATAGCTTGCGCCATCCCGTCCGAATAACCTGGTTGTACAAAGATCCCAGCTTTCGCCTCTTCCACCACCTGACGAATGACTCCATCGATGGCCAGGATCACAGGTCGTCCAGCCGCCATGTAATCAAAGACCTTGTTGGGATAAGTTGTCTTAAACGCATCCAATGGTTTGAGAATAGCGATGCATGCCTGGGCAGAAGCCAGGACCTTGGGCATCTCCATCTTTGGATAGGAAGGCAGGAAGTGAACATTCTCCAATTTCAAGGTTTTTGATTGAGCAACGAGTTTTTCCTTTTCCTTTCCATCGCCAACCAGCACAAATTGTATCTCTTCTTTATCGCGCAGTGAATCGGCTGCTTGGAGTAGGATCTCCAGATCGTTGGATAATCCGTGAGCTCCTGCGTATAGGACCACGAATTTACCCAACAAGCCATGCACCTTTAAAAATTTCTCACCTCTATCACTAGGGTCAAACATAGACGTATCTACGCCATTAGGAACCAAGTGAACATCCTTTGCCCCTCGCTCTCTGACATGATTTTCATATCCTGGGGAATTGATCACCACACAATCGGCGCGACGGTAGAGCAATTTTTCCAATCCTTCCGATAATCGGATGAAAATCGGGTTGGTCAACACACCTAAGGCCACCGCGAAATAAGGCCAAAGATCCCTCACTTCCAAAAGAAAAACTGCACCTTTCAAACGCGCCAGGATCCAGGCCGTGATCCCTTGAAAGAGGGGTGGTATGGTTCCCCAAATAAGATCGACATCTCGGACTTTAAGCCCAACCAGAAAAGAGGAGAGCATAAAGGTAATAAAACCCAAAACCCGGTGGAAAAAGGATCGATGCCATCCTTGATAGGTATGGATCCTTAAAATTTCAACCCCTGCGTCATCGGCTTCTCTCTTTAACCATCTTCTTCCCACCGTCCCGCGACCGGTGAGGTAGCTTACCTGACCCGTAAGCACCGTAACACGATGGCCTTCCCTGCAAAAATAGCGGGCCATCTCATGGTGCCGCGTACCGCCTGGTTCAGACACTGTTGTGAAGGCTTGATGGACAATAAGAATGTGCATTCTAGAGATCCATTACAGCTTGACCGTAGATGATCCTGGAGATAAAAGATTGACCTGAAGCTGACTCCTTCCAGTCCACCTTTAAACGATCTGGTTCCGCATCGCCTAGACACCACGACGAAATCATTCTCAAAGGCAAGGTTCCTTTTGTCGAACCAGCAAAATACAAACCTGGCTCCTTGGTAGCATAGGTTGGAGAAAACCAGCCCAGGACTTCGGCACAGTCCGTCAGATCCTCACCCTCCAGCAATTGACCTGCCCGATAGAGACCCCATTGAGTCCTCGGAGAGGCGAATTTAATCTGATAATGACCCTTAGGGCTTCCCAATAAAAGAGAATCTCCCCTCGCCTTCCAGGGAACATCAGGCAACAGCCACCCACATCGCAATGTATGTTGGTCGCTGCCCATGACATCATCTACCACCATCCAAAGTTCATCTCTAGCACGAATGATGGATCGCATGACCCGCAGGCCCATGGCCTTATAACCATCATGCTCGCCAGATATGAACTCAAGAACCCCGTCCTTTGACCTTTTGTATCGTAAAAGGGTGCCTTGCGACCAATCCAACCATAGAAAGCGACCCGCCCTTGACATGGGTTCCTTCTCATCCACCAGGATGGTGTTGTGGACTTTCGCGGTAGCTAGGCCATTCTCCCAAGGGGATTCTCCATTGTAGAGATAGGTGCCTGCATCGCGAGCAATGTTTTCCCCCCTCCACCACAGATCCAGATGCAGCTGATCACTATGACCTGGCCGATGGGTAAAAGTTGCGCATCGGAATAAACCCCAAGTCTCATCCCCTCGAAGAAAATACAATCCGGCTTGAGGGAAAGCCTGTCTTTCCATTGAGGATCCCACCGGCGCATCTGCAAGGG
>MGNI01000170.1:7423-7713 GCA_001795115.1 Chloroflexi bacterium RBG_16_48_8 | reverse complement strand
GTTTCGGGACGGGTAAGCTCCTTAGAAAAACTCCTTCCAGTTCCATCCTCCAAAAGACCAAACCAGAAACAAACTTCATCCCAAGGCCCTGAAGGGAATGCTTCCTCCTTTAAAAGTAAACGATATGCAAGTTGGATAACAGGGCGGTAATCCTGAAAGGAGCAAGTTGAAAGAGGCAGAAGCAGGGCGCCATCATTGGAACCAAAATTCGGAACGTTTCCTGTTGCGACATCTACCAAGGCTCCCAGACAAGCTGTGGCATTTCGCAGAGTATGCAGGATCTGAATCGA
>MGNI01000170.1:7031-7373 GCA_001795115.1 Chloroflexi bacterium RBG_16_48_8 | reverse complement strand
TGGAGAGCGAGACGGTGGTAATTGGCTGAATGCTGAACGTAACCTCCATCCGGGAAGATCTGGCTCGTCAAGGCCTTTTCAAGCCAGCGCCGACCTTCAAAACGCCATCGAGCAGCCTGCTTCATTTCTGGGAACAACAGCCCCGCAGTATAAAGACCAGCAGCTTCAACGATCAAATGGTTGTTGCCCTGAGCCCGAGAATAGAGAAGAGTGGGCGAGATCCTATTGGCATGGGCAGCGATCGTCTCCATCAGGATGATGTTCTTCCGTGGATCCTCTGCAAGATAAGGATGGAAAGCGTACAGGCTGAAGATAAGCGCCATGAGTCGAATAGCTACCTCT
>MGNI01000170.1:365-7010 GCA_001795115.1 Chloroflexi bacterium RBG_16_48_8 | reverse complement strand
CCCCGATTGGGAGGGTTTTGCTCTCGCCAGGATTCGAGCAACAGCCAAAATCCTTCCGCATACTTACCCTCCCCACTCAATCTGTAGGCACGCCCTAAAACATAGGCCCATCCAAACCGAGCCGGTTCCCAGAGCAGTTTGATATCCATCGGGAAATCATCCGGATCCAAAGCTGTCCAGTGAACATCCACGACAAGTTCACCTATGTCTGGATCGAAGTTAAAAACAGGAGCTTTCGTCCAATCAGGGGGGAAACCATCATCAATGGGGGGACCGCCAAAAAGCCTGTATCGACCAGCTAGAATTTCATCTGCCTCAGCTAGAAGTGACTCCACCCCACCCTTCAGTCTGTAGCGTAAAGCTGCGGATAAATCTACCTTGGGATCAAAGAAAAAAGATCGACCTGTGCCGAGCCGATACATCCAATAGGCTGCTGGCTCAGTAGGAACGCCATCAAGAACAAGAGATTTGCAATCGACTGCATCCCATCCCATCATTGGCGTCCGCAATCGCAGCCACCCAACCCGCCTTTGAAGCTCATACAAGGCAAAGGCCGTTATGGGGCCTAGACCTAATTCCCGAATGGCACGCACAGCCAAAGCAATTGATCGCATCAGTCTAATGAGGGGGCTGCAATTAGCACCGCTTGTTGTGTCCGCAATGACTCTACAGCCGCGAAAGATGCCATTGTGACAGATATCAAATGCGAGTAGGGTATCGGTGGAGGGCCTCCCTGACGGATAGCATCGGAAAATGCTTCCCATTCAGCTCGATGACCTTTGTCCTGCTTCCATCGAGTTCGCCAGGTGTGGCTTTTTCCATGGGAGATCGTTTCTAATCTCCGAAAATCATCCAAAACAGCCACGTGTCCGCCGCAGAAGACCTCCAGGCGCTCCTTGGGGAAAGACCGATCCCCATTGGATAGATAGGAGATGGCACCTTGGGAACCGTCTGCAAAGGTCAGGGTGATATGGACATTGTCTTCGTGGCTGCGATCGTCTTCAGGAAGTCCCACCGTTGTGACTCTGACGGGCAGGGAATGGGTCAGAAAGGTTAGGAAATCAATGAAATGGCAAGCCTCGCCAATGATTCTCCCCCCTCCTAGATCCGGATCATGAACCCAATGAGATGAAGGTATGGCACCTGCATTTATCCGATAATGGATAAACATTGGGTCCTTGAGTGGAGATAAGAAACTTTTCAACCTTGTAGATGCAGGTGCAAAACGACGGTTGAACCCTACCATTAAAAGACGGTCGGATACTTGCAATGCGGCCAATATCTCCATTAATTGATCACGATGGAGAGCCAAGGGTTTTTCACAGAAAACATGCTTTCCGCCCTTGAGGCCTGCTATCACCTGTTGGGCATGTAAATGGTGGCGGGTAAGAATGGCAATGGTATTGATAGCATCATCCTCATAAATTTGACTTTCCTCTGTCGTAGCATACTGAAAGCCATATCGCGCAGCGGCATGTCTCCCCTTTATTCCTGTAGCCGTCGCGATGCCGATGAAATCCAGCCCTTCCACCTGCTTTAGCGCTGGCAACATGACAGCAGTAGCGAAGTTCCCTGCCCCTAATACACCTAATCGAATATGGCTTGATGGGTGTACAGCAGTCTCGGGAAAGAGAATTTTTCCAGGAACATCCTTTTCTTCCAATGGACTCTCTGGATAGGAAAGGATCACTCCAAGCGGCGAGGCTTCCCCAGGCTCGGTAATCAAATCATAAGCCTCAAGTCCACGCTCAACAGGGAATCGATGCGTGATCAATGGCAGAACATCTAATCGGGCGCTTTCCATCAAATCCACAATAGCCGCTAAATTACGACCTTCTGTCCAACGTACATAACCTATGGGATAATCCTGTCCCTTCTCTTCATAGGATGAGTCATATCTCCCAGGACCATAGGACCTGGAGATGGTTAAGGATAATTCCTTTTGAAAGTAAAGATTGCGGGGGAGTTCAAGACCTACTGCGCCGACCGCAACGACCCGCCCTCGATCCCGCGCCATCTCTCCAGCAAGTTGGATAGGATCGTTGGATGGTGTGTCAGCGCAGACGAGGATGGCATCAAAACCCTTTCCTTGAGTGATGAAATCCGCTGCGTCCACAGCTTCATCCCTTAGCACCGCTTCTGCACCAAATCTGCGCGCCAGCTCGACACGGTTCGCTTCTAAATCCACACCGAAAACCTTGCATCCCCCGGCCAGTGCAATCTGCAGGGTCAATTGACCAAGTAAACCCAGACCAATGACTGCCACATGTTCCCCAACCTGCACCTGGGCCAATCGAAAACCATGCAAGGCAATGGCTCCCAGAGTGGTGAAGGCTCCTTCCTCAAAATCCACCGGATCTGGCAAGATGGTCATCAAGTTCTCTGGAACGACGGCGTACTCAGCATGAACGGCATATCCCCCACCCCCACAAGCAACACGATCGCCAACTTTAAATCCCTTCAAATCCTCTCCAACAGCGATGACGCGCCCAGCCGATGAATATCCAAGGGATAGTGGTTGGTCAAGACGATTTGTAACAGCTTCAAGGGTGTTTATCAAACCATCACGTCGTAGTTTCTCTAAGGTCTGACGAACCAAATCCGGACGAGAACGGGCTTTGCCGAGCAGACTTTTACCAGCGAATTCAACAAGCATCCGTTCTGTGCCTATCGAAACAAGAGAGGCAGCTGTACGGATCAAGGCCATCCCTGGTCCAGGTTTAGGGATAGGTACATCTACAAGGGATGTCTCTCCAGAGCGAAGATTTTGAATGATTTGTTTCATAAGCTTCCAAAATTTTACGATCAGGGATTATCGATCATGAATCAGGAATCAGGGATCAGGAAACAGTTATCTTAGATGAGGTGATTCCCTTGTCAGGAACCATTCCCAATGGATTATAGCATCGGCCTATGCCTGTAACAGTATGGACTATGCTTATTCCATTCGGCTCGAAATGACGCGATTCCAAATACCTCCTTTCTCAGAGATGTCCATTGCTAACAAAATCGCTATTGAACCATCTTTAAATAGAAGGATTTTGCCTCTTGCATCACTTCTTTGTAGGATGCATGTTCTCTGATCAGACTCGCATTTTGGGCTGCAGCCTGTCGCCGTAGCTCTGGGGCAGCGAGAATGTGAAGCACAGCCTTTGCCAACGATTCGGGTTGGTCCGGATCAACCAACAATCCATTCACACCATCCTCAATCCACTCCCGAATCGACTCAAGATCACCCGCGATTGGAAAACTGCCACACGCCATAGCCTCTAAAAGCGTATTGGGCGTTCCATCATGCTCACTGGGTGAGACGGCAACATGTGCATGTCGAAAGACCAAGGCCATTTCTTGCTGCGAGAGTTTCGGAAGCAAACGTACCGCATGGCGAATGTGGAGTTTCTGGATCCAGGCTTCAGCTTGCTTCTCCCCGGCCATGGCTGGACACAGAAAGCGAGCCTCCGGTTCTTCAGCCAGGATGAGGGGAATGGCTTTGAAAAAGGTATCATTGCGAACGTATACCCGAAACCCTCGTGGATTTACTACGATCTTTGCATCCACAGGTAAGTCGTCCAGGATGGGGGAGACTTTCTCTGGTTGAGAGATCCCTCCCTCAGCCATGGGGTAGAATACATCTTTTTTAATCCCACCAGCCCCGGGCAGGACCATCATGGGGCGATCCTCGGGAAAACCCCAAGTGCGAGCCAGCCGTTGATCACGTCTGCAATCTACATGAAGTCCATCCGCCCGGATTATTGTCCTTCGGGTCAGGTTGCCCATCCAGGGTGAAGCGGAAGCATGTAAAGTGAAATCGTTACCCCACACAGAAACAATAAGGGGAATTGAGGGATCCATGGCCGCCGCTAGCATACCTTCGAAAGGAATTCGCATAGCATGGATTAAATCGGGCCGAATAGCCTCGACCTGTCCCCGCAGTTGGCGTGCAGATGGCAGCACAGTAAAAGGGCCAAACCAATGCCGTAGTATTGTATGGAAACCGATTCTCCCAGCAACACCGGGAGCCTTATGCATGGGAGTTACGCGGGCTGAACGAGCCATTCCACTCAATGCGACAGAGATGAAGGAACTAGAAGCCAAAGGCAAGTCTGTTTCACAGGGAAAAGATGAAATCAGATGAACTTCATCTTCTGATTCTACGAAATATCGGATCCAGTTAATGGCGATAGGGCTTCTGCCATCAGCGATAAAAAGCAAACGCATGTTATCGACTTCCCTTGGAGAGATGGTTCATCACTTCTATGAATACCTCTGCCATGACGTCAATGCTCGCTCGATCAAGAACGATTTGGTAGGAGGCAGCGCCCTTCTTCAGCAGCCCATCCGGGTCTGCGAAGGCCTCCTGTAAAGATCGTGATAAGCCTTCAAGATCCCCTGGTTTTACCAACCAACCATTCTCCTGGCTGACGAGATCGCGCTGCGTTCCATCACCCTCCGCCACAATGACTGGCAATCCATGTGCCATCGCCTCCTGGACAGCTAATCCCCCCGTCCCAGGCAGCACAAACAAGTCCGCTTGATCAAAGAGTTCCTCCAATTCTGAGCCGTGCTTGGAACCCAGGAACTTCGCTTCAGGGTAGATATCCTGGGCCAATGTCATCAAGACCGAGCTTTCAGGGCCATCTCCTACTATCCAGCATTCGGCTTTCGTTTCAATCAGAGCACAAGCCTTCAGTAGAAGATCGACTCGCTTACGCGCCTGCAATCGACCCACAAATAGCACACGTGGAGCCCTGCCTCTGATGGACACACGTTCAGGCAAGAAAGCCGGTGGAAGGGTGGTGGAATTGATGGCTACATGGATTCGATCGGGCGGGACACCAGCCTCAGCATACTGCTCTGCACCTCTACTGCTATACGCGATGAGCCCATCAAAAGAAGACAGGTATTGACTTCTGAACCGGTTAAGAGTCCTCGAGAACAGACCCTCCGAACGAGTTGCCCCTAATCCCCACCCAATGACAGGGCGACCGCGTTTGTGCATCCAGCGGATGGCTTCTCGATTGGTTAGGTAGCGAGGGTTCGCCTCCAGGATGAGTACATCTGGATCCCATTGTTCTAACCAATCCATTAAACCGCGCTGAAAGCAGAGATAATACTTCCCACGAAGAAAGGAAATATTCTTGGCTAATGTATGTTGTGCGATTTTCAAAGACTCCACCGGTTGAATGGCCTCAATCTTCTGAGGCTCACCAGTGAAAACACTGAGGCCTCCCAAACAGAAGGAAGCTAGACGATCGAAGAACTGGGCACGGTAATGCGGCAAAACCCGCTGCTGTAATCCAACTTTTCCAGGGAAAGGCATAATCTCGTTCATCTAGATTTGCGCCGCACATCTTTGTACGATGTTATCACGTATCCAAGTACAGAAAGTAAACAAGATGGTTAAAAAGCCTCTGTTTCCCAGAAGGTTCTCAATGGATCCAATCCCGAGACTTAGGATACACTGCGGAATACAGCCAGATAGTCATCGACCATACGATCCAGACCGAACTGTTCAACAG
The DNA here is from genome assembly GCA_001795115.1 of Chloroflexi bacterium RBG_16_48_8. Lineage (GTDB taxonomy): Bacteria > Chloroflexota > Anaerolineae > Anaerolineales > E44-bin32 > MGNI01. Next base: position 1,491 of record MGNI01000170.1, on the reverse strand, counting down.
CCCGTGCCCTGGCTCCAGTTCTAAATCGGCCTTGATTAGAAATAACTTCTAATGAAGCCTCCAGGAGTGCCTCTACATCAGGTTTCTGCAAACGCCAGGGATCGCCCCCATAATCCGCCAGTCTGCCGGCATCCCCGGTCACCATTTCAGGGAGTGCCCCAGTTTGGAAGGCGACAACCGGCAAGCCACAAGCCAATGCCTCTATGACAGCATTGGGGCAAGCCGGATTAGGGTCCCCCGAGTAAAGGATGTGTGCAGAACGTTCAAGGGGAGGGATGTGATCAGGCGAGATCAAACCCAGCCAATGAACAAATGGTTCCCTATTTAAATCCCACCGAGAGCGAATTTCTTGGGGTACGTTGCCTGCTATATGAAGCTCGATCGGTCGGGATATCCGATCCTTCATCCTACGGGTGAGATCCACACCCAACTCCACCCCAACCTCATATCCACCACTCAAATTGCCTTCCACCATCAGCAGGATGATTCGATCCTCTGGGGGTTTCTCATGTCCTTCAGGTGTATACCTATCCAGTGGTACTCCGTTATAGACCACGCTCGATTCAACGCTGGTTTTTCCATAGACTCGCTCCCACCACTGTTGAGCGAAATGACTCTGATAGATCACATGGTCAGCCAAAGTTGCTCTTATCATCTTGAGGAGTAGATTATTGATCTCTGCCCGCAGGAAATGTTTCACACCAGTACGGACTTGGCGATGAATCCAGTTCATCCCATTTAACCGTTGGACAATAGGAATTCCCTCCCGCCGGGCTCGAAGCAACCCGGTAAGATTCCTGGTCGCCCCAATCACCATCAAGACATCAGAAGGACGATCAGGCAAACCATAGCAGACCTCCATATTGCGATCTCGCAAGCCAAGCTCCAAGCGTCTTTGAAAGTTAGCTGGACCAGTCGTGCCTGGTATCCGAGCCAGCATGCATAGACGCTGATCCATCATCAATTCGTCTCCATAAGATTTTTTATCGGATCATAACGAGCGATCATACAAGCTATGGTTTACAAGATAAGGAAGTATTCCAAGAAGTAAGGAGACTCTCAGTCTTTCCTGGATGCATTGATGAGAGCCTCAACGATGCGTTCTGCAGCATGACCATCCCCATAC
>MGNI01000170.1:0-340 GCA_001795115.1 Chloroflexi bacterium RBG_16_48_8 | reverse complement strand
GGTATTCTTGGGGATGATCCATTAGGAGTTGTGTCTGTTCAACGATCTTTTCCCTGTTGGTTCCCACCAATCGAGCTGTCCCAGCTTGAATGGCTTCGGGACGTTCCGTGACTTCTCGCATCACCAGGACAGGTCTCCCAAGTGCAGGCGCCTCCTCTTGTAAGCCTCCCGAATCAGTTAATACCAGATAAGCCCGCGCCATGAGATGAACCATGGGCAGATAATCCAAAGGTTCGATCAACCGAATATTGGGTACATCTCCCAGCATCTCATGCGCCGGGCCATGAACATTCGGATTGAGATGGACCGGATAAATAATAACAACCTTATTGGAATAACG
>MGNI01000169.1:11377-13333 GCA_001795115.1 Chloroflexi bacterium RBG_16_48_8 | reverse complement strand
GTGATATAACAATTGGCATGTAATTCATAACTATTGACGATATCTTCTTCCGCTTTTGATGAGGTCAGCACCACAACCGGGATGCACTGCAGTTCAGGGCAATTTTTCACCTGTTCCAGGAGTTCTCGTCCATCCATTTTGGGAAGGTTTAAATCGAGCAATATAAGATCTGGTCGAGGTACATCTTGATAAACACCCTCTCTTCTTAAGAAGGCCCACGCCTTTTCCCCATCTCTTACAATACTCAATCGATTACGTAGCTTAACATCTTTAAAAGCTTCCTGGACCAAGCATACATCGCTGGGGTTATCTTCGACTAACAAAATTTCAATGGGGGTTTCAAGACCATCGATACTCATTCCGACGAGATTCCTTTCTCTGGCAAAGTAAAATGGAAAGAGGAGCCAATGCCAATCTTAGATTCCACCCAGATACGACCTCCATGACGGTCTACAATCCGTTTACACAAAGCAAGACCGATTCCTGTTCCTGGATACTTCTCCCGGTTATGCAAACGTTGAAAAATCTGAAAAATCCTGTCAAAGAATTTCTCCTCAATGCCAATCCCATTGTCAGAGAAGGTGAAATGCCACTCATCTCCCTCCCGAACGGTATTGATCTGGATTTCAAGGGGTCGTTCCGAACGGAACTTGATGGCATTACCTATGAGATTTTGGAATAACTGAGCCAACTGGGTGGCATCAGCCATCAATGTCGGCAATTCGTTATAAAAGATCTTGACTTGGCTCTCGTCTATCGACACCTGCAGAGCACTCAACACGCGCTGAAGTAATTCGGCTGTGTCCGTTTGCATGAAAGGCTTCCCTCGCATTCCAACGCGGGAATATTCCAGCAAATCATCGATGAGCTGTTTCATTCGAGCCACACCATCGACAACATAGAAAATGAAGTCATCCGCATCCTCATCCAGCCTTCCCTGATATCGGCGAGCCAGAAGCTGGGTGTGACTCGAAATCGTTCTCAAAGGTTCTTGAAGGTCGTGAGAGGCGATATAAGCGAAGCGTTCTAATTCCTGGTTGCTCCTTTTCAATTCATCAGCATACTTTCGCAGCACCCGTTCTGCTTGGTTACGTTCAGTGATATCAAGGGTAAGAATTACCTGGCCAACAAGACGGCTTCTCCAATCGAGGAGAGGGGACATCCTCAGCTCATGTGTCTGCTCTACATCCCCCGCGCCAATTGTGATTTCCTTGGTGACTTCTGCATGGTGATCTGATAACTCACATCCTCCAGGCCATGCCTTCCAGAGTTTCTCAATCTTGGAACCGATGACTTCTTCCGCACTGCGACCAATAAGGCGCTCTGCAACGGAGTTCAGATAAACCACTTCATTTTCAGCATAAAGTACAATCACACCATGACTCATCCTCTCAAGCACGGCCTCACGCGCAAGTCGCATGGTATCAACTAGACGAAGCCGAAAAACGTTCCATGCGACAATCCAAGTAACAATACCAGCCGCTATAGGTCCAATGTCGAAGCGTGTAAAAGAGAATAGATCGAATGCTGAAAGCAAAACTCCAACTGCCGGAATGAGAGAGGCAACAAGAATCGCACTGGCTTGATAGCGATACACATTGGATGAACGGACCAGCATCTGTATGCTCAGATAAACACCTAAAAAGATAATCGCGAAGGCATACACTTCAAAGACCCAATACAATGGTCCGAAGGTCTTATCCAAATCCAAGTAAATACCCTCTTCATCAAGGACAGCACTGCTCCAAATCAACCCGTGTGATTGGTTTGTGATGACGATTAGAAAGAAAAAGAGTGGAATGATACTCATCAGTACCAAGTTCCGCTTTGAAATTAAATGTTCACGCCCTGAGAATTGGAGTACAAAGATTAGCCATAAAGGTGGAAGCAGGATGCTTGCTGCCCACTGGGAGGAATCCCAGAGGTGCTTGGCTAGGATGGAAGAACTGCCGATTT
>MGNI01000169.1:405-11363 GCA_001795115.1 Chloroflexi bacterium RBG_16_48_8 | reverse complement strand
GGCGCTGGCGACAAACATCATGATGCCTACAGTCTTCGCACCTGTTCCTCGCAGCTTCCCACGAAAAATGGAGTTACCCAGCAAACATGAGATGGCTGCCATACCAAAAAGCACAATCATCTGAAGGTTGATGTGCATTCTCCCCTATCCTGTCTAACTTAAGACAGCATCAGCCGTGCTTATGGGATCGGCAGAATTCGTAAGTCTACCGTCCTCCAAAGAACAACGAGCCTACATCATAAGCAGATTTTTCTGCCTGCAATCATTTTCTGGCTTACATCTTATGGCTGTTCGCACTCCAGCGACCTTACACCTTCCATACATTCTTTTGCATCAAGACCTTCCCCCATCTATTCCTAAAGGTTTAAGCAAGGTCGATCCTTCCTGTCCGGATTGCAATGGATGCCCCCTCCTCTTAAGCAAACCATGCCCATTAAACCCTCAGGCGCATTTCATCAAGTGTTGCATTTTGTGCTCCCAAGGTGAGAGTTAGACCACCCCTCTAACTCAATGCCAAAGAATGTTGCAACATAGAATGGAATGCGCCCAAGCCCTCTCCGCTTGTGTAAAAACCAGTACCATTTTGCTATGCACTAAAAAGGGATTCGACGATATCCTTCTTGAGGATCGACCGGTTTCAAGGCTCGATCCTATGATTAGAGCACCATAAAAGAAAATAACGCTAGATTCCATTCCATCGTGCTCACTTCCCTTGAGGTTCCGTTAGGCGGGTGCCTCAGCCTGTCTACCGAGTCGAAAGGATGTATCCGTGCATGGCACAAGGCCGAATACAAAGGTCACTTTCCGGAAAATGAAACTGCATGTAACATCTTCTGGATGGAATGGCTATTCTTTGGTGCTGGGGAAATCGTGTGGTTAGATGGATGTGGGAAAATGGCTCTGCAACTGGATTTGTTTTTTTACCAAAACGGGTTCCTGTTTTTTTTGAATCCCTTCAACAAAGTAAAACCCACCTAAATTCCTTAGATTGAAACCGTAACATGTCTGATGCGAATTCGTATCCAATGAGGAACAGACAGATCAAGCCGGATTTTGCGGATGAGACGATGCTTGTTCATCGTGCGATCGAGGGTGATACCCAAGCATTCGGCGATCTTTATGAACGATATTTGAATCATCTTTATCGATACTTTTACTATCGTATCGGGGATTCGAGATTAGCGGAGGATTTTGCTGAGACAGTTTTCGTGAGGGTCTGGGAGAGCCTATCGAGTTTTAAGATATCAAGAATTTCATTCAAGGGCTGGCTCTACCGAATAGCTCATAATCTACTTGTGGATTACTACCGTACTCGCAAGTTGCAGCAATCCCTGGATGAGGACTTTGATTTCCCTGATCCTCTACAATCACCTGAGGATCAATTGATCACCTCAGAGCGGGAAGCCCTGGTTATCTCAGCCCTTAAAGAATTGAAGCAGGAGTATCAAGATGTTCTAACGCTTCGCTTTGTCAATGGCCTCAGCCATTCGGAGACTGCAAACGCAATTGATCGTAGTATAGGTGCCGTCCGTGTCCTCCAGCATCGAGCGCTACAGGCGTTAGATAAACAACTTGAACGAATGACAAGGGAACAAAGTGAGTAAGGTTCTAGAGAAAACACTTGCGGAATGTCTTGAGGCAATGGAGGAAAACCTCTCGCTAGAACAGTGCCAAGAACGCTATCCCAGGTATTGGGAACAGCTGGCTCGGCTACTTCCGCTCGCATCTGCACTGCGTGAGGCGCCTCCAGTGACTCCATCCTTCTCCTTCCGACGAAATGCACGTCGGCGGCTGATCTCCCAACTACCTCCCCACAAATCGTCCGCCAAGATGACCTGGAATTTGCCCCAGTTATTTAACCTTTTCAAGGTGTCCAACCTGCAAACGTTAAAACCAGCTCTTCAACTGCTGTCTATCCTTGTGGTTATTTTCTCCCTGGGTACAGGGGTAAGCGCGGTTTACGCTTCTGGCGATTCCCTGCCCGGCGACGCTTTGTATCCCATCAAAATCGGTGTAGAGAACCTGCAATTGCTTTTAACCTTCGACGACGCAAGCGAAGCTCGTTTGCAGATTGAATTCGCCCAGAAGCGTATTGGGGAAATGAAAGCCTTAGCAGAACAGGGGCGATACGAAGATATCCAGACAGCTGCAGAGGGCTATCAATCTTTACTGGATGCAACAAATGAGACTTTGCGAACGATGGTTTTGGCAGGTGATCAGCGCACAAAGGAAATGGGCGTTCTCATTGAAGAAGCCCTTTTCTACGATGCTCTCATCCTTTCTGGATTGAAAGAGGTAGTCCCCACAGATACGCAAGGATATCTCGATGTCGCCATTGGTGCCTCCAAATCCGGAAATGCAATTGCACGTCAGTGGGTGGAACTCTATTCTTCCTCACCTGCTGGTGCGGTATCCCAGCTTCCAGAAGTCACTCAGATGGGGGAAGACTTTGGTATTCCTCTTCCAACGGACCTCGTTTGTTGGCCAAGCGATTTAGCTGCTAATCCACCCGAAGGTATCCCCCTATGTGAGGAAGAACAGACGCCTGTTCCCTTACCCAAGAATCTCATCCTTTTCTGCTGGCCGCAAGAGATCCCCTTCGATGCACCTAAGGACATCCCACTGTGCCAGGCAGGAGAAGAACCTATCCCCCTGCCCGTTGACCTGAATCTGGTTTGTTGGCCACGAGAGATCCCCTATGATCCACCCGAAGGCCTGCCAGTCTGTGAGGAAGGTCAGCTTCCTGTCCCAATCCCCAGAGATCAAGATCTTTCCTGCTGGCCCACGAATATTCCCTACGACCCTCCCCAAGGAGTCCCTCTGTGTGATGATGGTTCCTATCCAACACCCGCGCCAGAGGAACTACCTTGTTGGCCACCCGAACTTCCCTCAGACCCACCCCCTGGTCTGCCGCTCTGTGAACCAGGTCAATTCCCCACCCCAGCTAGGGACAGTTCCTCCCTGGGTGGCATTCGTGGCGGTGGAGCAGCGGATCTCTTAAACGATATCCGTTCTCAACTCGCACAAGAATATTGCTGGCCAGCTTGGCTCGACCAGAAACCTCCGTTGGGAATGCCCATCTGCCCGTCGGACTGAACTACATACCCCACTTTCACGATATCGATTCAAAAGCTAAAATCCCCCTGCTTGGTCCTTACAAAGAAGATTGTCGATGCAACGACAGGGGATTCTCGCTCTGGAAGATTCATATATCTTTCTTATGTTAATGTAACCATTGTGGCTGTTATAATCAAAATGGATGGGTACTAGTCAATAGTTGCACATCCTATAAGGAAGGTCCACATGATGCGATTTGACCGTTTTACGGAACGCGCCCAGGATGCTGCCCAACGTGCGGCAGAGATTATCCAGCGGTATGGACATAACCAGATTGATACAGAACACATCCTGCTGGCGCTGATCGAACAGCCTCAAGGCGTTATTTCACAAATCCTTGAGAAACTGAACATCGATATCGATACACTATCTAACAAAATCGACAATCAGCTCCGCACCAGTCCTAAAGCCAACATTTATGGTGGGGGCGCAGGGCAGATTTTCATCACACCAAGAGTCAAACGTGTGATGGACATGGCCAACGAGGAAGCCAATCGACTCAACGATGAATACATCTCCACAGAGCACATCTTCCTGGCTATTCTCTCCGAACGGAACACCGCTATCGCTCGCCTGCTTTCAGAGGAAGGTATCACCAAAGAACGAGTGTACGACACCGTCAAGGATATCCGTGGTGGCCAACGCGTGACCGATCGCAAAGCGGAAACACGCTACCGAACTCTGGAGAAATACACACGCGATCTCACCCAGATGGCCAAAGAGGGCAAGCTAGACCCAGTGATCGGTCGTGACCAAGAGATATTACGTGTCATCCAAATCCTCTCGCGACGAACGAAGAACAATCCTGTACTTATCGGTGAAGCTGGTGTAGGAAAGACTGCCATTGTGGAGGGCCTGGCTCAGAAAATCGCTGCCAACGATATCCCTGAAATCCTAGCAGGGAAACGTGTTGTCTCCCTGGATTTAGGCGCCATGATCGCAGGCTCACGATTCCGTGGGGAATTCGAAGAACGGTTGAAAGCCGCCATTGAGGAGATCCAGCGTGCAGAGGGCGAGATCATCCTCATGATCGATGAGTTGCACACTGTTGTTGGTGCCGGAGCAGCACAAGGTGCCATGGATGCTTCCAACATGCTGAAACCCGCCCTGGCACGGGGAGAATTGCAATGCGTCGGCGCCACTACCCTGGATGAGTACCACAAGTATATTGAGAAGGACGCTGCCTTAGAACGCCGCTTCGCCCCTGTGTATGTGGATGAACCCACTGTCGATGAAACTATTGAAATGCTGAGAGGTCTTCGCGATCGCTATGAAGCACACCATAAAGTCAGCTTCTCTGATAATGCCTTGATCTCGGCCGCAAAATTATCCCAACGGTACGTGACTGACCGCTCACTGCCCGATAAGGCGATCGACCTGATGGATGAAGCCGCGGCCAAGCTGCGAGTTGCTTTGTACTCCCTCCCTCCTGATCTGAAAGAGGCCAAGGCAGAAATCGATCGCCTTATGGCCGAGGAGGTTCTGGCTGGGAATGAACGCGATTACGAGCGCGCCGCAGAGAAGAAATCACAGCGTCTTCGTTTGGAAACGGACTTTCGCGAAAAACGAGATGCCTGGGAGGCTGAACATCAACTGGACGAGATCGTGGACGCGAACGACATCGCTGAGGTTGTCGCTATGTGGACAGGCATCCCTCTCAGCCAAATGATGGAGACGGAAGCCGAGAAACTCCTACTCATGGAAGATCGGCTTCATGAACGCATCATTGGTCAGGATATTGCCATCCATGCCTTAGCGGATGCGATACGCCGCGCTCGAGCAGGATTGAAAGATCCTCGGCGGCCCATCGGCTCCTTCATTTTCCTTGGGTCCTCAGGCGTTGGAAAGACCGAGATGGGCAAAGCCCTGGCGGAATTTCTCTTCGACGATGAAGATGCTATTGTGCGGATTGACATGAGTGAATATCACGAACAACATACCGTCTCCCGCCTCTTCGGTGCGCCCCCAGGCTACGTGGGTTACGAAGAGGGTGGTCAATTGACGGAAGCTGTCCGACGTCGACCCTACCGCGTCATCCTTTTTGATGAAATAGAAAAAGCTCACCCAGAGGTTTGGAATGCGCTTCTGCAGATTCTCGACGATGGTCGCCTCACGGATGGACAAGGACGGGTGGTCGATTTCCGCAACACGGTTTTGATCATGACCTCCAACCTGGGTACAGAATTCGTCACTCAGGCTGGGACACTGGGCTTTTTACGATCCGGTGAAGGGGGAGATGAGAGTGAAGCCGAGGAGAAAATTGAAAAAGCGCTGAAAGATACCTTCCGCCCTGAATTCCTCAATCGAATCGATGAAATCATCATCTTCTCACCACTCACAGTGGAACAGATGGAAGAAATAGTAGACCTTAAAATGAAACAGGTGCGGGAGCGATTGGCTGAGCACGGTCTCAACGTGCAGTTGACAGAAGCCGCTCGGAAGTGGCTGGCCCAGGAGGGATATGATCCTGCCTTCGGTGCACGACCGCTCCAAAGGGCTTTGCAGAAAAACGTTGAGAGTCCACTCTCTGTCAAGATCCTACAAGGGGAATTTGAGGAGGGGGATACCGTGATCGTAGATTATGCGGAAGACAAGGGCTTGACCTTCCGCCGTGTGGAAGATAGCACCCCTATCAACATTGAGGAAGAAGTATCTGCCTAGTAGGGGACCCCCGGTGAGGCATCTTTCCATTTTAACCTCCCGCAGGCTTTGAGCTTGCAGGAGGTTTTTTATAACCTTGTTATGGCTATCAACTTTTTCCCCTCCCGCAAGTCCTGAACCACCAGGATGTTTTTCTTTCCTCCAGCTCCAGCAAGATTCTTTACACCTTTTCGATGGTTTCTGCAGCATGCTGAAGCAAAGCCTGAGCACTCTCGATGTTGACTTCCGACTCCCCTCCCAGCATGAGAGCCAACTCAGAAATTCGCTGGGAGGGATCCAAAGCATGGACCACAGTGGTTGTTCGCCCGCCCTCTATACGTTTCTCCACCCTGAAATGCTGGTCGCCGAAAGCGGCCAATTGGGGCAGGTGTGTGATACACAGAACCTGGTGATCTCTGGAAAGTTTCCACAGCTTGCTCCCCACCACTGCCCCAACACGCCCCCCAATGCCCTGGTCGATTTCATCAAAGATCAGGGTTGGCATCCGGTCAGCGTCTGCAAGCACATTCTTCAAAGCCAACATCAGTCGTGTCGTCTCTCCACCAGAGGCAATTTTGGCCAAAGGCTTCAAACCTTCACCGGGGTTGGGTGCAACAAGGAATTCTATGCGATCCAAACCTGTCGAGGTGAAAGCAACCCGCCGACCTTCTACAGGGACACCTTCCTGGCTATCCTCCCAGCTCTGGTCAACCCCAAACTTAGCCCCCGCCATGCGCAGATCGCTCAATTCAGCATCGATCTCTCCTGTCAGGCGCGAACCGGCTTCACATCTTGCATTCGAAAGCTCAAGCCCCAATGCAGCCAGACGTTTAAGCTGTTCTTCCTCCTGTGTCTCTAAGAGCCTCATCCGTTCTTCAGCGTGGGTAATGGCATCCAACTCCATCCGCGCCTTCTCGGCATAGGCGATGATTTCCGGGATCACTTCACCATACTTGCGCTGCAGACTACGGATCACCTCCAGCCGTTCTTCAACCTGATCCAACCGCTTCGGATCATTATCGATTCTTTCCTGATAGTCCCGTAATCGTCGAGCGAGATCCGAAGCTGTCTCCAGAAGCACCTGCGCTTCCATGTGTTCTTGTGCCATGCTTGGATCTACTTTTGCCAGATTTTCTAGAGAATGAACTGCCCGGCCAATAAGATCGGTTGCCACGGGATGGCTATCCACTTCTTCATCCAATGACAGAATGGCTTGCTGTGCCAACTCGGCCAGTTGTTCAGCATTGGCAAGACGGATGCGTTCTTCCAAGAGGCTGTGGTCTTCCCCAGGTTTTAAAGAAGCCATCTGGATCTCATTGATTTGGAATGCAAGCAAATCCGCTCTTTGAACTGAATCCCTCTCCTGCTTTCGCAGTGTCGCCAGCTCCCCCCGAGTGTGTTGAAATTGACAATAGATTTCAGAGTATTGTTGGAGCAAGCTACCAACCTGGGCAAAACGATCAATCATTCCCAGATGTTCAGGGACACGTAGCAGACTCAAATGTTCCGATTGCCCATGGACGTCCACCAGCAGTTCCCCAATTTCGCGAAGTAAACTTAGGGGCACCATGCGTCCATTGATGCGACAAATATTGCGGCCTTCTCTCCGTACCTCGCGTCCAAGGGTAACGTAGTCAGGATCGTCTAATAATCCCTCTCGTTCCAGGATCGCCCCCACTTGTTGGCGGACAGGCTCCAGCAACTTGAATGTCCCCTCAATCAGGGCAGTGTCCGCTCCAGTACGGATGCTGACGGTCTCAGCCCTTCCACCCAAGAATAGCTCGACAGCATCAATGATGATCGATTTCCCGGTCCCCGTTTCACCGGTGAAAATAATCAGCCCGGAGCCAATCTCCAGGGTTAGTTCATCAATAATGGCATAATCGCGGATTTTTAACTCAGTCAACATAGAAGATTTTCACCATCGAATGCCCCGCAGACGGTAAAAAAGGGTGCTGATCATTAAAAAGCCATAAGCGAGTAGAAAAAGGATTTTCAGTCCTACGCTGCCGAGCCAAGCAGGGCTGGCACCAGCATAAGCAACGGAGAAGATCCCTAAACCAACTGGAAACAGATGAGGAAGAACACCAATCACTCCACCGATGACGGCAACGAATGGAAGGCGGCGACTGCGCCGACGACCAACGGCAACTCGGATGACTTCCGCTAACCCACCCCCAACGACAGGTGCAAAAATAAAGCCTGCCCAATACCACAAGTAGCCCAAGATTCCGATCCCCAGCCCCACCCCAACAGCGGCAATAATGGATGCGAGGGGGTAATCCCGCAGAAGGGCAGTATCAAACCCTGCCTGCTGACCGCGAATGCACTCCTTACAGCGATAGCCCACCGGTGTAAGAACGGCACAAGAGCTGCAGATCGGTTTTTCACAGCGATTGCATCTGAGAGATGTCTCTCGCTTAGGATGATTGGCGCAATAAAGGCTCTGATCCGTCAACGAAGCGCTCCAGTGGTAGGGTTTTGATTCATCCGTGAAGTCAGATTCCGGTAGAAATAATCCGGATCCTGAACACGGATGAATTGCAGCGTATGCTCGCCGACACGCGCGTACACTTGATCCTCATCCTGTAATTTGGTGGAAGGCTGTCCGTCAATAGTGAGGGAAGCCTCATGATCGGTCTTTACCACAACTCTCACCCAGGAACCTTCATGCAGTACAATCGCTCTCTCAACGGAGAGATGGGGAGCCACGGGAACGATGAGGATATTACGCAATTCTGGTGGTAGGATCGGGCCTCCGGCCGCCAGTGCATAGGCTGTTGAGCCCGTGGGTGTCGCAATGATCAACCCATCGGCGATATACGTTGTCAGATAATGCCCATCTACCTCGGTGATGAGCTGTACCGGTCTCACGAACTCCCCCCGACCTACGAAACACTCATTGACAACATCCCAAACCCCAAGTACACCTTCGTTGCGACGGTGTTCAGCGCGCAGCATCATTCGCGCTTCAATCCAATAATCCCCAGATAACACACGCTCTAATGTCTGTTTCCAATTCTCATGCTGGACGGCAGTAAGAAATCCAAATCGTCCTAGGTTCACCCCCAGGATGGGCACCCCCGAAGGTGCACACAGATGCCCAGATCGGAGCATGGTCCCGTCCCCGCCTAATGCAATCAGCAACTTGAATTCACCATCTTCAATCTGCTCTCGAAGTTCAGGATCATAGAGGGACCCGTGAGCTTCTTTCTGACCAAGCTCCCGTAGGTAAGCCGCAATTTCCTCTGCCAGGGGAGCTGCCTCCAGCATACTTGGATGGTAAACCACAACAAAAGAATCGGGGATTGTGGATGGCGTATCCATCATCGATATTATAGCTGAACCAGCATCATGCACGATCACCTTCTACTTGGATCTTCCACTCAATGAGTGGGATAGGTTCTGATTGCAGGGAAATACTTGGTAGGGCAACCATTCCCACAAATCGTTCCACCCATTTATTTCTGATCCAACTTCCTTTCAACATCTCTTAGGGCATCCTTCAACTCACGCTGTTGGATACTGGTGGTCATATCACCTCTTGTACGCTCTGTCACGCCGCGCACCATATCCGTTATCCTTCGAAGGTTGCCCGTGATCGCATCGGGAAAGTCTACTGTCACCAAATAACTGTAAATATCATCCATCGCATCCAATAAGCGCTCTCCTTCGGTAACAGCATCATGGCGCAGAATATCCAATACGCGCCTACGCAGCTCGCCTACAGCCTCTCCCAACCCACTTAAATAGGCCGCATATTCAACGCCCAATTCATCGGGATCAGGGAGTGGTTCATTGCCAATGAGGGCATAGACGATGCTTGCTTCAGCAAATTCCTTAAGCGCATCGCGGGTATAACCAGCGAAGTAGATGTCCGGATAGGATCCTTGCACACTACTCATTTCATCGGCCAACTTACGGGCATCGCTGAGATGCTCTTTCGCTAAGCCACGTTCGTTACGGTGAATGGCTCGAATGGCGCGCGAACAGTGTCTGATGAGAACGCGTGATTTGTGCAAGGTTTCATCTCGAGCTTTGTTTTTCTCTTCCAAGTAATGATGAATGCGCTCACCGATCGCTTCTAAGTTGTCCATATCGTTCACTCCTCCCCCGGGTCTTGGGAGGAAGAAAGCGAGCGGAAAAGCTCATCCGCCAGAGTTGGGTTCTGCGGGAGACGAATCTCTCCATACTTCTCTTCATATTTCTTGAGATGCCCCTCTAATGCCTGGTAGAGTGCTTTAGCATTGGTGGGTGTCATAATCACACGGGCTTTAATGAGTGCCTGAGAGGTTCGCGGCAAAATTTGAGCCAAGTCAATCACAATTTCGGAAGGTGAGTTGGTGATCAGGGCAAAGTTGGCATAAATAGGCTCCAAGGTGCCGGGCAATTGAATCTGTACATGACCGCCCACAGGCGGCTTTTGAGAAGATTTTGACATCTGTATTCACTCCATTGGATCATCAAAGGCCCTCCAGCAAATAGAATCTACCAGAGGGCCCCTTGATTGGGTAGATTAGAATGGGATATCTTCGGCATTTTCGGGTGCTGCACCCATCCCAGATGAATCCATCCCAACATCCTCCGTCTCTGCTCGCCCTCCCAAGAAGCGTAAGGTCTGGGCAGAAACTTCAAAGGAGGTACCGGGTGTGCCGTCCTGGCGTGTCCACACTCTGGGGTTGCCATTCTCATCTGGCACCAAACGTCCCTCGACCAATACCTGACGTCCCTTGCGAAGGTACTGATTGGCAGCTTCCGCCTGTTTTCCCCATACGGAGACGCGGAACCAAACCGTCTCGTCCCGCATCTCACCGCTGCTGTCGGAATAGCGGCGGTTGGTAGCAACGTTCAAGTTGGTCACTGCTTGACCGGAGGGTGTGTAGCGCATCTCAGGATCACGACCGAGATTGCCAACAAGTATAATTTTATGGAACATGGGGGTCTCCTTTCCGATGGTGATCTACATCTCGTTCTGGCCCGGGTGGCCAAGGTAACATACTGTTCGCCCATCGGGACTTTAGAACAATTGTACTACTATATTAAGGACCATGTCAATAGCCTTTTCTCGAAGTTTGCGTTGCATTATGTATTCCCAAGTTAAGCATTGTAATGATTTGCTCTATCCCTCAACATCATAAGAAGTCCGCATCATCAAGTGAAGAACCCCGCAACAAGCGCGGGATTCTTCCAAGGAAAAAGCC
>MGNI01000169.1:0-380 GCA_001795115.1 Chloroflexi bacterium RBG_16_48_8 | reverse complement strand
CCGCCTGCCATTCATCCCCACAGCAAGCTGTGGGGTATCCTGGCTTTTTCCCATGAAGTAGGATCCGATCTCTTCCCCGAGGCAACCAGCGTGGCTAATGATCTTACTGGCTGAGGGGAATTCCTACCATGAGGCCCATACCCGGGATGATCCCTTCTCTGCGCATCAAATCAAGAAATGGATTGCGGATAGAAGTCTGGTTTTCGAGGATGAACTTGCATGGGAGCGTTCCCGAGGTGAAGCCGCCCGTCAAGCGGTTGGGGAGGGACTGGAGGCACGTATCCCCTTCCTGCAGGATGAAGGAGATGGACTTCGAGAAGCTGTGGCTGCAGCCCTTGGAAACTACGCCGAGAAGGCTTCCGAGTTGCCACCCTATAAAA
>MGNI01000168.1:10065-18674 GCA_001795115.1 Chloroflexi bacterium RBG_16_48_8 | reverse complement strand
AACCTTTGATCGGTAAGCGATGGGTCCGTATCACCGAACGCCATACCATGCAGGACTTTGCCCATTGTATGAAATGGTTGGTGGATGAGGTTCATCCAGAAGCCGAGATCATTCGGGTGATTTTGGACAACCTGGGACCACATACGCCTGCTGCTAAAGCCTTATGCATGATCAAGAGGACGTGATCCTCTTGAAAAATCGCACTTTGGAACCTGCAACCCAGACCATCTATGTAAACTTACCCGTGATTGAAGGATGTCCCCATCGTATTCAAATCGCTACTGCGACATAAAAATTCTACCCTCATCAAATAGCCTCTCCCTACCACTCCGTGTCCCTGCTCGATCACCATGGATCTGCACCTGCATCTCAGTGTTTCATCGCCCCGTAAAATGTAGCGCTCTTGCAGTTGCTTGCCATTTTTCGCAAGCTATTTCCATGGAATTTCGCTGGGCTCTTGCTTTCCTTCGGAGATGATTTCATTCAATTCCCTCAGATTCTCCCAAGTGACGAGAATCCAGAATAACCTCTCTGGCGGGCTCCCGCGGAGCTGGCGCATACGACGCAAGGGATCTGGCAGCAACTCACAGAGAGTTCTGGTGAGCTTGGATGCTTCAGTGTGACTTCTGATCTCTCCTGCGAGACGGTCTGCTTGAGGGTATAGGTCTTGGATGGTCTTCTCTTCTCCCATAATCCTCAATTTGAACAATCGAACGATCCCCAAGGTTCGAGCCGCCATCGTCGCCCATTGATGGAGCCTCATCCGAGATCCTCCCGGTAGATATAGAGTATCCAATCTCTGGACGGCGCTGCCGTATCTTTGCCTTTCATCGCTGTAGTCTATGATGGCAAGATTAAGTAAAGAGGTTTCTAGATCATCTAGAACCCTTTCAACGCTGGAATCTCCTTGCCATTGCTTACCTTGTTCTCCAATGAGCATGGGCAGCCAATCGGAAGCCTCTTCAAGGGATTCAACAACCTCTGTTGAAAGCAAGAGGGAATCAAGATCGTATAGGTGCTTCGGCAGGTCTTGATAACGGTCATCCGGGACACCAACGGTGCCACGTGCTTGAGTGAGCAACTTCTCGGCGATCAGATACCCACGGCGGACACACAATGGTTGATAACCCAATGGTATCCCGGCAGCGACTCCATCACGGCTTTCCCCGTGTGGCAGGCTGGGGGTTTCGTGAATATCGACTTTGATCATGCGCGCTTCGACGAGCGTGCCATCCTCAAGATGCCATTTCTGGCCCAGTGAGCTGGGAGCCAATGTTGTGTAGGAGTTAAGACCCTCAATGGCGGTTGGTTCATCTGGAATATAGAGTACGAACTGAAGGTAAGGTTCTTCGGCGCTATAGGCATTGGAAATGTCTTCCAGCATTTGATGCATCTCTCTTTGAGATAAGGTCGTAAGCACATCGATATCGATGCTGGCGCGCTGACGTCCGCCAGTTACATACAATTGGACTGCAGCTCCACCCTTAAGGCGACAGGATTTTGATGCGCGCTGTTGGAGCTGGGCGTACAGCTCGTAATCCCAGATCAAGGCTTCCAGCGTATTGGCTTGAGCATAACCAAATTCCTGAGCCTGCCTCGTAAGCCGCTCTGCTGAGAAGCTTTCTGGTGGGACGATGAGGTTTGATGGAAGTCCCTTTGCCATAGTCATTATCGCAACGCCTCATCGAGGCTGGGAAGTTGGCGAATGAACTTGTTGGGGGATTGCGGCTTCTTGATATAGGTTGATGGGATGTCGATTCGATCCTTGAACTTCCAGAGAACCCATTCGATCTCGCTTCGGAAACGTCTGAGGCCGGCGTACCGTAGCATCTTCGGGTATTCCAGAGAAACAGCGGTCAGTGCGTTGTAATACATCCTAATCAGTTCGGCCGCATCCAAGGGATATCGATCACGTGTCACCTCGTAATGCAGGTCCACGAGCGCCCGTTCGACTGATGCCACCCCATCATCCACTGCGTAGAAGATCGTCGTCTTTCGGATCACTGTGAGTTCGTTCGCCGGTGTCAGATCTAAGGCGATGGTGAGTTGATCGCTATTGGGATTTCGTAGCGGAACAAAGCCGGCCGCCTCAACCACCTCCATCGCCCAATCTTCGGAGCCTGTTAGCACCCAGCAGAAATGGGGGTAGCGACGAAGGATGAGGTGGGTGTAATCCGCAAGGATATCCAAGCAGGAAAGGGCAAATTGGATGCCTTTGTCCTCTAAGGCGCGGTAGAGCTTCCTGCTATCCTCCAGAAGCGTCTCTGGCGAAACCAGAGGGGATGGTTTCTCGGAAAACGCGTAAATCCCTCTCCCAGTTCTAACGATCAAACCCTCTTCGACCAATTCACTGAGGATGAGGCTAACGGAACGCTTGCTCAAGTCCAGGACCTTCTCGGCATCGGCTACGGTAAATCCATACCCTCCAATAGCCTTCTTTAGCTGAGAGAAAGCTGCTCGGAGTCGATGTTCACTGAGTGTTTTGTTCATCACATTTACCACGGATTTTTTCCGGTTAAATTTGCACGTATGTTATTGGTTGCGTCTTTGTAGAAAATACCATTATTTCTACAAAAACGCAATAAATAACCTTCTTCAATGTGGATAAGGGATCATTTGCCTTTTGACCGACGAAAATTCCGAAGAATTTCTAGCATGGGTGATCGATTAAACAATGATGGATGAGAGATGGAAGGATTGTTTCACTCCTCATAGTGCGATTTTCATTAGGGCGAATCATATTCTCGGATTGGAATTTGCATGAACAGCACTTGGGGTTATGATTGAGTATAAGAGGGTGGAGTGCGGGCTCAACATTACAATGTGGGTTAATTTCCTTATACAAGCGGATAAGAGTCCAATATCTCTTCCCACTTCCAAGAACTGTAATAACTTTAGTGGTCTGGTTAATAACACCCTTCATATTCAAGTCATGAGATGAAAAATGATACAGCTTACAGGCGATGCACTGACATTGGAGGAACTCCGGGTCCAGGTGTCAGAAAGGATGGATTATTACAATTACGAACGAAGACACTCATCGATTGCATATCAAGCACCAGCAGTCTTTATCGCGACCCTTTGCCATGGACGTAACATCACAATTCCGATGGGTTAAATATGTCCAAGAATTGGGGTGCACCGCCAGGGATTGATGTTTGTTGTTGCTAAGGATCCCAGAAGGAGTTGTGTGTATATTAAGATGAATTCGAACAAAATTAAAAATCCTAAATAAAGTCTTTCCAACTATCAATCCAGGTGAGTCATCTTATTTCTAAACTCGGCGATTCTGAGACATATTCTACTCACGGAGTACATATGCCGATATAGACATATCTAACCTCAAATTCTCTGTGTGCCCTTAATAATGCCTGGGAATCCTTAATGCTGCCATGATTTACATCTTTTCTCAACGACTGCACAGATCCCTTCAACTGAAATCATGACCACATGAAAATTTCTTCGCAACTGTGAAAATGCCTGCGGTGTTTCTTTAATGAACTACTCACATGAGCGGTTCTATAGGGAAATTTGTACCCCAAATTTCTAGAACAGTCTATTAACAAGTAATGCCAAGAAATAATGTAGGGAATAAATGAATACCCAATTTAATGATATCCAAGCCAGAAAAACAACCCACTCTTGGCTAAAAAAGATTCACATCTATCCAGTTTTGGACGATAGTAGCCACATGGTTGAACGAGTCGCAGAGATGTTATTAGATCAATTTCATCGTCTGGGACATGATGTTCAAGCACAACCTGACCACAATACCGATATTCTCTTAACGAATGCCATTTTTAATGAGCCTATTGACTGGAGGAAAGCCCTCCTGTTCACATCACGACTGCGATTCAATCTTGACCACACACCCACGATCTTCACTCTAATACTCATTACAGCACAACGCTTTAGGACAATGCTGGATCACTTCAAAGTGGCTCTTAGTAGTGACAACCCAGACCCGAACGATTTTAAATTCCCCGGATTAGCTCCTCAAGCCTATAAAGTACTCATTGAGCAAGGGCACCGTGGAGGGCCCATTCTAGCCCTGGAACGACTCATCCAGGCACAAGCCAAGAGCATCCGCATCCTGCTCGTCGTTGGAGATGAAAACCCTGTCGAGGCATACCTTTTCGACCTGGTGGGTGCACATCCTTGCATTCCAGCGAACGATCTCGAGGTTTTCTATAATGACATCTTGCTCCACATGGTTACTGCCGTCAGTACTCATGAAGTCACAAACCATAAAGTTATAGGAAAACCTATCCGGCGTTCTCTATGGGAACAATCAACGGCAGTAAAAGCAATGCGTCGGTCAAGCCTAGAGTTGAGCAAACGCAACTTTTTCACACCGATGGTACGCATCGCTGATTTGGTAGAGGTCCCTGCGGTGGGGGACGTCATTGCCAGTCAATACAGCGAAGGATGCTTTTCAACTTGGGATCCTAAACTGAACGCTCTTATTGCGACAGTGACAGGAAGTGCCCGACCTGTAGATAAGAGCGATATAAGCGATGACGATCTGGCTGTAATTGTGGGTATGCAACCTGACGGCAGCGGGGCATTAGTATGCCATGTAGAAGGCAAGCGGAACGATCCACCCTCCTCGGAGGCAGTGGAGATGATGGATATGGACAACACTCTCCCAAGGATCACTTTGGGATCGGAATGGGAACCCTCTTCTGAAGTTCCTGTAGTACGTTCCAAGCTACATGGACACCGAGGAGTAGCATCATTTGACTCCCGATATGTAGAACATGTCTTCCTTGATCCACCTTATTACCATTACCCCGTGTCCTGCGCTACGGAAGCCCAGGCAAGAGCTATTAGGGCGGCCTTCTCTCGCTCGGAAGCACTTCAAAATCCTCAAGATCCGCGCCAGGTGGTTTTCACGATTCTCCCTGGGCACGGGACGATGATCGTTGAAAAGTGGGTTCAAGGAAAAGACCCTTTTCAAGTGATCTGGGAGTACATGGATTCGGGTTTTCTAGAGGTGGAGAAACGCATTCCGCAAGGTCCGTTGGCCTACATCGCGGACCATCAGGGGCGGATGATCCTTCAAGCGCTTTAAGTGCTCCTTTCCTCCTTTATTGAGACGATCTCAATAGGTAAAGACCACCTTGATCGACCCTGTTCGTTTATCGGAATAGGTCGCGATGGCTTGACGATGTTCCTCAAAAGAAAAGCGGTGCGTGATCAGACCATCATAGACCAACGTACCTTCCTTAAATAAATTGATCACGAGATCAAAGGTTGGAATCTTAGATCCCTGCCGATCTTCAACTCCAAATGTATGTGATCCGATCAGGTCGACCTCTTGATACCACACAGGATTGAGATCAACCCTCAAACGGTTGAGAGAGATCCCGATAAGGACTACGGTGCCCCCTGCACGGGCCCACCTCAATCCATCGATGATCGTCTGAGCGCTCCCTACACAATCGTAGATCACATCGAAGCCGCCCAGCAACATCCCTCTATTCAAGGGTGCTTCGTAGTGCTTGGCACCAGTGATGTGGGCTATCTTGGCATAGGGATCATCCTCGATCAATACCTCGTTAGCTCCCAAGTGTTGTGCCATCTCAGCCTGATGCTGGTGGCGGGCGATGACGGTTAGATGACACTCCGGGGTTACAATTTTTGCCACCTGCACTGTCATCAAGCCAATGATCCCAGCTCCAATGACCAAGACATGCTCCCCCGCCTCAGGACGTCTGCGAAGCACACCATGCATCGCCACCGCTATCGGTTCTATCAGGATGGCTTGGTCATCATTTAGGTAATCAGGTACAGGCCAAACCTCAGTTTCATGCGCTGTGTATCCATCCCCCCACCCGCCGCCCACGCCTACAGGTCCTCGACCAAGTGATGCATTTTCACAAAGGCGCGTCTGACCTTGGGCGCAGTGCTCGCATGGTGGGTCGATTTCTTGCGTATGGCAATTAGGACCGCCAAAGCGGGATTCCATCACTACACGGTCCCCCTCCTTGAAACGCGTTACCTCTGGACCAACCTCAACCACTTCCCCAACAACTTCATGACCCAGGTAAAAACGGTTATTCCCAGGTAATACGGCGGGAGCAATGGATATATCGACTTCGAGAAAGAGCATGGATAGATCAGTGGAACAAATCCCGCACTGAATGTTGCGAACCCTCAACCATTTTGGACCTGGCAGTTCTGGCTCAGGTAGATCAGCCACCTTAGCTGGTGAAAGTGGACTCCAAATAACATTGGACCATAAGGGTCTCAGTAACTTTACCGCCAATATGCGAGGGATATTTTTGTCAACATAAATTGCGCGCATACAACCTCATACATTGTTCCCAATTGTAATTGTAAACACCGATTTTGCTGTCCAGTTTCATCATCTTGTATGCACATTAACAAATGCGCAACGAGCATCCAGATTAAAGAGAATCTCCAAGTATCCTCTACTTTTTACTGACCTGACGACAACTTTCCTTTGTGCCCTGATCTCTCCTTGGAGGGCATTCTGTTTTTATACTCTTGGAAAGAGGAAGTCGTTTTCAAAAGGATTCTCATCGGATATGACACAACAATAGCCAATTGTTGCCAAAAACATCCCCTTTCTGGGGGAATTTTGGTTGGATCTAACAAAGATAAAGCAATTGGTTTTAAGTTCTTTGCTAAAAGAGTTTAACACCCCTCTTGAAAAGTTGGTTCCGGTAATGAGAATAATCGGAATCATCTTCTTGTGCCTGCGGTCGAATTGGACCCGTAAGCGTCAACCCCCTGAAGGTCAGCAGAAAACAAGCGAAATATTCTGCTCCGGGTTTCTCTCCTTTCTTGCCGTAATTCTCTCATGCACAATTTGCATACGGCAAATTAGCTTAATTATGCGTAGTATAATTGTTCATAGTAAAAATCTCGCTTCTTGGAAGAATAGAGGTCAATAATGTTTTCGAATAGAGCGCGCGAACTTGATCTGCTGGAAAGAGCCTACAACTCGGACCGGTCCGAGTTCCTCGTTGTCTATGGGCGGCGCAGGTCAGGCAAGACTGCCCTTCTGCATGAGTTCTGCAAGGACAAGCCTCACATCTACTGGACCGCTACGTTAAGTTCGGAAGCCCTCTTGCTGAAGGATTTTACTCGTGCAATATGGCAAGCGGCAGAATCCAGGAGAACCGACCCAGGATTCGTCTATGAGAGTTGGGAACGTGCATTCGAGGCGTTAGCCGAATATCCAAATGATGCGCGTCGAGTAATCGTAATAGACGAGTTCCCTTATTTGGTTGGGACAAATCCCGGTATATCTACCATTCTCCAAAAAGCATGGGATGAGTTTCTCCACAGACGCAACCACGTGTTCATACTGTGTGGGTCGCATATCGGAATGATGGAAAAAGAGGTCCTGGAATATCGCGCGCCTCTCTTTGGTCGTAGAACGGGTCAGTTATTGCTGCGGCCTCTCCCATTTCATTCTTCACGTGATTTCTTTCCGAAGTACAGTGCCGAGGATCAAATCCGTGCCTTTGCGGTGCTTGGCGGTGTTCCTGCCTACCTGCAGCAGTTTGATGATCGCAAGTCCATCCTTGATAATATAGAGAGGCATATCCTCGATCGGAATAGCTTCCTCTATCTTGAGCCGCAATTTCTCCTTCGGGAAGAGCTTCGCGCCCCTCGGAATTACTTTGCGATCCTTCAGGCAATAGCGCACGGACGGACTAAGCCCAATCAAATTGCCCAATCAATTGGCGAAACAGGGTCACTCGTCTCCCGCTACCTCGTGGTGCTTCAAGAACTTCATCTGGTTGAAAGACGAGTACCAATCACCGAGAAGAGACCAGAAAAGAGCCGCAAAGGTACATACAGATTGAGCGACCCGTTCCTTCGATTCTGGTTCCGCTTTGTTGCCCCAAATATGCATACGCTGGATGTCGGTGATACGAGATCTGTGCTCAAGGACGTAAGGTCCGAGCTACCACAATATATCGGACTGGTCTTTGAGGATATCTGTAGAGATTGGGTCAGAGAACAAGGAGCACTAGGAGAGTTGCCCTTCATTCCTGAACGAGTTGGGGCATGGTGGGTTAGAGATCAGGAGATCGATGTCGTAGCCTATCGAGAAGATACGGCCCTCATGGGCGAATGCAAATGGATCGCAGCTCCCGTTGGTCTGAATATACTTGAGGATCTGAAACGAAAAGCGGGCAGGCTCACCCAAGACGCAGGCTGGAAGGAGATCCATCTTGCCCTCTTTTCGCGCTCGGGATTCACCCCCGAACTTATGGGGGTTGCAAGAATGGGAGAAGTATTGTTGGTTGGCTCGGAGGAGCTATTAGCCTACGACTAGAGGTAGCGACTGGGATAGCTGAGATCCAAAAATCCAGATAAGACATTTACGGCGTTTCCTATCTCAGTAGTCACATTATTGACCTTGAAGCGGAAATGCACCTCCGCGAGACGCATATATCTTCTGGCGGCATGTTCACACAGCATTCCAATTTCGTTTCCGATTAATCTTAGGTATCGGAAGCAGAATTTATGGACGGCGCCTCTTTAATTTGGCCTGCATATACCCAAGAGGGCGTTCCGGACAAGCCGTGGGCGCTTTTATGCCATCGTCCCAATCGATGACAGCC
>MGNI01000168.1:7757-10031 GCA_001795115.1 Chloroflexi bacterium RBG_16_48_8 | reverse complement strand
GGTTGCGATCAGAGTGGCTGTATTTGAACAAGTGTTGCCGTCATTAAGATAGACGGTTGCGGTAATGGTGGCTGAGCCTTCAGAAACACCGGTTGCCGTTGTGTAATATGGGGAAGAGTTATCAGCAGTGGTTACTGCTGCTATACCGGCATCAGATGATGAAAATTCAACTCGATCTACTGAGCTGCCTGTATCAAGGGATACTTGAGCCTCAACGCTCCGAGTATTTCCCGCTTCAACGCTGTCCGAGCCAGGGAGAACATTAACCGTACAATCCATGTCAACATTAAATGTTGAACTATCAGTACATATATTTCCTCCGGAAAGCTGGGCGGTAGCATCAATTATTGTCGAACCGTAGGATAAAGCGGTGGCGGTTGTGCTGTAGCCATCAGCGCCGTTATTGTCTTTGGTTGGATTGATGGAAGCAACCGAGCCGTTTGAATTGGTAAAATCAACTCGTTGGATATCGCTTGAACTCCCTGTGGTCATGTTAACAGAGGCGGTGTAAATCTGAGTCCCTTCTTCAGTTGTTGTGGCTGATCCCGGATCAAGGCTTAAGGTGCACTGGGGAAGCGGAGCGGGAGTTGAACTTGGTGTTGGGGTTCTGGTTGGAGTTGGGGCAGCAACTGTTAAAGGCGATGAGTCTGAACAGAAGGATCCCCCCGGAACCGGTTGTCCGTTTGATGCGTATTCAAGGTAAACCTGGGCAGAGATGGTGATTGAGTCGGCAATACTATCACATTGGGCTGTATCAGCGTATGAATCGTCAGAGTAAGGTGCTGAAACGGAACCTTCTTGCATCCAACAAACAGCTTCATCTGTTGATAAAAAGTCAACCCTGTTAACTGCATAACCTGAGGGGATACTTCCTGAAACAATGACTGCCTCAGAGCTAGAGCTTTCATTAAAGCCAACGTCGGCAGGATTACTCGGTATTAAGTTAACGTCACAGTCAGGGGTCGGAGTTGGAGAAGGAGTTGGGGTTGCCGGGACGGGTGTCGGCGTCGGCAGACAAGACGGGTAGTCTGCTACACACCGGAACTCATCCGGACAAGGTCCCATATCTCTTACCTGACACATGGCTGTTGATGCGCAAGCACAACCGCCTGAGGTACCGCATCCCAAATTTTCCCAAGCTCCTGGGATGCAAAGTGCAGTACAGGTACAATCCCCGATACAACTTACATTTTTATACCCCGGGCAGTCGGTGGAAACGCAATTATTTCCTTCGCAATCAAAGGTATCGCAGACCTCCACACTGGTGTGGCAGGATTCAGTGGTTTCACAATAGCCATAGGGTTCACAGATAATATTGTCAAGACACTTCTGCCCATCATTGGCTCCGCCGACGCAACCCGTATACCAGTAAGCTTCCGGACAGCCGGTACAGTCTCCAGTACAGCAGCTGGGATCGCAATAGTTACAGGCAATTATCGCAGCCTCCGCGGGAGAAGCGGCAAGCAGTCTCCAACAAAAACAAATGGCCAAAACCACCCAAAAAACAATCTTTACCTTCCTTGCGAAAATGAAGTAACTCCCGGTTTTGGCGCTTTCTGAACTCTGGTTACTCATGGGCAAGCCCTTAGCTTTTAGGATAATAAGTTGGAAGCCCAAACGCAAGACGGAAAGTATCAGGATGAGTCTTGCGGAAGGATACAGGAACTACTCAAAGATTGGGGGTTTTTAAGGACTCGCGTGTTGGCCACACATTATCGGATTTATTTCATTACCTACATAAAACAATTTTCTGGTGACTTCTCCGATATCTGGCGGAGTTGCTCTTGTATTCCATGCAAGAATACCAGTTGCGGCTCTATCCGCACGTTCAACTACTCTTCCC
This sequence comes from Chloroflexi bacterium RBG_16_48_8, assembly GCA_001795115.1. GTDB lineage: Bacteria > Chloroflexota > Anaerolineae > Anaerolineales > E44-bin32 > MGNI01. Next base: position 8,188 of record MGNI01000168.1, on the reverse strand, counting down.
TCGGCCAGATAGACAAACGACTCCAAAACACCACAAGAAAAAAGGTCTCGAACAAGGAGTGGATTGTCAATGCGCGGTATCCAAAAGGCTACAATTTTCATTTGTCCTTCCTCAGAGACATTAAATTTGAGCCGTCTAGTTGAGTCTGTGCCGACAGTAGTCTTTTTATAACTTGCATCTCCCCATTTATAAGTCTGAAAGAAAAAAATCAAGGGTTTGGCCAAGTCTATCTTTGAGACTTCAGTTTTGTAACCGCCGCCTGACATGCCGCTGGCGACGGGATAGGCTATTTCCATCTCACCGATTTCGCCGTTTTGGAGTTTTGTCAATAATTCCTCATAGCTTCCCTCTCCCCGCGTTTCCAGCATTTTTGCCAAGGTCATCAGCCAGCACTCCCGAACCACCTCCATTGCCTCCTCCTGGGTCATTCC
>MGNI01000168.1:5531-7700 GCA_001795115.1 Chloroflexi bacterium RBG_16_48_8 | reverse complement strand
GAATGCTGCTTTCAATTTTTCAATTGGAGATGTTACTCGAGGAATTGTTTGGAGCGGTTATGACCCCAAAAAGTTGGACATAAAGTGAAAGAAGATTCCTCGATAATTTTGTCACGAAGGCTTTTGATAAGCTTGTTCGCCTTGGTTATTTGGAGTGCGTTATCAGCTGGAATTACCTATCTACTTATCGGCATTAATACAACAGGAATTTTATTCATTATTCTTGGTGTGTATTAATAATTTGGGCTATAGATGGTCGAATTACTAAAAAGCCTGATGGACGGAAAAGCTCAAAGTTTAATTGGTATCTAATTGCCATTATCTTTTTACTTGATGCGGGGACTGAAGCAGCGGGTTTATTTTCGACACGACCAATATCGAGCGTTATATACATATTTGAAGTAGGTTCAATAGTATTATTTCTACTGGTATTTAATGCAATCTATCAAATATTCATATTAGCTCGTTCTAATAAATAGATATAAGCTCTCCTCCCAAAAGTGTGGGTAATGCATGAGATCAGCCTTTATGGAGGGTGCCTTCAATTAGCTAGTTGTTTGATTTTTCGTATGAAGTATTCCAGATCATGGGAATCGTAACACCGGAGGGGTTTCAACATTTCAGAATGAGCTGAGCATCAAACGCACCCTTATGGACTGCGGTGTCGTTCAGTTAAAATTCTCAAAATCTCCATTTTTTAGGATTCCTATTGAACTTCGGGTCCTTTCTCTATAGGATGGTAGCAACGGAGGCTTGGTTCAACATCGCAACACAAAACTCCTTATCCATTTAATGGGTAGGCTATGTCCTCAGTCGTCGTCACAATAAAGGATGGCAGGGGCGGCAGACGGGATCTGGAACTCCCGGCGGATGTCCCCGTTTCCACGCTGGGACCCGCCATCGCGCAAGCGGTTCATCATCCCGATTTACCCACGGACGAGACTCCAGTCAAGGCTGTCTTGAAAGTTGAAGGCAGCCAGGAAGTCATCCCGCCGGATGAAAGCCTGCAAGCTGCAGGTGTGGTCCACGGAGATGTCCTTCTTATCATGGTGAAGGTGATCCCCAGCGACCTTTCCCAGGAGGATGTCAGCCTGCGATTTTCCGGTCCCGGATTGGTGCACCCAAGCGGAAAAACCTATCCCTTCCTGGGAAAGAGTGTCCTCATCGGTCGTGTTGACCGAGCCTCAGGCGTTGTTCCTAAAGTGCTCGGGGTCGACCTGACCGACCTGGAGGATATTGAAGGACCTTCGGTCTCTCGGCGACACGCACAGGTGTTGTTCCGCAATGGAGATTATCTGATCCAGGATCTGCGAAGCACCAATGGGACCACCATCAACGGGCAATTGCTGCCTCCACAAATTCGTCTCACACTTCACCATGGTGATAAAGTCCAAATTGGCGACATTCCCTTATTCTTTATCTGGGATAGTCAGGAAGGGGATCTCGTGCTCAATGGACATCATCCCATAGAAAAGGAAGGCCAAGAATGAAGCTTCCTTCAGAGAAGGCATCCAGAAAATGGTCAATAGGCAGAACCGTTCTCTTCCTATCCCTTTTATGTTTGATGATGATCTTACCCTTGAGCGTTGGTTCTCAGGAGGAGATCGGCTCTTTGGAGATCGTCGAATTAGATAGCGAGGATTTCCCAGAGATCAAGCTTCAGGTCTTTGCGAGGGATGCTCTTGGAAATCCCTTGACGAGTCTATCTGAATCTGACCTCTCCATTAAAGAGAACGATCGGGAGGAGACCATCCTTTCAGTGAAACCCATCCAGGGCGGTTTGCGCCTGGCTTTTGTTATCGACCCGGGGGATGGCTCTTTCAACACCGGGGTCACAATAACAGACATCTATCAAAAGCTGCTCAAGGATCTGAAGATTTTCGCCCTTGATCGTCCCTGGATGCTGCCCGGGAAGGACGAGATCATCGTTTTAATCAATGAGGGGGAGACGATCAAAGTGATCGTGCCAGTAACCTCAGATCCGGAAGTATTGATGGCTGCCTATGAGAGTTACACGCCACCCATCGGGCAGGCCAGGGAGCCAGAAGAATTAGGGGATTTTACCCGAGCCGTCCTGATGGCGGCACTGAAGGAAATAAAGCTGGTGCGTCCAGGTTTTATCGATCGCAAGGAAGCCATCATTCACTATACACCCGGAATGCAGGCGGA
>MGNI01000168.1:3892-5522 GCA_001795115.1 Chloroflexi bacterium RBG_16_48_8 | reverse complement strand
GTTGGGTGTTCCCATTCATATCATTCTTCATCGGCCTGAACCGATGAAATAATGGGATATAGCTCTGCGTCCGTTGGCAGAGGTCACTGGAGGCGAGTTTTTCGAAACCTACGAAAGTGAGGATGTGGAGCCTCTCTTTGACCTGTTGGCTTCACAACGCACCCAGTATCTGATCACCTACCAAACCTCTCTCATGACCATGGAGGATCGCAAGGTTACGCTAGGGGCAACGGGAGGAGTTGTAGCCACCGCAGAGTACAGCTGTGAAGTTCAACCTTCTCAGGTACAGATTGTATCTCCAGTAGAGGATCTGGTTACCAGGGAAGCTGCTGGTGAGGAAACTCTAGCAGTAGATGCCGAACCCGCTTTCATTGCCGTCTCCGTTCGAGTGAGTTGGCCGGACGGCCTTCCCAGGGAGGTGCAGGGGGCACGCTTGTTGGTGGATGGCGTCGCTGTGGGGCAGGGGGCGGTAGTCAACAATCAAGCCGAAATCACATGGGATATCCGCTCTTGCCAGAGTGAGGGGTGGACCCCAGCTTCGCTGGTGGTAGAAGTGGTGGATGAATATAGTTTGGTAGGCCAATCGCCACCCATGACGATGGCCATCCGGTATGCTCCACCTGAACCAACAGGGCTAAACCTTCCTGAGAACATCATGCTTTATGTCTCAGTTGGGATCGCGCTTTTATCCTTAGGACTTGCGCTCTTTCTATTTTTCAACCGCTCACGCGTGGGCTCCGCTTTGCAGGAGGCGCGCGATGGTATTGTGGACTTTGTCGAGCGTGTAACCGGAAGGCGCACAGCCATGGTAGCCTGAGCCTATCTTGTGCCGCTGGAAGGTTTTCGATGAACCTCCCTCTAAATCCTTTGAGATCTACGGCACGACCGCCATTGGACGTTCTCGCAGGCACGCCGATCTGCTATTCCATCTCGGTGAGGAGGATAGCCCCATCAGCCGCTTGCATTGCACACTCCTGGATGAGGATGACCATTTTTCCATTCGCGACGAGGACAGCAGCAATGGGACTTCTGTAAATGGTAAGAAGCTGACACCATTGCAGCCTGTCAGACTTCATGATGGAGACATTGTGGATATCGCTCCCTTGGAGCGAGGTGGTCTACGGTTGATGTTCCAATTGGCCAGGCTGGATGGAGAAGAGCGCCAGCAGGAGCAAGAAGTCAGAATGACACGTCCAAGAAATCTGATGAATCCTGATGAGGAATGAAGACGCATCTTCCAGGAATAAAGGATAAATGGTGATTCCCTATTCGTTCTCCGAATTGAAACCAGGCAAACCAATCGGGTCTTTTAAGGTCGCGGATGTGTACCCTGAAGGACGTGGAGGGATGTCGCGTGTTGTTCGAGCCAAATCCAAGGATCGCACCGAAAAAGAGGTAGCCTTGAAAATTAGCCGTACTGGTTCAAATCAGGAATACTTCTTTGCTGCCATCCAGAAGGAAGTTGAGGTTCTGCAGAAGCTAGACCATCCTGGAGTTGTCCGTTTGATCCCTGTGTCCACAGGGAAGAATCCCTTCAAAGAACGCGCCATCGAGATTGTCGGTGCTCCCTGGTTCTTCGGTATGGAGTGTCTTCAAGGGGGATCATTGGAAGCATACGTTCGCGGGCTTA
>MGNI01000168.1:1769-3765 GCA_001795115.1 Chloroflexi bacterium RBG_16_48_8 | reverse complement strand
CAAGCGGCAGCCAGATGGATTTATCGTTTATATGTCACCAGAGCGTCTTTTGGAATCCTATGATCCTGTCGCGCCGGAATTGTTGGTAGGACAAGACCTGACAAAATCAGATGTTTGGAGTATGGGCATCTTATTTTATCGATTGCTGGTTGGGCGAGAACCGTTTATTGGGATCACCGATCGCAGCATCACCTCCGCCATTCTACGAGCATTGCCCGAATCGATGCTTCAAAAACGAAGAGATATACCCCGGGAAGTTGATGAATTTATCTTGGAGAGATGCCTGACAAAGGATCCAAGGTTCAGAGCCACCATGAAGCAATTTTGCAACTTCATTGAAGGTTACACGGATGACTTCCTGGTGAAACGCGTCCCCAGAACAAAGCGGCGTTTCCTTCGATAGTTCTGGCGGTCAACAAGCGAACGAGTTGGGTGCGGGTTAGCGATAAAAAGTGGAACGAAAAACAGCAGTTACGACACAAGAAGTTCGATCAGCAGCGCGCTCTCACATCGGGGCTTCTCCATTGCGGTTATTTTTAGAGGATCGCTCACGAAGCGAAAGAATACGTGCGTCTGCAGGCTTGGAGATGGTTTTGGGGGTGGTGGCAGATGGCATCGGAGGCGAGAATGCAGGCGAGCGTGCGGCGGATGTCACGGTAAATACCATCTTCGAGGCTTGTTCGCGGTCAACTGAATGCAGTATCCCCAAGATGCTGAAGAATGCGCTTGAAGAAGCCAATGAACGTGTCTATGTAGAGTCCAGACGTAGCCGTAGGAAGATGAATATGGGCTCGACCGCAGCCGTGGCTGCAATCGTAGAGGGGTGTCTGTATATTGCCAATGTGGGCGATAGCCGAATTTACCTGATACGCGGGAACAGTGTCAGGAAATTATCCTTGGATCACACTTGGGTGAACGAAGTTGTACGATCAGGTCGTTTGACGAAAGAAGAAGCGGCCAAGCATCCACGCCGGGAGGAAATTGTTCGCTCCATCGGATATGAGAAATCTTTGGAGGTGGACCTCGGGGTTTGGTTGCGGGGCGGAGAAGAGAGTGAGGCGGAGGCGGGGAGCGCTCAAGGGATCCCTCTTCAAAAGGGGGATCGGGTGCTGATTTGTTCGGATGGTGTTACGAAGAGCAGGCATGACAAACCCCATAATCACTACGGGGAAGAGGTGGAATTTCCTGGGTTGGTTGAAGGGAGAAGTCCTGAGCAAGCCGTGGAGGCGATCCTGAAACTAGCACGTTCTCGCAAGGTCGATGACAATATTTCCGCAGTGATCTTGGAAGTGGCAGGCGATGAACCTGTAAGGCGTGCGAAGTTTCCTGTGCGTGCTGTGGGCGCTGGGGCTTTTGTCCTTCTTCTTGCTGTGGGAGGAGTGTGGGTAGTGCCTCAATGGATAAGGGATAGGCCAGATGATGGTACAACGCCTGTGGCTGTTGAACTTCCTGCTGGTGTGGCTTATTTATCAGAGCTGAAGGGTTTCGCCGAGAAACAAACGCCGGGGGGCAATTTCAAGGGGCTTCAATTGGAGGATATCCTGACCTCTGGTCCAGGCGTGCGAGTGCGCACGATGGGTGACGAGGCAGCCCTTCGTTTTGACCTGGCGGATCAATCTATCCTTTACCTTGGTCCAAGCTCCCAAATCGAATTGCGGGCGATTGCGGATGGAAACTCAATTCTTGAGACCCTTATCGTACTCGAACACGGTTCGGTTTTGGTCTCCAAGACAGAAGGTTTGGGTTTTGACTTTGTCGTGGCTTCTCCGATCGGGACCCAGGCGAGGGCAGTTGGCTCTCTGATGGGAGTACGTTTCGAGGAGAGCTCTCAACGTTTTCATGTGGATTGTTTTCACGAGAGCTGCACGATTGAGGGCCTATCAACCCATGCATTAAAAACAGGGGAACACTTGTGGATGGCTTCCAACGGTGAGGTGAGCGTTGTAGATATTGTGAAATATGAGCTTTATGGTTTTGGTGGTGGACTGGTTCCAAA
>MGNI01000168.1:555-1703 GCA_001795115.1 Chloroflexi bacterium RBG_16_48_8 | reverse complement strand
GACCCTGACCTTCACACCTCCGCCCACCAAAACACCCAAGCCACCTCCCACCGATCTGCCGACGTACACACCTGAGCCTACCGACACGTCAGAACCAACCGACACACCAGAACCAACGGAGATATCCGAACCAACTCGGACTCCGCGCCGGTCGCCAACACCGACGGATACATAAAACCCTTGAACTTAGGTTAAGGATTTTAGGGATTGATTTTTTGAATCGAATGAGGAGTGAAGAGGTTTGATCCCCGAACGCGGTGAGCCTAACTTTGCTTTCGAGCAACTCATCGGTGCAGGTCCCAACTGCATGGTGCAGCAAGATAGGGTACGGGTCGAAAACGTCAAAACAGCTTCAGGTGCCCGGATTCTGTTGGGGGTGGTTGCGGATGGCCATGCAATGGCTGGTGAATCTGCTCAGGTAGTGATCAACCATGTGTTTGAAGCTGTGCGCCGATCAAGGGACAAAGATCTTAATGCGGTACTGAGGAGAGGGCTAGAATCTGGAAGCCAGGCCATTATGGGCAAAAGGGGACAGGTTGCTGTAACCGCCCTGGCGATCAGGGGGAACCGGTACCATTTCGCATCTGTAGGACATACAAAAGTCTTCCTCATTCGTGAGGGCAGGGCAAGATTGCTCAATCAAGGAATGAATGATCTTCTAGGAGCCTCGGGTTCCCCACAGATCCTGACCAATTCTTCAGAGGGGGATTTGCTGGTACCTGGCGATCAAATGGTTTTGGCGAGCGATGGTTTGACCAGAATCAATCCGGAGGATGGTAAACCCTTTGTAGATCCGAAGGATTTGCCGGGATACATAGAGGGGAATTCGCCCAGGGAAGCTGCCCGACACATGATCAGTATCGCCATGGGTCGTGATGTGGATGACAATGTCTCGGTGATTGTGATCCAGGTCCCTGGGAGCGAGAAAGCTTTGCGATGGCGGTGGGCTTATGCAGCTATTCCGGCAGGTTTGGCTTTGATTGTGTTTGCCCTGCTGCTGGGGTTACCACCATCAAAAGGGGACGTCGCCCCCGCGCCAATAGATTATGGGTATGGGGTCATCCTTTCCGGCTCTGCCTTCATCCAGACGGCGGAAGGCGAGAGCAGAAGGGTTGACAAACTCGGCACCATTCCGCCCATGGCAATCG
>MGNI01000168.1:306-494 GCA_001795115.1 Chloroflexi bacterium RBG_16_48_8 | reverse complement strand
AGCCTCGATCTCGATCTATTTGGCGGCGGGGAGCAAGCTGCAGATCACGTCAGCGGATCCCCATCTCCCCCCAGAAGCTCAAGGGAGCGGGGATCCAAACCCTCCCGTATCCCTTTCCTATCTCGATGGCTCAGTGCTCGTCGTGCGGGGCAGTGGTTCGCGAAGCATTCGTATCACACAAGAATATG
>MGNI01000168.1:0-111 GCA_001795115.1 Chloroflexi bacterium RBG_16_48_8 | reverse complement strand
CTGAAACCATCACGTTTTGGGACGAGCTAGGCGCGGGCTGCCTCTCATCACCATAAAAGGCTCCGACCTCCTGTGCCTTCTACCCTGGGGAAATCAAGAATCGAATTCGTG
>MGNI01000167.1:20380-20686 GCA_001795115.1 Chloroflexi bacterium RBG_16_48_8 | reverse complement strand
CCACCCAGGGTAAGGGAGAGACCGTAATCCTGGCGAGTGAGTGTGGAGATTCCCATCTTTTGCGCAAAAGCGATCAAACCCTCTACTTCCTCGGTATTTGGATCGTCATAAATGCCTACGAAGTTAAGCGCTTTCACTGCAGGTACATTGTAGGAGTTAGCCAATGCGGATCGAACGGTGACCGGGCCGTGGAAGCGTCCGTCATAATTCACCGGTTTATAAGGCGGGTGAGTGTCATTGACATTTCCAGAAGGCGGAAACTCTGATGGGACATCCCAAATCAGCGTGCTTGGGGTCCAGCCTTTC
>MGNI01000167.1:19974-20289 GCA_001795115.1 Chloroflexi bacterium RBG_16_48_8 | reverse complement strand
GTCTGCTGAGCCAACCATTGTCAGAATTTCGCCCGTGCTAGGTCGGATCGCCACTAGTGCACCGTTGGAAACCCTGTGGTCAGCCAATGCCTCCACCTGTTGGCGAACAATATCTTGGGCTTGTTCCTGTAAATAAGGATCAAGTGTTGTGTAGACTGTAAACCCTGAACGATAGATGGTTTGTGCATCATAGAGTTTTTCAAGTTCATAACGGATGAAGTTCACCCAGTGGGGATAGCGGATGTTGAATGAGATGGGTTTAAATTCATAATTGGTGATTTCTGCCGCAGCAGCACCTGCTTCCTCTGGGGAGAC
>MGNI01000167.1:18462-19960 GCA_001795115.1 Chloroflexi bacterium RBG_16_48_8 | reverse complement strand
AATGCAACCTTGCTCGCTGCTGGTGAGTATCATCAGTGTAAGAACTTGCTGATGACGGTTGAGGGTCGCTTCCCGATTGGTGTGAATATCATAGACAGAGGGAGCTTGCACAAGACCCGCCAGGAAGGAGGCTTGAGCCAAGGTAAGCTTATCAGCGGATGTACTGAAATAAGTCTCGGCAGCTGCTTCCACACCGTAGGCCAAATTGCCGAAGTAGGATTGATTAATGTAAAGCTCAAGAATTTCGTCCTTCGAATACCGGCGTGTGATCTCCGCAGCCAGAAGGATCTCACGTATTTTCCTCAAGGCTGTGCGGCGGGATCGCTCTTCCGGACTGAGAAGCAGATTGCGGGCGATCTGCTGAGTGATGGTTGAAGCACCAGAAGCGATGTCTCCTTCTTTAGCGCTCTGCCAATAGGCACGAACGATAGCCCATGGATCGAAGCCGGGATGGCTGTAGAATTGTGAGTCCTCTGTGGAAATGATCGCGGCCACCATATATGGTGAGATTCCATCAAGGGGTACATAGGTGCGACGCCCAGCCTGTGGATCGAGGATCTCGTAAAGCAAATTTCCTTCCCGATCGAGGATCCGGGTCGTTTCGAATTGAGCCGCTCTCTCTTGAAGATCTTCCACGGAGGGAAGCGTAGCGGAAATAACAGAATATTGATACAGTGCGAAGGAGGCAACCAGGATGAGTAATGCAATCAGGCCAAAAAGCCCCAGGATTGTCATACGGATCAAACATCCTCCACACCCGCTGACCCCGCCTAGTCGGGTCATGAATCGAAATCGGGGACGTTTGGGCGGGGCTGGGGGAGCACTAGATGCGTAAGCTGCTGGACTTACCTGTGTAGCTCCAAGGTCTCTTTCTGGAACTCGTTGTGGCAGGTCCATGGAGACCGGACGTCCTCCAGGGGGTGTGGGTGTGTCAGCCGTAGAGGGGGTAACAGGTTGTGTCTCTTCGCTGTACTCCGGAGCTACCGAGAAGGGTGGGACCTTGGGAAGAGAGGAAGGTTCTGATGGGTCAGGTCGTTCAAGGTCATGAGAGGTTATGGTATCTGGATCTTCCACTTTCCCATCCAAATGAATATCCGACGAATCTTCATCTAGGTTGGAGGTCTGTTCTGCTCCTTTTTGAGGATCCTTCACGCTTTGTGTTTCAGCAGCGTCAGCTGGATTGAGTGTGGATATTCGAGCTGCTTGTATCGGGGGTATAAGGTGTGCATGGGTGAATTCCATTTCTCTATCCCCCAATGAATTGGATAGAGAACCATCTATCGATAGGGTTTCGTCATTTGAGGATCGAGTCAGCGAAGGGACAGGAGAATCCACGATTTCAGGGGTGAGAGGAGACTGGTCGGAATCGGGTAAATCGATCCGTTCAAGGGTTTCCGTCCCATCGGCAAATTCATCGGACTCTAGATGGTTTGTTTCTTCGGGAGTCTGATTTTCAAACTCCGTTGAGTCTTCATCATTCTCAGTCATTGTAGTGATT
>MGNI01000167.1:18103-18442 GCA_001795115.1 Chloroflexi bacterium RBG_16_48_8 | reverse complement strand
AAGATGATGGGTATGATTGATAAGAAGACACGAAACTAAGACGGTATGATAGGGCTCTTTGTTCCTACGAAGGCTTGGCTTGCATCAGGATGTTAAAGCGACCCTTCATGACAATCTGATCTTCCTGATTGATCACGCGCACATTCAGAATGACAGCTCCACCTCCCAAACGGGGCAATGGTTTTGTTTCTTCGACTTCGAATTCACCATGGACGGTATCGCCAATAAAAACGGGACGACTGAATTTCCATTGGTTTATTTCACGAAAGGCAAGAACTGTGCCTTCCATAAAGCCCGACCGAGCTGCCAGGCCTGTTATAACAGAGAGGACAAGGGCAC
>MGNI01000167.1:15012-18087 GCA_001795115.1 Chloroflexi bacterium RBG_16_48_8 | reverse complement strand
ACCAAAAGGGGTGCTCTTTGCGTATTCTGCATCCGTATGAATCGATGTGAAGTCTCCTGAAATTCCAGCGAAATTGACAACATCCGTTTCGGTTATGGTTCGAGCCGGTGTCTTTATTTTGATCCCAATTTGGAATTCCTCAAAGAACAAACCTCTTTGTGCCATGGGGTTTTCATTCATTGCGTCCTCCTACAGTTCTTTGTGGAATTCCAGGGATGTATTCCATTTTATGCTGCAGTATTCCTTTGGTGCTGAGTTTGTATGGGAGGCAGCACTTCTTGGAATACACTGGAATTCTAGCATGTCTTTGACCTTTCGGAGATAGGACCTTAAAATTCGATTATGCGCAACTGGTCTTTATCTCCCCAATCCGTCCTATCGCTGCGTTTGGCAGCCGATGCACGAGTCTCGACTCCTGATTACATGGATGATCAGATATGGGAATTGAGTTTAGAGGGAGGTGAACCAGCCAGTGTAGCTCTACAGACCACCTATGGGCTTCGCGCACGAGGAATGCGGATCTTCCCGGGCTTTAGTCTGGGTGAGGCGGTTGTGAGCGATCCTGGGCAGTTTTATTCCGGTCCTGTGCTTCAACACATCTTCCCCAACTACGCTTCTATACTCTTTGCACCTTTCCAGGAGTTGGAGGTACGAGCTGAGTTTTGGATTGTTGATTCGCATACAGTAGCAGGTAGGTTTGGCCTAAGTAATTTGAGCGGTGATATGCTGCAATTGCAAATGCGCTTATTTTCACTCCTGGTACCAGCGGAAGGGGGCGAAAGGATGAGCGCATGGCACCATATGGGTGTCGCATCCTTGGCGGGGCGAACGGAGAATCTGGCGCCGGTGATTTTCATCATGGGAGGCGCGCAAGTGGAGCAGACTGTTTACCCATCCCTTGTGCTGAACCGCGCTCTTCCACCCGGGGAGATGAAAAGCATATTATGGGCGCATGCAGGTCAAAAGGATTCCGTCTCTTCCTTCGAGGCTGCTCGGGCAGCAGCCTCTCGCCCCTGGGAGGCAGAGATCGCTAAACTGGAATTGCTCAATGAATCCATGATTGATATCGAGACTGGTGAGGAAGAATGGGATGCAGCCTTCCAGTTCTCCCAAAAAGTTGCTATCGGGAGCTTTGTGGGTCCCACGCGGGCATTGCCCAACCCTTCCTTTGTATTATCCCGAAACCCTGATCGGGGCTGTTCCCGTCGTGGCGATGGCAGTGACCACAATTGGCAGTGGGATGGTCAAACAGCCATGCATGCTGCCTTTCTTCTCCCCCTGGTCATCCATTCTGCTCCGGAACTTGCGAAAGGCGTGGTTCGCAATTTCCTCTCTGTTCAAAAGCCGAATGGATTTATCGATTGGAAACCGGGGCTTGGCGGACAGCGCAACGGTGCCCTGGCTCAGCCACTCATCGCCACTCTTGCATGGAAAGTTTATGAACATACACAAGACCGCCAATTTCTAAGAGATGTTTTTCCAGGTCTGCTCGAATTTATCAAGATGTGGTTTACACCTGAACATGATCGCGATGGAGATGGATTTCCCGAATGGGATCACACCCTGCAGATGGGTTTTGATGATTGCCCGTCCTTTGTACCATGGCGGCTTTGGGGCCAGGGATTGGATATCACGAAGGTTGAAACGCCGGATCTGGCCTCTTATCTCTATCGTGAATGTCAATCGCTGATTCGAGCGGCGAAGGAGCTTCATTTGGATGAACACATCCCACCTTTAGAGGAGCGAGTCGGTTCCATTCAAAAGTTTGTTGATGGAATGTGGTCGGATGAAGGCTCCCTTTATCGTTACCGCGATCGTGATGTTCATCACTCTCCAAAGGGGGAGAAGTTAGGATCAGGTTCGGGAGAGTTTTCTATACCGGTTGAGAGGACATTCCCCGGGCCTGTCCGCATCGTAATCCAATCGATGGGTCAAGAGGGACTTAAACATAGCGCCAAGGTCTTTATCCATGGTCGAGGAGGACAGGGCAGGCATCGGGTGGAACAATTACGAGAGAAACACTTCCAATGGTTTTCGAATATCGGAACCGCGACAAGTGAGAAGTCCTATGTGGAGATTGAGCGAATTGAAGTATCAGGGTTCAGTAATGAATTTGAAACTATCGTATCGACTGCGGATTTCGCCCGCGAGGATGTGAGTCTCCTGCTGCCATTGTGGGCAGGAATTCCGGATCTCGAGCGAGCTGAGATTCTGGTCCGAGAGACTATTCTCAACCCAGAGCGATTCTGGCGTCCATTCGGGATCTCCAGTTGCTCATCCATGGATCCAGCTTACGAAGCTGCCAACAACGAGGGAGCAGGTGGAGTATGGATGTATGCGAATATGCTCCTGGGGGAGGCATTGCTCGCATACGGGTTTAGAATCGAAGCGGCTGGGCTCTTTCAGAACCTAATGCAGGCAATCCTATTAACCCTGCGGAGAGAAAAAGCCTTCCGGGAGATCTATCATCCAGACTTTTCAAAAGGCAGTGGTGAACGAGATCATATCTGTGGATTGGTGCCATTGGGCTTATTTCTGGCATGTTTGGGAATCCATTTCATCAAGCCTAATGAGTTCGTCTTACGAGGAGATAATCCATTTCCGTGGCCAGTCACGGTTCGATGGAAAGGGATCGAGATCCGCTGTTTCGAGGAACATAAGGAGGTTATCTTCCCCAATGGAGAGCAGCTCGAAATTGTTGGGAGTGAACCAAGGCTGATTAAGAAGAGTGTAGAATAGTGGAGGATAGTTTTGTTGATCCGTTGCTCACGATCCGAGAATGCCTGAAAGGGAACAATTAGGTGAAATAAGCGTTTAGCAAATTACAAAGATACCTTCTCAAGTAAATAAAACAATCGGATACAAAGAAGTATGATCTCCAAAAGTCATTCTATAGATCAATGGGTGCTACAATCAACGATGATCTTATCCAGTTAGGGTTAGAGCGAATGATACTTTTCAATTTATTCAAAGTCTCTCACAACTTCCATTGTAGTTATATCGATTCAGGATTTATGGATACGGTTTCTGAACCTAGTTTAGGTGTGAGTGCGATTCTGTCCTCGATCCTCTTCC
>MGNI01000167.1:12702-14978 GCA_001795115.1 Chloroflexi bacterium RBG_16_48_8 | reverse complement strand
CCGTGATAGTTTTTCTATTCACTTATATCGGTGGCTTATTTCATTCTGAATTAAGTTTATTAACTTTTGAAGACGCGATGATCTTCGTAGATTGGAATGTGATTTTTCTTATCATGGGAATGATGATCTTTGTAGCCATACTTGCGGAGACAAATGTATTTCGTTGGCTGGCTTTTCGTATGATTCAAGCGTCAAGAGGTCGAACATGGCTGCTTGTGGCATCACTGATAACCCTAACCGGTGTGACATCAGCATTTCTTAACAATGTGACAGCTATCTTGCTACTGGCACCTCTCTCTATCGAAGTGGCATTAGCATTGAATATCCATCCTTTTGCCATCGTCATCCCGGAAGTGTTGGCCTCGAATATTGGAGGTGCAATCACAATCATTGGCGATCCTCCCAGCACGATTGTTGGCTCCCATCTTAATCTAAGCTTTAGCGAATATTTTGTACACATGGCGCCCATTGCGATCCTATGCTTAATTGCGTTACTCGTTGCAACGCGAGTGATGTATCGATTTGAACTGGCAAAAGCTAAGAAAACCATCTCCCCTGTTCTTCTTGATGAATTGGCCTCTGAATCAACCATCCAGGATCGTCCCACGTTATTCAAGGCACTTATTGTTGCAACCTTAACCTTTGTGCTCTTTTTCTTGGCGGAGTTCTTCAATCGGATGCCACCCAGTGTGGTAGCCCTTACAGGAGCAACAATGCTGATTATCTGGGTTCGCCCAGATATGCACAGGATGATCCGAGAGGTCGATTGGACGACTTTGATTTTCTTCATAGGCATCTTCATCAGTGTAGGTGCACTGGAAGCGTCGGGTGCAATTGGCTGGGTGGCCAGGCAACTTGGTCAACTCGCCGGGGAGAGTATCGCCAGAGCCACATTGCTGGTGACTTGGATTTCGGGTTTGGCTTCAGGGATCGTTGATAATATCCCCTTTACTGTAGCTGCACTGCCAGTGGTTGATTATCTGACAGAGACTGTCCCAGGTGTACTATCCAGCCGGGTTCTCTATTGGGCGCTTATCCTTGGCGCTGATTTTGGTGGGAATGCCACTTACTTGGGATCTGCCACCAATATCGTTGCGGTTGGTTTGCTTACTCAAGCTGGTTATCGAATGTCTTTTGGTCGATTTATGCGAGATGGGGTTCCTATCACGATTCTAACGTTGCTCATCGCCACCATTTGGCTTATGCTACGTTATTAACAGGAGAAGGCCCATGGGATTAATCTTATGCGCAACTCGTGGTGGGGAGGAGAGCATTGACACACAGGAGAAGGCGATCTCTATTGCTAAAGAGCAAGCCGAGCCCTTGGTGTTCCTCTACGTAGCTGATAGTTCCTTCCTCGATAAGACAGCTGCTGCGGTTGTCGTGGATGTGCAGGAAGAGTTGAAGCACATGGGGGAATTTTTCCTGGTCATGGCTGTGGAACGGGCTGTTGAAAAAGGCGTGTCTGCGAAAGCTATTATTCGGGCAGGTCATTTTGTCCCTACGTTTATCGAAGTTGCGCATGAGGTGGGGGCAACAGCGATTGTCCTAGGGCGCCCTAGTGGAGAGATGGGTCGCTTTAATGAGGAGGAATTCTCTGCCTTCTGCACCTACCTGGCTAAAAAAACGGAAGCAGAGATCATCACTGTATAAACCGTTTTAGATCCCTTCGGAGGGGAGAATAAGGGTTATATCAATGAAGGGGGATCTTCCAACGTTCATATATCCTGAAAATAAGGGCCCCTTCCAACCGCACCACCCCCGATGTTCAAACTCTCTTTGACGGTATAAATGCCTTAGACAGCATTGAAAGTGGCTTGCTTCACCAGGCGCTCATCTTATTTTAAGTTTGTCAGCGTTGTTCTAACCATTTTACTTACCATACAACCTGGCTTACGGGTATGGTTCTCTCTGATGAGTTACACCATTCTTGGGACTGCTGACCAAAAAAATTGGCTCCAAGCCGGAGTTGGAATGGCAACTGGCTTGAATTTTATAGGAGGGATTCTCTTATGATTTGTGCAGGCCTGGGTAACTTAACGAAGATCCCGGGTCTCTCGGAAGTAAAAGCCACCAATCATGGAAATGAGCAGGCTGCAGCCAGCAGAGATCATGACGGCATTGGGGGCTCCAATTGCATCCCCAATGGATCCGATCAGCAGGGAACCGATGGGGAAAAAGCCTCCCAAAGCCCAGGTGTAGCTGCTGAGCACCCTCCCTCGAAATTCATCCGGGACGATGAGTTGCAGCAGTGTGTTGGTCAATGCCAACTGGCT
>MGNI01000167.1:11283-12676 GCA_001795115.1 Chloroflexi bacterium RBG_16_48_8 | reverse complement strand
GCCGTCACCGACAAAGCAATCGATCGGGAGAAACCCAGAAGGAAAATGGCGAATGCCAGCAGATAACGACTTCCGATTAAGAGCTTCCCTTTATGTAAACGATCCCCTTTGAACGCCAAGGAGAGTGCTGCAATAAGTGCCCCAGTGCCCTGTGCAGCCAATAAGCCTCCAAAACCCTCCGCTCCAATTTGCAGCACATCCTGTGCAAAGACTGGAAGAAGAGTCAGGTAAGAGAAACCCATGACACTCAATCCGGCAACCATGACAACCAATCCCAACACGCGTTTTTCACGAAAAAGATAGCTTAATCCTTTCTGCAAATCCTGAAGGCCTTTACCATGGGTTTTGGTGTGAGGATCGGTTTGGATCGTCATCAAGAAAAGCCCCAAGATCACAGCCATGTAGGTGACCGAATTCACACTGAATGCGACCGCCTCACCCAATTGAGCCACGATGAAACCCCCAATAGCTGGTCCTATGATCCGGGCACCATTAAATACAGAGGAGTTGAGGGCAATAGCATTCAGGAGGTCCTTGCGCTCGACCAGATCGGTATAAATCGCTTGTCTGGCTGGCATGTCCATGGCGTTCGCAATACCTGTTAGGATGGCAAGAAGGATGATGTATTCATACCTGACCAGATCTAGAAAGGTGATCAATGCCAGGGCAGCGGCACACAACATAAACCAGCTTTGTGTCCATATCAGCAGAGTGCGGCTGGAAAACCTGTCAACAAGGACACCCATGAAAAGGGAGAGAAGCAAAACTGGAAGAAAGCCAGCGAAGGTGACCGTGCCTAACTTGAGTTGTGAGCCTGTTATTCGGTAGACCAACCACTGTTGGGCAGTGGATTGCATCCAGACGCCAATGAGAGAGATCAATTGACCAAAGAAAAACAGACGGAAGTTGCGTGAGCGTAAAGCCCGCAATCCCTCTGGCCAACGTAATCCTAATTGTAAGTGAGGGCTGATCTGTGGAAGAAAATGACGCAATGGGACCTCAAATCGTATTATTCACTTGGGGATTGTTGTTCGTGAATGGTCTCTACCTGGTAAGTATAAACCTCAAGCTTCATCGTCTGCCAGGCATCCGAGGGCAGAGAGGCTTTCTCGCAAAGCATGGATAAGAAAAGGGAATGGGATGTAATCCGCTCCCATACTTGGGGCAGAAAGGTTGCCCGCCGTATGCCTTCTACGATGATCACACCATCAAGCATCGGGCGAAGCGATTCCAATAGATCTTCCGGGTCTTCATATTCAAGCGGCTTGGGTTCAGTCAGAATGGAGACTTCAATCCGGATCTCATCAACTTCATCCATTTCAACAGCCGGGAAACGATAATCGTGAAGGGCGGCTGCCACGGCGTGTACGCGAATATCTTCAGCCAATGGTAA
>MGNI01000167.1:9386-11221 GCA_001795115.1 Chloroflexi bacterium RBG_16_48_8 | reverse complement strand
GGATGCCCCGGGTTTTTGTAATTCCGCTGGGAAACCACTTAGGTCAATCGGCGGCAAATGACCTTTCTCTACAGCGATCTGCAAAGCGTCCCGGGCTAATTTAAGGATGGTGTTGAATATCTCTTCAGAGAGTGGCATTTCTAATGATGTTCCTGCTTGGACTCTTCGAATTTCTCAAGGATTATCCCTATAGTATAGGAGCAAATGTAAAACCCTGAAAGGTTATGGGTCTTGTTGAGAGGAAACTTTATTTCTCAAGGGATATTTCTCTGGTGAGTAGCTCATAAATTTTTTCAGAGGTTGTGATATCTTGCCCCCATTGTTTGAAGATCATGCTTCAAGGACACGTAATACGCCAGGGTAGAATGAGGTCAGATCTGATAGATCCTGGGCAAACCGGCCGCGAAGTCTGGCTGGACCGATGAGCAGTGCGGGCACAGGGTTATACGTATGCCCACGTGCTCCCAAATCCTCCAGGTTTCCGTGATCAGAGGTGATGATGATCAGGTCCTGAGTCATGTCCCAGGCTTCTACCAATCCCCCAAGCACCTTGTCGAAAGTTTCTAATAGACGAATGGCTTGTACTTCTGTGCCGCGGTGACCGGCATAATCACTAAGCCAGTAGTCGAACCATGTCAAAGTATAGTTTTGGGATAGACGAGCCAGGTGTTTCCCAGCTTCATCCGCTGAATAAACGGGTGCTGGAGGGAAATCAGGCTGGGAGGACCAACCCTCCCCTGTGAAGTCTGGAGACATGGCACGCCTCGCTTGTAAATCTTCAGCCGTCATCAGGTTGATGCCAGCGGCATTCACAGCCATTGGGATGGCGGAGTAAAGCCGACGTTTGCTTGTGATAGCTTCGAAATATCGAGGAGGGTACGCGTTCAATAGAATGGCAGATCCACCTTGACGAAGGACTCCTATAAATAAATTATCTTCCCGTAAGATTTTTGCTATAGCTGGATTTGGCTTGGGACCATAGTGCTCGCCGATTTCAGCAGGGACGTTACGACCTGTCAGAAGGACAGCTTGTCCCGTTGCTGACTGTGGTAATCCCGGGACCCCTAAGGTTGTGTCCAAAGCATGGAGGGAAGCATGATTGCCATGATATGGGCAAGAATCGTGGATTAACCTTCTTCCGTCTAGAAGAGCAATGAGATTTGGCATAGGGGCAGTGTATAGGGGATTGGTATTTGGGTCAGAAGGTCCGAGCCCGATACCATCCAAAAAAAGGATTAAAACCCGATGCATCAGGGAACTCGTCTCATGGTGAACCAAGCGGAGAGTCGATGGCTTGCCCAGTCCGAGCTACGCACTACGTTAATACATTTACAACATGGGCTGAATAGTTTCAGCAACTTTTCTTCTAGAGAGAGTGACTTGTCCCCGTCGATCTCTTGCTGCAGCCAGGTGTAAAGAAGGAAAAATCCGTTTGGACCAAGGTGTTTCTGGACATTTCTGGCATACTCCCATTTTGAAGCAGTTGTGATTGCATGGAAACAACCTATATCGAGAATAAGGTCGAAGATGCCTTCAATACCTTTGAGCTCAGCCACATCGCCCTGGATGAAAGTGACCTTTGCTCCGACAGAATTTGTTTTTCGACGTGCTTTTCGGATGGCATGAGTAGAGATGTCTATCCCAACAACATCCCATCCATACTGTGCTATCGTTATTGCGTTTGTTCCGGTGCCGCAGCCCAGATCGAGGGCACGACCGGGTGGTTGCATTTCGAGAAATTCGATCAATTCTGGCGGTGAGATCCCGGTATCCCAACGAGCTTTCTTGAGCATATAATGTAGTTCGAAGAAGAGACGCCGGATCATTCTTGGTCC
>MGNI01000167.1:7801-9375 GCA_001795115.1 Chloroflexi bacterium RBG_16_48_8 | reverse complement strand
CACCTCTGCCAGGTCGATAGCCCCGATGGTGCGCCAAATTTCCTTTCCTTCAGCATCCAAGAGGATAAAAGTGGGTGTGTACTTGAAGTCAAATAACCGTCCTAAATCTTTCCCAATTGGATCCAGGACATCAATATGGATTACAGTAAGCCTGCCTTCGAATTCTCGTTCGATCCCATCCACGATGGGTTTTGCCGATAGGCAGGCAATTCAGTAATCGCTTTGAAACTGGAGAAGCACTGGTTGTCCGGAGCCGATTTGTCCCAGCACTTCATCTACCTTTTGAGAGGAGCTTGTTCCTGGGCGCAGAAGAAAAAAAGAAAGAAGAAGACCAAGGATAAGAGCGCTGAATGTGATCACGCTGCTTCGATCTACACTTTTACGAAATAATAAAAAGCCCAGTAAAACAACACCTACAATGGCAGCAATCAGGAAGGAATATTGATTAAGAAAGGACATCCTGTCTCCTATCGGGTGAATTGATTTTATCATTGACTCATCTGAAAAAAGGCCACTCAACTGAGAGGAACCAGCCCACATATGCCTCTCTCTTCTATCTTGAAGGGCTTTTTTCAGGTGAGTCATTATTGCATCGGTGCAATTGGTTTGATCACTATTGGAATAATGAAGAGATATAAAATTCACACTTGTCCAGTGATGATCGTTCTGAGCTTCAAGGGCGACAATACTTTGACAACTGCTCCCTCCTGTCTTACAATCCACTCGTCACAATTTCCTCAAGAAGGGTTTCCATAGAATGAAAGAATACGGAACTGATTTGCTAGGTAACGTTGCTTTTGTCTCACATGGAGGTGGAGGAAAAACCTCCCTATGCGAGGCATTGCTCTATTTTACAGGTGCCATCAACCGTATGGGAAAGGTGGAAGAGGGAAACACGGTTTCTGATTTTGAAGATGAAGAGATCCGTCGAAGGCTTTCCTTATCCACCAGCATCCTACCGGTTCAGTTTAAGGATCACAAGATTAACATCTTGGACACGCCAGGTTTCGCAGACTTCTTAGGCGAGGTGATCTCCGCCTTGAGAGTTTCCGATGGGGCTGTGGTTCTCGTGGATTCAGTAGCCGGGGTAGAGGTTGGAACAGAGATTGTCTGGGAATATTGCAATCGATTCAAGTTGCCTCGCTTTGTCATGATCAGCAAGATGAACCGGGAAAACGCAAACTTCCAAGCTGTTTTGAATGGCATTCGTCAGCTTCCAACAGATGCGACGTTTGTTCCTGTCCAATTGCCTTGGGGCGAGAAACATGATTTCAAGGGTGTGATTGATCTATTCACCATGAAAGCCAGACCTGGTGACGGGGGAAAAGCTGAGGAGATCCCGGCGGAATTTGCAGAAGCCGCTGAGGAGGCCCGCATTGCCCTCGTTGAAGCCGCGGCGGAAGGCGACGATGAGTTGCTAGAAAAGTATCTGAATGGCGAGGAGCTGACAAAGGTTGAGGTTATTCGCGGTTTTAAGCAGGCGGTTCTTTCGGGGATTTTTGTGCCTGTCTTCGTATCAGCTGCCACCGCCAATATCGGATCGGCACCTTTGTTGGAGGCGATCATCGAACTGA
>MGNI01000167.1:182-7738 GCA_001795115.1 Chloroflexi bacterium RBG_16_48_8 | reverse complement strand
GAGCCTCGAGCACGGGTCCTCTGGCAGTGTATGTGTGGAAAACGACGGCCGATCCCTTTGTAGGAAAACTAACCTATATGCGTGTCTATTCAGGCACCTTAAATTCGGATAGTCGCGTTTGGAACCAGCGTAAGGGCTCAGAAGAGCGCCTCGGAACGATTAATATTTTGAGAGGGAAAGAACAACTTCCTGTGGCATTGTTGCATGCAGGAGATATCGGTACCATTGCGAAGATGAGCGCTACGGGGACAGGAGATACGCTCTGTGAGAAAGCGCATCCCCTCACCCTCCCTGTTCCAGTGTATCCCAACGCGCTTTACTCGGTGGCTGTGATCCCCAAGACGCAAGCAGACTCGGCCAAGATGGGTACGGCTCTCACTCGTTTGTGCGAAGAAGACTCGACCCTCATCTGGCATCAAGAGCCCAGCACCAATCAGACCATTTTAGAGGGGATGGGAGATCAACACATCGATGTTGCCATCCGAAAAGCGGAATCGAAATTCCAGGTTGGTCTGAATACGGAAATACCAAAGGTCCCTTACCGCGAGACGATTACCAAGGGCGGTGATGCAATGTATCGTCATAAGAAACAAACCGGAGGCGCAGGACAGTTCGGTGAAGTTCATTTGCGCATCATGCCTCTGGAAGAGGGTGAATATGAATTTGAGAATAAAGTTTTCGGTGGAGCTGTTTCCTCCAGTTATATGCCTGCCATTGAAAAGGGTGTGAAGACTGTTATGCGCCAGGGGGCTATCGCTGGATTTCCAGTTGAGAAAATCCGAGTGGAAGTCTACGATGGAAAGGAACATCCTGTTGATTCCAAGGCGATTGCGTTTGAGGTCGCTGGTCGTGAGGCTTTCAAATTAGCCATCCAGGATGCAAATCCAGTATTGTTGGAGCCCATCATGGATGTCAGAATTACGGTGCCAGAGGCCTATATGGGTGATGTTCTGGGTGACCTCAACACCCGCCGGGCTCGAGTTCAAGGGATGGACACCGAGCACGGACGAAGTGTGGTTACCGCTAAAGTTCCATTAGCGGAGATCTTGCGCTACGTGACGGATCTACGCTCGATCACAGGTGGTCGAGGGATTTTCAGTATAAGCTTGAGCCACTACGAGAGAGTCCCTGCACATATTCAGCAAGAAATTGTCGCCGCTCGTGAGCGTAAAGATCAAGGGGATAACTAAGCTACATAGAGACTATTCCGGGCCGGTGTCAGCCGGCTCGATTTGGTACGCCAGGAGCTTGATTTGCGACGACCTCCATTTGGCCTCTACCTTGCGACAATCTTAGGATTGATTTCAGCCATTCTATTGATATGGGAAGGGCTATATATCTGTTTATTTACTGGTTTCAGGAATCCTGATGCCCTGTGGCTGCAATGGACAGTCAAGTTGGGAATAAATCCCTTTGGCTTGGCGTGGCCTTGGATCGTGCTGGGAATCTCTTGGGTCAGCGCTCTATGTGGTATATGGGTGAAGCTGCCTTGGGGGCGATGGGTTTTGTGGATAGTCTGCATCCTTTCCTTGCTCTATCTGGAAATGGGCACGATATTGGCAGCCTTTGTGCTTATCGCAATTGCCTTGCCAATGAGTCAGCGGTGGATAAAGGAAAGCCATGTCTCTGAAAAAGGATGATTGGATCCCCATCCGCTTTATTGCTGAGGAGATCGAAGTTCAATTCGATAGGTCACCTATGCTTACAAAAAAGCCCGACCCTCCTTCCGAATTCATCTGGCAGGGTGAAAAATTTAGGATTGTTGAGGTGATTTCCCGATGGTTCAGTTACGCGCGGAAAGGGCGGATGGCGAAGAATATGCAGCCAGAGAACCTGCGTAACGCTAGCAGAAGAGGCTCATGGGGAGTGGGAAGGTTCTACTTCCGAGTCGGAACTGAACCAGATCGAATCTTCGATCTTTACTACGACCGGGCTCCTGAGGAAGCGGGAGATCGGAAGGGGCATTGGTATCTTTGGCGTGAGATGAAAGAAGCAAAGTCAGTCGAGTAGGTATCCAGTATGTGTTTCGATCGGGGGTTTTGTCTTTTGCGATTGGCTCTTCCCCGGAAGAAATTGAGTTTATGATGTAGATGGCTGCCAAACATCGTTCAGGGCGTTGAAGGGGCGGTCTGCGAACCGGCCCTGTTGATTCTTAGCGTGGTCGTGTATCTATCATGTCAATCGCAATGAGACGAAGATCTTTGGACCAAGGTAGGACACCCAAAAACCCACAGCCGCATAACGAATAAAACGTAGAGTGAAAGCCACGAGGGTCTCGTCTTGAGGGAAGATCATTCGCAGCCCAAAGAAAATAATCACGACTCCACAAACACCAACAATGTACCGAGCAATCCGTTTCATAATACTCCCGGAAGCATTGAAGCGATCCCATCGAAGAAGTAACACATAACCGACACATAATCCCAGGAGAGAGCCCGATGCAGAGATGATGCCCTCCGGATTGTGGGGATCAATTGGATCCGCTTCAGGGATAGCCATTTGGGCTGTCGTTATCCATTCTTGAGGTATCGCACGATCGGCAGTACCTGCAGAAATAGCAATCCCCAAGATCAAAATGCTGAGAGGAAGGATGAATGCCAGGATCATCTTAAGTCGAAAGGATTCCTTCTCCAGCCACTGACCTATCGGTTTATCAAGAGCCACGAAGATGAAAACAAGGAGACCTCCGACTAACCATCCCGCGAGCACATCTATTGGGTAGTGGACGGCCAGGTAGAGACGAGAGAAGGAGATTAATAAAATCAGGGCAATACAGATCAAAGTAATTGCGGGGTGTTTTAAGGCAGAAGCCAATCGACCCCAAAGCACAATAGCATTTTGAGCATGCCCAGAGGGTATGCCATAGGATGATTCTGCAGCAAGGGCCTGCACTTTGTTGCTCACCCAGTAGGGCCGCGGCCAACCAAAGGCAATTTTAATAATTCCATTAAAACCGTTGCTGACAAGGAGCGCTAATCCCAACCGGAAACCAAGTGAGGTGTCATAACACCAGAATAGAGCTGGCATAAGTAGCATGATGAAATTTTCTGTGCCCAGAAAAGAGAAGAATTTCATGGCAGGAAGCCAGCCCTCCCCAAGGTTCTGAAACCACTCGATGATGGGCATGCCCCATTCCAACCAGGTATTCATTTCTTCCTCCTTTTCACTCTTTAACAACCTCCGAAGCTGCAACGACCGATCTTGATGAATCCACCCGCGGTGTATAGCGCAGGCTTGCTACAAGTATGATGCCAAGCAATCCCAAACTGAAGATGAAAGGTAGTTCCGACCCAATATCATAGAGCAAACCCGCTAAGGGAGAGGCAATGAGCATCACTGTTCCATTGATGGTCTCAGCGAAGCTAATAGCCAGGCCAAGTTCAACTCGTTTGACCAGGGTCTCTACCTGAGCAGTGATGAGGGACCGTGTTACGCGAAAACCGGCAGCCAGGAAGAATCCTAATGAGAACCAGAGGTTGTTGGCTCCCCTCCAAATGGCAATAATGGAGAATCCCACGGCGATTTGAACGATGATGAAACCCAGGCGAGGATTGGATCTTCCTAAGAGGAGATTGAGAATGACCATTCCGGAAGAGTAAAGGGAACCGAACAGGCCAAGTGTAGTCACAGATACACAACGTTCCTCCTGGAGAAAGACTGGGGTGAGCGGCCAACTGAGATACATGGCAAAAAGGGCAAAGAAAGCCAGCAGGAGGAAGCCTCCTAATGTTTTATTCCTGAGTAGATTTTGATAGCGAGGGCCTTCCTCCGCCTTTTCAATGGGCTGGGGGTGAATAGGAAGCACCAGAAGGGAGGATAGAAGGAACACGCCCGTCGCAATTCCGTAAACCATTTTTAGACCGAACCTTTCGCCCAATAATCCGCCCAGCATGGGTCCAATAACTGATCCGATACTGATGAACGCCTGGGTCGTTGTAAGCGCTCGGGCCACTGTCCAGGATCCTTTCGCATTCGTGACATAGCTCTGCAAAGGGGATAAGACGAAACCCGTGAAAGAATACAGGATGATTCCAATGAGAAAGATGGGAAGTGTATCCGCCAAGAACATGATGAGTCCTGCCAGGGTTCCCGCGAACCAGGCTACTACAATGATGATCTTTCGACCTACGATATCCGCGAATGCACCCGCCGGGAGATGTGAGAGGGTGAAGGCTAAACTGGCTAACCCTAGCATCCAGCCGATCTGAACAGGGTTTGCCCCCAATTGAATCAAATAGATGGGCTGGAAATAGATAAAGAGGCCTTCACCTAAGCCCCATAAAAGAAGTGAAATGCTGACGATCCGCAAATCCCGGGTCATAGCTAGGATCCAGAAAGACTTGTCACAAATTGGATAATTGCAGCTGAAATCCTCTCCTGCTCTTGATTGCGTATGTCCCTGGAAAAGCTTGGCTTAACCCTCATGAGCTTGGCTCTCTTGGCTCTTAAATGATCGAGTATCTGAGATGTAGAACCTGGATAACCCTCTTGATCTGTCTCTCCATCTATCAAGAGAGTAGGTACCGAGACATAAGGCAGGATTCGCTGCATTTCAGCAAACAAGGCGTTGACCTCAAGAAGCGTCCGAGGCGGAAAGGAAGCATAGGAAAGTCGATCTATGGGGAGGATAGCATCCAAGTCATGGGTGAAGGGAGATCTCATCATGGAGCGCTGTCCCATGCCAATAAGTTGCATGAGCGGAATAAGAACCTTCAAGCCCCGATCTCTAAATGATGTGGGCAGGTTAAATGGTGTTGCAATCGTGACAACACCATCAATTTTTAACTTGGCACCAGCAATCAGTGCTAAAGCTCCTCCCATGGAACGACCAATGGCCACCAACTTACTGCATTGATGATGGAGAAATGTAAACCCATCCTCCACATCTGCGATCCAATCTTGGAAACGGGCGCGATAGAGATCTTTGGGGATAGTTGCATGTCCAAAGAGACGGATGGCTAAGACGCTGAAGCCAGCTTCATTCAAGTGGGTGCCCAACCAACGAATTTCTTTCGGACTGCACATAAAGCCGTGGATGAGCATGCATCCGAAGGGACCACCTGGTAGAAAAAAGGGTTGACCGCCAGATCGAATCATTCTCGCTTTCCAGATATGCGTTCTGCAAAATCGCTGACAGCTTTGAAAACTTGCTCTCGAGCAGTATCGCATGTGATGATGTGATTGCTTCTCTCGACCAAGATTCTACTTTTATCCACTGATCCAAGAAGATCGAAATTGGCATTCATGTGCTCAGGCGGTATAAATCGGTCATTCTTCGAGTGGAGGAATAGAACAGGCACTTTGAGCAGAGGTAGCACCTCCTGCATTTTTAAAAAGAGGGTATCCAGTTCTGGCACGGCGCGAAGCGGATAGTGATTGTATTGCACTCTTGCTTTGGCCGCTTCGGGATCATAAAAATCTGGAGGCCCTTTTGGATTGAATGGATAAAAGATACTAAGTGGTCGGATGATGGGACGCAGCAGTCGAATCCGTGGATCGGAGGGTAATTCATGGGGAGTGGATATGACAACCACTCCGATGGTTGGAAGGGTGTGAGCTAAGTAAAGGGAGATGGCTCCTCCAGTGGAAAATCCAATCAGGACGATCTTGGAGCAATAGTCCTCCAGGAGTTGATAACCATCTTCAACAGAAGCGATCCAATCCTGCCAACGAGATCGGGTCATATCTCTTACATCGGTGGCGTGACCGGATAGCCTCACTCCTAACACCGTCCGTCCCTGGGAGGCAAGATGTTCACCCAGACCTCTCATTTCCTGTGGTGTCGCCGTGAAACCATGGGTGAGCAAACAACCGACTTCATCACCCGGGAAGAAGAAAGGCTCACCGCCCTTGAGGATTTGTCTCACTCTACATACCTCGAATGAAAGATTGGATTATTGCGGATTATGGGTTGATACCCTACGGATGAAATCTGCAGTTGCCAGAAAGACTTTTTGACGCTCGGTGTCGCGGGTCACATTATGACCACTGTTCTCCAACCAAATGATCTCCTTATCCTGTGAGCCTAATGCCTTGTAGATTTTCTCTGCGTGTTGATAGGGAACGGAAGCATCCTTCTTGGAATGAATAATTAGCACCGGCACTGTGATGCTGGGAAGCACTTTCTGAACTTCATCGATGATGAGATGGAGTTCTGTCGCAACTCGAATGGGGTAGGATGGGTATTCAAGGTGATCCTTATGAAGTTCAATATCGTGCCAATCGGGTTCGCCTTTTGGAAAATAGCGCCATACTTTGCTGATCAATGGAAGTACGGGTCGAAGAACGACAGCAATTTTCTCCGGCATGGAATAAGGCGTTGAATATCCGATCAGGCCTGTTACTGGAAATTGTGACGCAAAAAGGAGTGAGAGCAGGCCGCCCAAAGAGACACCAGCGATAAATATTTGATCACAAGAGCCAGATAGGATGTGGTATGCATCCTCCACCGATGTAAACCAATCAAACCAGCGCGCCCGGAGCAAATCTTGTTGTTTCGTGGCATGTCCGAATAAGCGGCACCCCAGTACTGTATGCCCTTGAGATGCCAGGTATTCACCCAACCAGCGCATCTCTTTCGGTGTGCCTGTTGCGCCATGGATTAGCAAGCAGCCCGTTCTTCCACCTTGAAAAAAGAAGGGTTCTCCCTCATCTTGAACGATCATTTTGCGATCACCTGTAACTCACGTGGGTAGGATGTGAGGCATTCTACGCCTTCGGATGTGACGACGACATTATCCTCGATTCGGACGCCTCCCTGATTGGGGATGTAAAGCGCTGGTTCTATGGTGAATGTCATCCCTTCCGATAGGATCTGAATGTTGTCTCCCGAGATGTATGGACCCTCGTGACCTTCCAGACCGATCCCATGTCCTGTTCGGTGGATGAAGAATTCTCCATATCCTGCCCCTTCAATCACAGCTCGAGCAGCCCGATCAACTTCTGCGCACTGCACACCAACTGCCACAGCGTTTTTCCCGGCCTCGTTGGCTTCCTTCACAACCTGATAGATTCTTCCCATCTCATCTTGGATCTTTCCAATGGCGAAAGTCCGTGTGATATCTGAGATGTAACCTTTCACCCGTGCCCCAAAATCGATCATGAGCATGTCCTCGACCTGAAGTTTTCGGGCTGAAGGTGTCGCATGGACAATGGCGCTGTTTGGTCCTGAGGACACGATGGGCTTGAAGGGTATCTCCGATTCGGAGCCAGCCCGTAACAATTGGATCACCAGTTCGGAAGCGATTTCAAGTTCCGTCATACCGACTTGTACCTGAGCAACTGTATCCCGAAGGGCGGTCTCAGCGATTTGAACCGCCATACGTATAGCCTCAATCTCCATGTCATCCTTATTCAGCCTCAGCGAGGATACGATGTCATCGGCGGCGATGAATTTGGCTCCCGGGATGGTCCCCTCAAGGAGCCTGAGCTCGAAAGCACGCATCACCAGGGGTTCGATGCCGATTCGAGCTCCCTCGAGGCGTAGCTTTCTTCCGGCTGAGTCGAAGGCTTCCTGTCGAGAAGCCTGATCCTCCCCATAATCCAACACATCGATC
>MGNI01000167.1:0-135 GCA_001795115.1 Chloroflexi bacterium RBG_16_48_8 | reverse complement strand
GAAAAGGGGATTTTTATGGGTGGTGAAGATGCTGACGATGGGTCTTTCCAGGAGGTGGAAAGAGAGGCCTGTGAGGAAGAACAGGGATGGCCCTGGCAGGAGGGCGATGGTCTCAAGACCTTTCACCTCCATGGT
>MGNI01000166.1:6269-7932 GCA_001795115.1 Chloroflexi bacterium RBG_16_48_8 | reverse complement strand
CCCGTCTGGGTTTCGACAGGCTCAACCGGCGACGGGCTCCCCATCTCCCCCGCACCCCTGCTCCCATGCTCAAATTCCCGCCTGGGTTTCGACAGGCTCAACCAGCGGCGGGCTCCCATGATCATTCTGTCTTTGCATCCTTGGGGAGCTTTGTCCCGGGACCATATTCGAAGATAGCACGCCATGGCTCGTAATTCGTGATGATACGGTCCTCATACAGGATTTGATTATCTCGAATAACGGTGCGTTCAATGATCACATCCAGTCCATCTGCCTGCCATTCGATTTGACGGATCTCTCCCTTGGGTAGGTCCGGGTTCTCTTTGTAGAGAGGTTCAGGCGCCTCGACCTTGTTGGTCTCTTTCTTGGTCCACTCCACCTGACGTCCATCCGGAGCCGAGTAGAATTTCCATAACAACTGGTTTCCATAGATATAGGTCTCGAGCAGCAGCCAGGAGGGACGATCGTTGGTGAATTTAAAGTCCACAATGGGGATGAAAACGGTGGCATCCAGCCCGGGACCGGGCGAGTTAGGACCTTGCTCATAATAGCCGACACGATAGGCATGCGGATAGCGTTCCACGATGGGGTAGCCGCCGAAGAAGGCGGCCCGAAAGAGGGTCGTGCTGACCTGGCATACTCCCCCACCCACACCCTCGATCGTACTGTCCCCGAAGATGATGAGCGCCTCGGCGTATCCCGTATCCAGGCTGATATCCCCGATAACCTCAGCCATGGATAAGGTTTCTCCGGGGGCAACGAGGAGACCATGAAAGGCTGCGGCTGCGGTTGAGATATTATGGACACGAGCAGAACCAGAGTCATAGAAGTAGGTGGAAACCTCGCTCACCGGTTCACTGATTCCAAGTTCCTCAGCCGTGGCATCCTTCTTGACCTGAGGCTCTTCAATGTCGAATACAAGGTCAACTTCATGCTTTCCGGAAAGAAGGTCCTGTTGAATGGCGCTAATCGAGGCTTGGATATTCAGCATTCGACCAACAACCTCAGGTCGTAGCAGATCCAATTCCTTTGTATCGTCATTGAAGATGAACCTGGCATTCTGTGCCGGGCGATCTAATTCAATCGAAAGGGGTGTGAGGGTTACCATGAGCTGATTTGGAGCCAGGCTCACCTGGTATTCTGCATTTTGATCCGCTTGGGCAAGGCTGAAGTGCAGCATCTCGGCAAGATCTTGCGGTTGGATGGTCCATGAGCCCTCTTCCCCTGCACTCAGGATGAGAGGTTCGCTGAGGATCTCTTCAATCAACTCGGCTTGGGCTGAGGCATCGAGGACCAATGGGTTGATCTCATCAATGACCAGGTCAATCTGGCTATCGATCATTCGGGAAATGGGTTCGTAGAGAGCAGCTAATGTGGCCTCTATGTTCAACTGACGTCCAATCTGACCAGGGGTTGCCTCCAGCTCGATCCCCTGCCAACTTAGGTGGGCTTCTATCTTGGGGCGATCGATCTCAGCTGCCAATCGGGATAAAAAATCCTTTGCTCGTTGTTGATCGAAAATGACAATGGGGTGGATGACTTTCCCGGAAAACCAAACGCTCAATTGCTCACCGAATTGACGAAAGATATTCCCCTCACGACCGACGCTTAGGGCGTTGCTCGCCATTGTGGGAACATCGACAGAGACGCCCAAATCGGCTGG
>MGNI01000166.1:0-6253 GCA_001795115.1 Chloroflexi bacterium RBG_16_48_8 | reverse complement strand
TTGTTCCTCGTCATGAAAGACGATAAGGCCCCTGGTTGGATACGTGAGCCTTTCACCCAGGGCAGACTCAATTTCTTCCACCGTTTTACCAGAGAGATTTAACCCTGCTGCCTGAACACCAGGAAAAGCTTTGCCCGAATAGAAAAGGCGCGAACCTAATAGAAAAACAGCCACACCAGCCAAAAAAACAAGGGTGGCCGAAAGGAGGACCATGAAAACCTTATAGGATGGTGAGGGGATACCAACACCTTTTTTCGTATTGATGCGGACAACATTCATGCCGATCGATCCTGGGAAGAGGATTATAACATCATGGAGTCTAAATGTTTGGAAAAATCATTCCATAAGATGTCTCTCTCTTCTATCTTGAATGGCTTTTCAGCGGATTCGGATTAGGTGGGTTGAAGTTAAGAGGTAGAAGTTACCTAAGGTCTTAGGTTCACAATCACGCTGGCATAGTGGATGATGCCCGGGATGGTCTGACAGGTCTCATAGATAGCGACTCGACCAAGCTGGGCCTCGTCGATTTGATATTGGACTTCGACTTCAAACGTACCAGCCATTCCAGGACCGTTCGAATCGATCTGGACCAGGGTGGTTCCCACAACATTTCCCTCGCCATCCAGGACGTCCAGATGGAGAGGACCTTCCAGGTTTACCCAACCCACACCCTTCACGGAAGCTCTTCCTGCACGGATCGTATCGTATTCACGCGGCGACAGGATGGTGATCTGCTCAGGTCCATGGATGGTCCAATGAGTCAGTGGAGCACCAATGGAGAGTAAGATCAAATCGACGGAAGCCATATGATCCAATTTTGTATCCTCTGTACTGAAGGTGCTCACTTCCAATCTGGCTGTTTCAGCGATCAGGGTCGTCTCAAACTCCATTTCAGCTGTGAATGGGCCTGCATTGCCAGGCAAAGAGAGCAAGTAGGCGATGGTCTTCGAGATTAGACGCCCGTCCTCACCTATTAAGCGCAGTTCAACGCGGTTGTTCCAGCTCGGGCCTGCATACCCGTTGACACGAAAGGGGCTTGTAACATTGGAGCCTGAAGCCGGTCGCAGAATGGCGACTTTCTCCTTAGGAAGAGAAATGGGCAGCGGAACGGGCGTGGGAGTGAAGCTGACATTGGGATCTTCAATGACGATAACCGGAGTTGTGGTTGTGAAAGGTTGAGGGGTCCCGGTCTGTGAAACAAAAGTGGGTGAAGAGGTTGGGGGTGAGGTTGGAGGCGTTAATGTCGATGTAGGTAGTACCGTTGCCTCCGTGCAGGCTGCAATTGTCAGTATAGTAAGGAGAAGCGGAAAGATAGGCCTGATCACAAAACATCCCTTAAACACGAATGACTGTCAATAGGATAAACCGATTCGCGAACGGGTGCATTAATGGAGTGTTGCATGATCTACACCAGGGCAGGAGTTGTGGAAATGCACCTCCGTCCCACGTAACACCCTGACTTAACACCAAAAGAAGGCTACAAAATAGGATGGGACATATCCCTTTCGAATGAGAGTTTAGATTCCTTTTTGGAGATTGGTTCATTCGTTATTTTTTCTGTAATGTTGGGTAATCTTTCTCATGGGAGACTCAATTCTTGAACCAGACCTCCTATTGTCCATCCTCTCCCAAAGTATAAAACCCGCTCGATTCCTTCACCATTGCCTGGTTGGGGGGCATTGGTGGATTTTTGAAGGAGCGCTACGAGCTCCCACGCACCCCCACATATGCTGGTTCCTCTCAGCTAAGTGGCTTTTGTTCAGGCGAGTCAATAATATCAAGTCTGAAGATGAGTCTAAACTTCAAACATAGGTAAAAATTCAACGCAGCGATTTTCACCAAAGCTTGATTGCCCTTTGACAAGGTCATGATAGCGACTGCCGGAAGGGTGCTCCAAGAGCCGCTTTAGCATTCTAAAATTGATAGATTTCACCGTATTTGGTGTTCAGGTACTGCACGTAGGGTTCAGCGCTGAGTTCTGAGCCGGTTGCGCGTTTGATCAACTCGGCAGGTTCGAACTTGGCGCCATGCTGAAGGATCTTTTGGTTGAGCCAATTCCAGAGAGCATCAAACTTACCTCGTTCAAATTGCTTCTCAAGGTCCGGGATATCCGAAAGGATATTCTCCCAAAGCATGCCAGCTATCAAATTGCCAAGACAGTAGGTCGAGAAGTATCCGAAGATCCCAAAGGACCAGTGGATATCCTGCAGTACGCCATCGGCGTCATTGGGTGGCGTGATGCCAAGATACTCCTCCATCTTCGTGTTCCAAACCTGGGGGAGATCGGCGACATCCAGTGTTTGCTCGATAAGGGCAAGTTCAAGTTCGAAGCGGAGCATGATGTGTAGGTTGTAAGTGACTTCATCCGCTTCCGTTCGGATCAGTGATCTCTCCACTTTATTGATGGCACGGTAGAAGGTTTCCAGATCGACCTCGCCCAGCTGATCGGGGAAATACTCCTGTAAGCGAGGATAGAAACCGATCCAGAAGGGTCGGTTGCGCCCAACCAGGTTCTCCCACATCCGTGATTGAGATTCGTGTATGGCAAGGGATGCTCCATTGGCCAGAGGAGTACGAGATAGTCTGGAGCTAAAGCCTTGCTCGTATATGCCGTGCCCAGCTTCATGGAGTGTGCCGAATAAGCCAACGCTCAAAAAGTCAGGCTTTAATCGGGTTGTGATCCGCACATCATTGCTTCCAAAGGATGTAGTGAAGGGGTGCGTGGATTTATCTTGTCGTCCTCGATCAAAGTTGAAGCCAAAAGCCTTGATAACCTCCAGACCGAAATCCCATTGTTTTTGCTCATCGAACTCTTGGTGGAGCACAGAATCATCGACAGGGTATTGGCTATCCATGATGGCTTGAACCAGTTCAACTTGTTTTGGACGTAGCTCCGCGAATACCTTTTTAACATCTGCCGTCTTCATCCCAGGCTCAAAATCGTCTAGAAGGGGATCGTAGATGTGATCATAGGGGGCAAAATAATGAGCGTACTGCCTCCGAAGCTCGAGCACTTTGATCAGATCGGGTTGAAATAAGGCAAATTCAGATCTCTGTCTGGCCTTCTTCCAGGCTTCCTGGGCGAGGGAGGTCACCCTCGAGAATTCTGCCACCCAGTTTGAAGGGACTTTGCGTTGTTTGTCATACTCTCGGCTTACATTTTTCACAAGGCGTGCTTCGTCTGAATCAGGATCGACCGATGACATTTCTGATTTGAGCTTCTCGATCAACTCCCCAATCTCATCGCTGGTGAATTTCTCGTGAACGATTTTATTGAGCGTTGCCAGCTGCATCGAACGATCCTGAGTCGCTCCCGGGGGCATGTACGTCTCCTGATCCCATCCTAGGAGGGCAGCTGCTTCTCCCAGGTCTACAATCTCTCCAAGAAGTTCTGATAGTCGTTTAAAATGATCTTCCATGATGTCTCCTGCGTCTTTGAATGGGACGGATTATGCTGTCTTTACTGGTACGAAAAAAGTTTGGATAGGAAGGATCCTAAGCAATTCTTAATGAAGCATTCAAGCCAATTGCGGCAGCATTGAAGGCTCATTCATCTTTGTTCCTTTGATCGATCAATTTTACACCTTCGAATGCAGGAGTAAAGTTGATTCTCTTTCTAGATGCTTAAGGGATGTGTGATAGGTAGAGCGTATCAATCTATCCAGGAAAGGCGCTCCATGAGATCTACAGTTGCAGGATGCTCTTTGAATAGGGTGATATTCTTTTTAAAGGAGCCCTTCCTATTCTTTTGGAATTTCTACGCAAGTTTCAGATCTTCCCCACTCAGAAAGTAATCCTGCTCTAAATCGCTCAATGCCTTCAGGCAAGCGTCGTCTTCTTTGTTTGGCTTGTAGGATGTGTTGAGCCAGGCCTCTAAAATTTCGCGAGCGATGATCTCGGAGGTTCGTCGGATGGACAGACAGAGAACGTTGGCGTTATTCCAAAGACGAGCGCCTTTGGCTGTCTCCGCGTCTTCGCAAAGAGCAGCTCGCACACCAGGGACTTTATTGGCAGCCATACTCACTCCTGTGCCAGTCCAGCAGCATAGAATGCCCTCGTCGGCATGTCCCTGTGCAACGGCTTCTGCCACCCGGCGGGCAGCATTTGGCCAGGTGAGCGCCTCACCGGCCAATGGACCAACCAGATCCACCTCATGTCCCCGTTTACGCAATTCTTCAACGACACCCTCAGTCATCCGATTGCGTTCATCCGAGCCAATGATGATTCGCATTTTCTGCCTCATACGTTTGGTTGTCTTCATGATAGGATTTTACCCGGAATGTGTATCGTTTTTACAGCACTCTTCACATGGAAAGGTCGTCGATCCGGTGAAGGAACTTCCAAAAGATGTCATTTTGAACGCGTTCTATTTTCGGCTGTATAGTATCGGTTCTGCTGAGAAAAAGCAGGTTAGACCCAGACTGGACAGGGATCCCTCGTTCCGAATGCAGTCGAGGGATCTCGGTTATAGATAAACAGGTTTTTCCAAAGGATGCAACCCCAGATCAGTCCTATCAAGGGGCTATCAGGACGAGTTAGAGTGAACTTTTTACCTGGAGAGGGCAAGGTCGAAAAATCTTGAATGTGGGATAATTAAGCACTGCGA
The DNA here is from genome assembly GCA_001795115.1 of Chloroflexi bacterium RBG_16_48_8. GTDB lineage: Bacteria > Chloroflexota > Anaerolineae > Anaerolineales > E44-bin32 > MGNI01. The sequence goes on along the minus strand of MGNI01000166.1, from coordinate 1,647 downwards.
CCAAGGAGACTTGAAGTTGGAATTTTCAAAAATTTGTGTCCTCGGAATGGGTTACATCGGGCTGCCAACCGCTAGTACTCTGGCCTCCCATGGATATAAAGTGTTGGGAGTTGATGTTAACCGACATGTGATTGACAGCTTACGGGATGGGGAAATCCATATCCAAGAACCGGGGCTGAAAACGCTCGTTCATGCTGCTTTCCGCTCAGGCAATCTGCAGGTCTTCGAGAAGCCAAATGAAGCCGATGCCTTCATCATCGCCGTTCCTACACCCATCTTGGAAGATAAGCGTGCGGATATGCGTTATGTGATCTCGGCTACCGAATCCATTGTTCCTTATCTTCGTAAGGGCAACCTGGTGATGCTTGAATCCACCTCACCACCTCGAACCACAGTGGATCTGGTCGCCCCAATCCTGGAAGGCTCAGGGCTTCGTCCAGGTGTGGATTTTTATCTGACGTATTCCCCTGAACGAGTGATGCCAGGGCGAATTCTGCAGGAGCTGATCGAGAATGCGCGAGTTGTAGGGGGTATCAATAATGCTTCTGCAGAAGCTGGACGAGATCTTTATGCTTCTTTTGTGCGGGGTGAGATCCTCCTGACGGATGCGACAACAGCTGAAATGGTCAAGCTGATGGAAAACACCTATCGAGACGTAAATATCGCCATCGCCAATGAATTTGCTCGCTTGGCCGAACGATTTGGTGTCGATGTGTGGGAAGCTATTGCTTTGGCCAACCTCCATCCAAGAATAGATATTTTACGGGCTGGACCTGGTGTGGGAGGACACTGCATCAGTGTTGATCCCTGGTTCTTCGTGGAAAAGGCGCCTGACCTTGCGCTTCTCATCAAACAAGCTCGCATGGTTAATGATGGACAACCCAGCTTCACTGCAGCAAGCATCTCCCACGCTCTAGGCGGTTTAGAGGGGCGAAGGATCGCAGCACTTGGCTTAGCTTATAAAGCCGATGTGGATGATTTACGTGAGAGCCCAGCTTTGGAGGTGGCCAAGCATCTTGCAGAGAGGAGAGCAAGGGTCTTCACGTATGAACCCTTTGCACCAAGTGTCTCTGCACCGGGCTGTTTCGCCAAAGATTCCTTGGAAGAAACGCTAGCTGGGGCAGATGCAATTGTTCTGCTCGTTGATCATCGTCCCTTCCGACAATTGAAGCCATGTTGGGTGGCGGAATTCATGCCGGGTAGGATTGCTTTCGATTCTCGGGGCGTATGGGATAGGGCGGCATGGGAAGAAGCGGGTTTCCAGTTTAGTGTTTTAGGGGTGGGTAGTAAAGGTGACTGATTCGAATTTGAAAGTGCTTTCTATTTTTGGCACCCGTCCCGAGGCCGTGAAAATGGCTCCGGTTGTTCACCAATTGGTAAAAACGCCTGGCATCGAATCCCTTGTATGTGTAACGGCTCAGCACCGTGAGATGTTGGATCAGGTATTAACCCTTTTTAATATCAAGGTGGATTTTGATCTTGACTTGATGCGCCCCAATCAATCTCTTTCTGAGCTAACCGCAGCTGTTTTTACTGGCCTTGATCCAGTCCTGCAGGAAGTGATGCCAGATTGGATCCTTATCCAGGGCGATACCACAACAGCAATGGCGGCAGGCTTGTTGGCCTATTATCATCGGATTCGAATGG
>MGNI01000165.1:7410-8220 GCA_001795115.1 Chloroflexi bacterium RBG_16_48_8 | reverse complement strand
AGTGCCCCTCTACAGCTTCTGAATCTTTCAAGTCACTTGTATAGTTTCATCCCAACGACAATCATTCCACTCAACAGTAAATTCCTATGGATGGATCTTGGCCAGCCTGAACGTTTGTTTCTACCCTTCCTGCCAAATTTCGGCATTCCCGTGCTTACCATCCTGGTCGTCATCACTTCCTATCTTTCAACCAAGATGACACCCGCCCCCACAGGGGATGGTCAGGGCGCACAGATGACGAAAATGATGGGCATCTATATGCCCCTGCTAATGGGCTACCTGGCTTACACCTATGCCTCGGGGTTAGCGCTTTATTTTGTTGCCTCCAACTTATTAGGGATCATTCAAAACATGACGATGGGTAGAATGAACTTAAAGGAATTATTCTCCTTCAAATTCCCATGGAAGAAATCGTAATTTTATCGGGGTGAGCGAATGTCTGATCCAAAAACCAGTTTAGAGATTATTGCACCGAGTGTGGATGAAGCCATCACACGCGGTTCCATCGAGCTTGGACTTCCTGAGGAAGCTCTTGAGGTCGAGGTGATCGATGAAGGAAGTAAAGGTTTTTTAGGTCTTGGTTCTCGCCAAGTGCGTGTGCGTCTCAGCATTCGAGAAGAATATATCGTCCCTGCAGAGAGACGAGCCGTTGAGACATCTCTCATACAGAAAGAGGAGTGGTACCCGGCGGAAATTGAGGAAGAAGACGGGGATGAAGAGGTGGAACGCATCTGCCGTGAAACGGTTTCCGAATTACTGCAGCGAATGGGGGTTGAGGCTGAGATTTCCGTTCATTGGGGTGGAGTATCG
>MGNI01000165.1:4106-7341 GCA_001795115.1 Chloroflexi bacterium RBG_16_48_8 | reverse complement strand
CTCCGCATTACAATACATCACCCGCCTCATCGTTGGCAAAGAACTGCAACGACCGGTTGCAGTCGTTATCGATGTGGAAGGATACCGCACCCGTCGAGAGCTTCAGTTAAGACAGTTGGCCAAACGTATGGCCCAACAAGCTGTGGAGCGGGGACGACCCATGTCGCTCGAACCCATGCCTGCGAACGAGCGACGCATCATCCACATTGAACTGAAAGATCACCCCCAAGTCTATACAGAGAGTATTGGTGATGGAGATCATCGTAAGGTCACGATAAAATTACGTCCTGAGGGAACCACCCCTTCTAAATGAGGTCTGTCATCCGTTCTCTTACTTTTTTTATACATCGTTTCCTTCAGCGATCCAAACAGTTTCATTCCATCTCTGGAAACCATCGACTATAATCCTGGTTATGATGCGGGAGCCCCCTTCAAACGACTACTTGGTCATTGGACATGTCGCTGAAGACGGTACAGCTGAGGGACCGGCTTTGGGTGGAACGGTCTCCTATGCGGGTCGTACCGCTTTGTCGATGGGATATCGTGTTGGTGTGATTACATCCTGCATGGAGCATTTTGATCTAAGTCTGTTGGAAGGTATTCGGCTCCTCAGACACCCTTCCAAGAAGACTACGGCTTTCGAAAATATCTACTCCTCAATGGGACGAGTTCAGAAAATTCTGGCGAAAGCATCGAGCCTGGGTCCTGATTCTGTTCCCCCAAACTGGCGTTCAGCTAAAATAGTTCATCTTGGACCCATTGCCAGAGAGGTTGATCCTGCCTTGATCGATCACTTTCCCTCGACCTTTATCGGTATCACACCTCAGGGTTGGCTTCGGCGCTGGGATCCCTCTGGTCACATCCACCTTATATCATGGAAAACGATCAAAGAGATTCTTGTGCGCGCGGATGCTGTCGTCCTGAGCACCGAAGATATCATGAACGATGAAGATGCTGCTCAAGAAATAGCCCAACACTGTCGCGTATTGGCATTGACGAGAGCTGCCCAAGGAGCAAGCATTTATTGGAATGGTGATCGTTCCGACCTGCCAACCCTGAAGGTAGACGAGATCGATTCAACAGGGGCAGGGGATATTTTTGCAGCTGTTTTCTTCATCCATTACCATGAGACCGGAGATCCGTACGCGGCGGGTCAAGCTGCCAATTGGGTGGCTTCGATCTCAACGACTCGGAAAGGTATCCAAAGTACACCGACGGTGGCAGAGCTTGAACTGATAAGAAATAGGATTCATCCATGACCATAACGTACTCCTTTGTGAATCAAAAAGGTGGGGTTGGAAAAACGACAACGGCAGTCAATCTTGGTGCCTATTTAGCAGAAGCCGGGCAAAAAGTGCTCATCGTGGATCTTGATCCTCAAGCCAATGCAACTGCCTGTTTAGGTGTTGAGAATGTCATCAATGGAACCTATGACACACTATTCGGTCGGATTTCCCCAACAGATTGCATCCTTCATAATCCTCGCCTGAAATTATCCTTATTACCCTCTACACCCGATCTGGCTGGTGCCCGCGTTGAGCTTGTGGAACTGCCCGAGCGTGAACATCGAATGCGACGGGCATTAGAATCAATCAATGACCGCTATGACTATATCTTGATTGATTGTCCCCCCTCTCTAGGGCTTCTCACGGTCAATGGTCTGATGGCAGCACTTCAAGGTGTTATCATTCCTATTCAATGCGAATATTTGGCCTTAGAAGGACTCTCCCAATTGATGTATACCCTTGAACATGCCAGGTCTCGCCTCCATCCCAATCTGATCATTCGTGGTATGGTGCTGACCATGTTTGATGGGCGAACTAATTTAGCTCGGGATGTTGTTGAAGAGGTCAGGCGTCATTTCCCAAGGAAAGTGTTCAAGAGTATCATTCCCCGAAGTATTCGACTTGCGGAAGCACCTTCCCATGGAATACCCATTTCAGCCTACGCCCCTGACTCTTCTGGCGCTATTGCGTATCGTGCATTGGCTGAGGAGTTGTTAGCGGAAGATTTGAGAGAGACAAAAGGGATTATCAAACAGTCAGAGGAACAAAATGACCCGTAAGCGAGGTTTGGGAAAAGGTCTTGATGCGCTTATTCCAGGCGATGAATCCTTCAGCGACAAGGGTGGTATATTACAGATCCTCATTAAGGATATAACGCCCAACCCGCGTCAGCCAAGAGCAGAATTTGAACCCGCTCTCTTGAAGGAGCTGGCGGATTCCATTACTGAACACGGCGTATTGCAGCCATTGGTTGTAACAGCCTCTCCCAGTGGAACAGGCTATCAGCTTATCATCGGTGAGCGGAGATTGCAGGCAGCCCAAATGGCTGGTTTAGATACTGTTCCTGTCATCGTTCGCCAGGTTGATGAACAACTGCAACTCATCCTGGCTCTTATCGAAAATCTTCAACGGTTAGACCTAAATCCTTTAGAAACCGCGGAAGGATATCATCAGTTGATTGAAGAATTCAATCTCTCTCATGAAGCTGTAGCAACTCAGGTTGGTAAGAGTCGAACGGCTATTACCAACACCTTAAGACTGCTCAATCTGGCACAACCGCTCCAACTGGCCCTTCGAGAGGGAAAAATCAGCGAAGGCCATGCCCGTGCATTGCTGGCCTTATCGAAAGCACAAGCCCAAAACGTCGCTCTTCAAACCGTCCTTAAAGAAGGTCTCAATGTTCGCCAAACGGAAGAATTGGTTCGCCGATTAAGCGGTGAGAGACGAAAACCCACATCTCCACGCAAAAAATCTCCAGATTTATCTGATGTCGAAGAAAAACTACGTCAAGCCCTCGGAACAAGAGTCACTCTCAGTAGCAGCGCTCGCGGAGGCCGAATCATCATCCATTTCTACTCAGATGAAGAGCTCAATGCGCTGGTGGACCGCCTCTTGGATGGAAAGCAAGAATAAACCATGCACTATCTCATTTTTGGTGCTGGTGCAGTAGGCAGCTTCATAGGCGGTCGATTAGCCTTGAATGGTCGGCAAACAACCTTTTTAACAAGACCAAGGATAGCTGCGTCGTTGAAAGAAAATGGTCTACAGATCATTGGCAAGACCCACAGTAACTTGCTTTCGAATCCTAGTGTCGTCGACAACGCCGAACAAGCTCTCACGGATCCCCTGCCGGATATCATTTTGCTCACCGTAAAAACATATGATGTGGAAATGGCTGCATCGCAGATCCGAGAGTTCTCTTCCTCCCCCATTCCTATCGTCTGCTTTAC
>MGNI01000165.1:3809-4035 GCA_001795115.1 Chloroflexi bacterium RBG_16_48_8 | reverse complement strand
ATTTTCACAAGATGGAATCGTCCATATCGAGCGTGAACGCGGAGTCGCGTTCGCGGGTTCACATGCCATCATTCCATCTATCACTTCCGACTTCAGACAATCGGGTATGCGAGTACATAGGTATCATGACGCGGAACGGATGAAGTGGTCGAAGCTTCTTACCAATATTGTGAGCAATGCCACCTCAGCCATTCTCGGTTGGCCTCCACGCCGTATTTTTCAACAC
>MGNI01000165.1:629-3798 GCA_001795115.1 Chloroflexi bacterium RBG_16_48_8 | reverse complement strand
TCAAATAGAAGTGGAGGCGCTCAGAGAAACATTAGGCGTTATGCGAAAGATGGGAATAAAACCCCTAAATCTACCTGGTGTTCCTGTGGCTCTCCTCACCGCCGGGATCTTTCTACCCCCAGGGATGACTCAAAACCTTCTTGGTCGAATCGTGTCAAGAGGGCGAGGTAAAAAACTACCTTCTCTTCATTATGATATCGGTCGCGGACGATCTGAAATCGATTACCTAAATGGTGCAGTTGTAAGGGAAGGAGTGCGAATGGATGTCCCCACTCCAACCAACCGTTTCCTGACGGATACTATGCGCTCAATCGTGGATAATGCCTCTGAGCAAGAACCTTTTCGGGATCATCCGGAGGAATTTCTCAAACGTGCTTCAAAAGCGGGTGTATTCTAAGAAATGTTGCATCACATACCCCCAAGTATGAGGGTTGGGTGGTGTGGGGCAGTGACACGGCTCCACACCACCCTCAAAGTCAACACCAAAGGGATACACCAACATAACATGGAATAAACCCTCAAAAGCCGGTAACCCCGGAATTCGGGGGTATAATCCCTGAGGATTTGATCAAAGTTGTGTTATGAGGAGAGGGGAAGGATGCCATTGGAGGGAAAAGTCGCAGTCGTCACTGGTTCATCACGTGGCATTGGACGATCTATCGCCCTCGAATTAGGTCAGAATGGTGCCTCTGTCGTGATCAATTACAACCAGAATGAAGAGGCTGCGAAAGAGGTTGCTGCGAAGATTATTTCGACCGGTTCTAAAGCAAAGATTTTTAAAGCCGATGTCTCAAAATTCAATGAAGCCCAGGATTTGATCCAATATGCCATAAAGGAATTCGAAGATTTACACATCCTGGTAAATAACGCCGGCACCACGCGCGATGGACTGATTATGACGATGTCCGAACGCGATTGGGATTTTGTGATTGAAACCAACCTCAAGTCGACTTTCAATTGCTCTCGGGCTGCAGTACGGCATATGCTGCGGCGAAGATATGGCAGAATAATCACTATCACCTCTGTCTCTGGTCAAATGGGAAATGCCGGACAAACAAATTACTCGGCCTCCAAGGCAGGCCAGATCGGTTTCACCAAAGCCCTTGCCCGTGAGGTGGCTTCACGCAATATTACTGTGAATGCCGTTGCACCAGGTTTTATTGAAACAGACCTAACTGGGTCCCTGCCGGAGGATTTAAAGGCTGAGTTGACAGACCTGATCCCATTGGGTCGTGTTGGAAAACCAGAAGAGATCGCAAAAGCTGTTGCCTATTTGGCCTCGGATGATGCCGCTTACATGACTGGGCATGTACTCACGCTTGATGGCGGCATGGCCATGTTTTAAGGAGAAGATGGTTATGGATAGCAAGGAACAAGCCCGAACAAGAGCTCCAGGAACAACAACTATTGCGCCTGGTGTGCTTGTGACGATCGCTCGGCTTTCTGCGTTGAGCGTCGAAGGAGTGGCAGGGATGGCGGCACGTGTTCCATCCGGTATGAATAGATTCCTGCGACGTGGGACCGGTGAAGGTGTAGAAGTTCAAGTCGATAATGGCAGCGTCTCTGTGGATCTCTACCTCGTTCTGAAACAAGATACTTATGTGCGTGACGTCAGTAGGAATGTGCAAACAGAAGTAGCCCGCGCCATTGAGGATATGGTAGGAATGGATGTAAAACGGATCGATATCCATATTGAAGATATCGGTTATGACTAGCCTAAGGCACACCCAGATCAATAGATGTGACGCCCATTCTATCCTGGTCTCATCCACAAGAGAGCCTGCCATACAATGAATAGTACGATTGAGGAAACAGGTATTAAAAACAAAAATGAAACGTGAACGGCGGCGTGCAAGGAGCCTGGCTCTACAAGTGCTATATGAGGTTGATTGTGTTGGACACCCTGTTGCAGAGGTGATCGCCCGCAATTTATCTGATAATTCATCTCTCGGAGATGAAGCCGCGCGCTTCTTCCAAAATTTGGTGCTGGGAACGCTGGGAGCTAAATCCATCCTGGATGACTTGATTGCGGATTGTGCACCTGAATGGCCCATCGATGAGTTGGCGATCGTTGACCGCAGTGTGCTGCGACTGGCGCTGTGGGAGCTCTTAGCCTTCGAGCAAACACCTCTGAAAGTGGTCATTAATGAGGCAGTGGAACTGGCAAAACGCTACGGTTCCTCCAGCGCTCCAAGATTTGTGAATGGCGTCCTTGGTACAATAGCCCTCCAAAAGCAAGAAATTCGTCGTAGAACTCCACAGATAACTGAGGAACCTTCCTAATGGAATTTCTTGGCATCGGTCCTTCTGAATTGATACTCATCTTCCTAATTATTATCCTCGTGATCGGGCCAAAGGATATTGGGAAAACAGCTCGATCCATGGGACGTTTTCTAAACCGCCTGTATAAGTCGGATGAATGGCGCACGATCACCCAAGCTTCCAAAACCATTCGAACGTTACCGAACCGCCTGGCCCGTGAAGCCGAATTAGAAAGTCTCCAAGAAGTGAAATCTGCACTTGAGGAAACGAAGAAAGACTTGGAAGAGGCGAAAAAAGAACTTGATGCCGACGCTAAAAAGGTTGGGGAAGCTCAAAAAGATCTTGTCAAGGAAACGAAGGCTATCGACGCAGATATGAAAGCCTGGGCAGAACCCATTGAGAAAGAGGCTGTAAAAACCGAAACTGCAACCCATCTGGAGTCAGAAAAAGAGATCCTACAAGACAATCCATCTGAAGCAAAACTTCAAGACGAATAACCTGCTATGCGTAAAATTCTCAAATTCCTAGGTCTAATCATCACCGCTCCCTTCCGCTTGATAAGCTGGCCATTCCGAAAAATACAAGATTTTATTAATTACGAACCAGAGGATTCATCTGCTCCGGATGTATTCGCGCAAACGCTTCAGGAACCGATGGTGCTCCTGGAACATCTGGATGACTTACGCAAACACCTTTTTCGCAGCCTGGCTGCTCTCGCAATAACGACAGGAATTAGTTTTGCCTTCGCTTCACAAATTCTCGATTTCCTCTCATCACCCATTGGTGGTATTGAGTCTCTCCAATCCATTGAAGTAACAGAGTCGCTGGGCGCTTTCATGCGGGTGTCGCTCTTGAGCGGTGTTACCTTAGCTCTACCCTACCTTCTATTTGAAGCCTTCGCCTTCAT
>MGNI01000165.1:0-621 GCA_001795115.1 Chloroflexi bacterium RBG_16_48_8 | reverse complement strand
CTGAAGAAACGGGAGCGTGTCACTATCCTGATTGCCTTGCCCTTCGCGGCCATCATGTTCGTGGGTGGTTTGGCCTTCGCCTATTTCATCATGCTTCCAGCAGCACTTCCATTCTTGCTAAACTTCTTGGACATCCCCACCATCCCTCGCACTCAGAATTATGTCCGTTTTGTGACAAATCTTATGTTTTGGATCGGAATCGCATTCCAATTTCCACTCATTATTTACGCCCTTGCAGCAGTGGGGCTTGTAAAAGCCAGAACCCTGCTCAGTAGTTGGCGTTTCGCAATCATTGGCATCGCTGTTCTGGCTGCTATGGTCACCCCAACGATTGATCCGGTGAACATGGCTATCGTGATGGCGCCCATGAGTTCTCTATACATCATAAGTATCGGCTTAGCCGCGATTGCTGAGCGTTTCAGAGCGAGGCGCGAAGCAATCTAAAACCTTATCCTCTAGGTGATTGGCTGGAAGTAATTTGACAAACAGCGACCGTAAAACCTGGCCAATCACATAAGCAAACCGCCATTCAGGCAACCCATTTTATCAAATTACTTTCGGCGGTTTGCCTAGTATTACAACGTTAGTTCACTACAAGCCATCGAGGCGCTCTTGGGTAGC
>MGNI01000164.1:16129-18422 GCA_001795115.1 Chloroflexi bacterium RBG_16_48_8 | reverse complement strand
GCACCAAGGGTAAAAAGCCTGGGGTAGGCGTCAGACATTCAGCACTCCATAGATGAAAGGAAAACACCCATATTAGCTTCGGTTTGGTCCAGATCAGGATTCTAATGCATTGGTTTCTCTTAAAATGAGCATTTTCCTTGGGCGATCCCCAAAACGAAACATTTAGGATCCCAGTGGGAATAATACCATCAGCAACCAATCCGTCCCAATTCTTTTCCTCAAGATCGACCGCAGTTGTATAATCAATTAACTTGCCGGAGGAGAAATTCCATGTCTGAGCTTACGATCTCAACTGTTGAGAATAAAGACGATCTAATGACTTTTATAACCTTTCCTTGGAAAGTGTATAAGGACAATCCCTATTGGGTCCCCCCGCTTATCTCTGAGCGGGAGGCGTTTCTTGATGTGAACCACAACCCTTTCTTCCAGCATGCAAAGGCAAAGTATTTCCTGGCTCGCCGCAATGGGGAAATCGTTGGAACAGTGGCTGCTTTTACGAACGACCTCTACAACGAATTTCAAGAGACCAATGTGGGTTTCTTCGGTTTCTTCGAAGTCCTTGAGGATCGTGAAGCAGCAGAGACCTTGTTGGACACGGCAGTTGATTGGGTGAGAAAGGCAGGGCACGATAGCATCATTGGTCCAGCTCAATTTTCTACCAACGATGAGGTGGGGCTCCTCATCGATGGTTTTGAAGATCTGCCACGAATTCTGATGACTTATAACCCCCCTCGTTATCAAAGCTACATTGAAGGAGCCGGTTTCCAGAAGGCGATGGATTTGTGGGCTTATGCTTTAGATATTGCGCGCTTTCGGGAACATATGCCTGAGAAGCTCATTCGGGTCACCGAGAAAGTTAGAGAAAGGAAGAACTTCATCGTCCGCAAAATAAGGATGAAGGAATTTAGTCAGGAAGTTGATCGTATCAAACCGATCTATAACAAATCCTGGGAGCGCAACTGGGGGTTTGTGCCCATGACAGACGCGGAATTTGATAAGTTAGCGAAAGACCTCAAACCATTGCTCGATCCGAATGTGGTCATTATTGTTGAACAGGATGGGGAAGCGATTGGATTTGGACTTTCCCTCCCGGACTTATGTCAGCCCCTTCGCCTCGCTTACCCGCGCCCCGGGAAAAATGAAATGTTAACCACTGTGAAGCTTGCCTGGCATTGGAAAGTTCGACATCAGGTGGATTGGCTGAGGGTATTTGCCTTGGGCGTGCTGCCCGAATATCGGGGGACAGGTGTAGATGCACTCATGTACATTGAAACAGCTAAAGAAGCCATCAAGCGGGGTTATAAGTGGGCGGAGATGAGCTGGATCTTAGAAAACAATGACATGATGAATCGTTCCATCAAGATGCTGGGAGGGAAAGTTTATAAAACCTACCGGATGTATGAGAAACAAGTTTGAAACCTAAGCGAGGCGAAAGGAAAGGTTTGTCAGGAATCTGAAGTGAAATATTGAGTGGCATCGAGGAAATGTCGGCTGGTTGTCGGGTTGGGATCATGTTGAGGATGGAGATGTCTATAGACTACGATTAAAGGTTTCTCGTTGAGGGATTCAAATGTTGACCATTCCATCTTCTTTATTTTCCAATCTCGTGTACCTGCTCTTCGTGGCAGGCGTTTGGTTTGCTTCCTTAGCGGTCATATCTCCAGGGACAGGATTGTATGAGGTTCTCACCTTGATAACCTTGGGAGGAGCGGGAATTGGACTATTCTATCTTCCCATTAACGCCTGGGCTTTTATCCCCCTCATCCTTGGAATGGCAGCATTTTTATCTAGTTTGTGGGTTAAAAAATTAGAAGGGGTTTTGCTGGGGATCTCGGCTCTCCTATTCAGCCTGGGTTCGGTGTATTTGTTTCAATCCACCTGGAATGAACCAGCAGTCCACCCCCTCTTGGCAATTGTCGTTTCCTTATCTACACTTGGGTTTTATTGGTTTGCTATCCGAAAGACGATTGCTGCGCAGAGGATGCAATCCATCCATGATCCTTCCTTAGTGGTGGGACAGATTGGAGTAACTCGTACAGCGATTGCCCCTATGGGTACAGTTTATGTGGGTGGCGAAGTTTGGTCTGCCCGATCGGATATCTCCATACCAGTTAGTGCAGAGGTTTTGGTCACCGGTCGAAAGGGTTTGGTGCTCAATGTCGAGTTGGTGGATATACCACGAAATCAATCATCAAACAAAGGAGAGGAATGATGGATACTTCGGCTTTGTTACTATGTGCTTTGATTGGGCTCGCTCTAATCGTATTGGCTGTATTGGCCAGCGCAATAAAAA
>MGNI01000164.1:15722-16112 GCA_001795115.1 Chloroflexi bacterium RBG_16_48_8 | reverse complement strand
AGGAGTACGAGCGTATCGTTGTCTTTCGACTGGGGCGCAGCATCGGCGAGCGCGGTCCAGGACTGGTTCTACTGATTCCCTTTATTGACAGAGGCGTCAAGGTCGACTTGCGAGAGCAAGTAAGGGAAGTCCCGCACCAGACCTGCATCACCCTGGATAACGCGCCTATTGAGATTGACTTTCTCTGGTATTCCAAGGTTATCGATGCGGTTCAGAGCATTCTGAAAGTTGGAAATTTTCAAGCTGCTGCACAAGGGATGGCGACAACGACTCTAAGGGCGGTGATCGGTGGAATTCCCCTGGATGATGTCCTTTCTCAGCGCGACCATATCAATGATGTGCTGCGTACAAAGTTGGATGAGGTCACGGAGCGCTGGGGAGTGAAAGTCA
>MGNI01000164.1:13672-15685 GCA_001795115.1 Chloroflexi bacterium RBG_16_48_8 | reverse complement strand
CCATGAACCGCCAAATGACGGCTGAACGTGTACGGCGAGCGGTGGTTACTGAATCCACGGGGCAGCGAGATGCGGAGGTCAACGTGGCCGACGGTGAGAAAAGGGGAGCGATCCTCAGGGCTGAGGGTGACAAACAATCAAACATCCTTCGAGCCGAGGGTGATCGGGAAGCTCAACTGCTTCGAGCGGAGGGTTATGCGGCTGCCCTACAAAGAATCTTTAGTGTGGCTGAAACCATCGATCACAAAACGATGACCCTGCAATACTTCGAGACATTGAAGCAAATGGGGACCAGCCCAGCGACCAAGTTCATCTTCCCCATGGAATTTACCAGTTTATTGGAAAACTTCACGGGTAAGAAGGAGTAGTCTCTGAATTCCCTCCCTGCAGGTGGGAAGTTTCAGGAAGTCTCGCTGCTACCAGCATCCTGGCGAGACTTCCGCTCCATTTATGCTCTGGAAAAGATCTGTTTTCAGAGGGATGCCTGGCCCTGGATCGATGTTCTGGCAGCATTGACTTTTCCTGAGACGGTTAGAATTAAGGCGGTCATGGGAGAACAAGTTGTAGGTTTTGTATTTGGGGATAGACGCGGTAGGCAAGAGGTAGGGTGGGTTGCGTCCATTGGTGTCCACCCAGATATGCGGCGGAGAGGGATAGGGCATCTTCTGCTGGAGGCGTGCGAAGAGGAGGTGGGTGTGCCTCGCATCCGGCTAGCTTTACGACCCTCGAACCTGGTTGCAAAACAGCTTTACCTGAAAACTGGATATGTTGAAGTAGATCACTGGGATCGATATTACGCCAACGGGGAGGATGCATTAATCATGGAGAAGGCTCGCGAAAAGGATAAGAGATGGAATAGGGAGATGCGTGAATTCTGAGGAGCCTTTCAATGGAGATCATCCAGTGACTCATCAGAACCTTTGACCCGGCTATCCCAATCTGGTAGAATCCTACCTACAAGGCGTTGTACCCTTCGCCTATGAGCGCCGGATGCGGCGCTCAAACTTTGCTGAAAGGGCTTGAGAACAATGAAAGTATTACTATTACAGGATGTCTTTAAGTTAGGCCGTGCTGGCGATGTAAAAAGAGTCGCGGATGGTTACGGTCGCAACTACCTAATCACCCAAGGTCTGGCAACGTTAGCTACGCCAGGGGCTTTGAAGCAAGCAGAACACATCAAAAAAGTTGCAACTGAGCGACGCGCCGTCCTTAACAAGGAACTGGGAGCTGTATCCGAAAGAATTGATGGTTTGGAGCTGTTTTTCCCTGTCAAGGCAGGTGAAACTGGCAGGCTTTACGGCTCAGTTACAACCTCCATGATCGCGGATGCGATCATTAAGAAAACGGGCGTTGAGATCGACAGGAAACAGGTTGATACTCAACCCATAAAACTGCTTGGTGTTCATAAAGCAGAAATTCGCCTGACCATGGACTTGGTTCCGGAAGTCACGCTCATTGTGCACCGTGAAGGGGAACCGCCAGAGACCGTCATGGATAAGGAGATCGAAGCCGAGGATATCCCAGTCGAAGACTTCGTGGAACTGCACGCTGAGCTGGAAGCGATGGATATTGAAGCTACAATGCAAGAGGAGGCTCAAGAGGCTGATCTTTCCGAAGAGGCAACAGTTGTAGAGATGAGCGAAGCTGGATCATCCTCTGCTAACCAAATCGTTGAGTCCCCACAGGAAGAGGTAAGCGAGGAGGACTAAGATCCAGCCAGTGATGGTCGCCGGCAGAGGCTTTTAAATCCCCATGCCGGTCTTTTTCTACCTCCAAATACTTTGATGGAATCTATCGGACGTATCCTTCAAGACAGCAGGGAGCGCCTTGGTCTGACGCTAGAAGAGGTGGAGCACAGAACGCGCATCCGTACTTACCACCTCGAGGCCATGGAACGAGGCGAGTTTGAATCTCTCCCTTCACCCGTTCAAGCGCGCGGGTTTCTTCATAATTACTCAGAATTTCTGGGGTTGGACTCAGATCAAATTCTTCTGCAATTTGCTGAACATCTTC
>MGNI01000164.1:11583-13656 GCA_001795115.1 Chloroflexi bacterium RBG_16_48_8 | reverse complement strand
AGGTGTTACCTATAAGGAACCTCCGCCCCGGCCTTCTGTCCAGGTCCGCTCACGTCGATCGCGCTGGCTTTCATCGGATCTTTTCATTGCAGCTGGGATTACCATAGCCATTCTGACATTGCTCGTATGGGGTGGAAGCCGCATGATGACATCCTTGGGTGAGACTACCCCCGATCAAGATGAGATCTCGGAATTACTTCTTCCCTCGGTCACCGTGTCTCCTTTTCCAAGCGTTCAAGGTGTAGAAATCGGGACAGCAGCGCTATCCACACCAACACCTACCGAGGCGATTTTCATTCCTACCCAGTCCTTTGTCACTGGACCGACCAACCAGGTCAGCATTCAATTGTTGATTGAACAACGGTCTTGGATATCTGTCCTTGTGGATGGCGAAGAGCAGTTCCCAAAACATCGAGCTATGCCAGGTCAAGTTCTAGAGTTCCAAGGGGAAAGTACAGTTGAGGTGTTAACGGGGAATGGGGCGGGGGTTCGCGTGGTCTTTAACGGTCAGGATCAAGGTCTCATGGGGGATTTAGGTCAGGTTGTTGTGCGTCTCTGGACTCTTGGTGGCGTCATAACGCCCACACCCACCCAAACTAGCACTCCTACCACCACGCCCACACCCTCCAATACACAAACGATAGAAGGTTCCCTTTCATCCCCGTCCGACCCGGGCAGTGGCTAAAGAGTGACTACCTGCCGCTTTCACATTGTCTCCCTCGGTTGTGCCAAAAATAGTGTTGACTCAGTTTCGATGAGCCATCTGCTTCAGGCCGAAGGCCTTGATTTCATTGAAAACCCGGATGAAGCTGATTTTCTTATTGTGAATACCTGCGGTTTTATTGGACCTGCAAAGGCTGAGTCGATCCAAGTCCTTCGCGAGTTTGCCGCCAAGAAAAAAGAAGGTCAAAGGTTAATTGCAGCGGGATGCCTGACCCAACGCTATGGTGTCGAGGTGACAAGTCAGGTCAGTGGGATGGATGGCATTTTGGGGACCAGACGATGGATGGATATTGTCAAGGTCGTTCATACATTGAGAGAACAGCCTCACCCTGAGCCGGTATACCATCTTCCTGATGTACCTCAGATCGGTTCGGATGAATTGGGCGTGCCACGAGCGTCGATACAGGGCGCAAGTGCTTATCTGAAGATCGCCGATGGCTGCAGACGTCCTTGTGCCTTCTGTGCCATCCCCCTGATTAAGGGCAGCCTTGTCAGTAGACCCATCGAAGTCATCCTTGATGAGGCTCGCACATTGGAACAGATTGGAGTACGGGAGCTGATCCTGATCGCTCAGGATACAACGGACTATGGCCGTGACCTGGGGATGAAAAATGGTCTGGCAAAGCTTTTGGAGGGGATGGTTCGGGCTGTACCCAAGTTGGATTGGATTCGTATTCTCTATACCTTCCCGGGTTATGTGACGGACGAGCTTATCGAGGTGATGGCTTCCTATCCACAAATCCTGCACTACCTGGATTTGCCCCTTCAGCATGGTCATCCTGAGACCCTTAAACGCATGCGCCGTCCTGCCAATATCGTCTGGGTGTATAAAACCGTGGAAAAGGTCCGCAAGGTTATGCCGGATCTGGCATTACGGACCACGTTGATCGTGGGTTACCCAGGCGAGACAGAAGAGGAATTCCAAACCCTCCTGGATTTTGTTGCTGATCTGCGCTTTGATCGGATGGGGACCTTCACTTTCTCCTTCGAGCCAGGCACACCCAGTGAGCCCTTAGGCGACCCCATCCCGCAAGAGGTTAAGGAAGAGCGGCGGGAGCGATTGAGGCTCATGCAGCAGCAAATCTCCCTGGAAAAAAATCAAACCTTCATTGAAAAGACTCTTCAAGTTCTTGTAGAAGGGGCAGGGGATGGGATCTCTTTGGGGCGCTCTTATCGCGATGCGCCCGAGATTGACGGGATGGTCATGATTGAGAGTGAGGTTCCAGTGGGGGAGATCTTACCCGTTCGCGTTACCGGCGCCATGGTTTATGATTTGGTGGGAGTGGTGGAGAAGGAGAGCAAGGCAGCAGGGGAGAGAGGGTGAGGGGGAGCAGGGGGGCGTGGGAGCTA
>MGNI01000164.1:8863-11475 GCA_001795115.1 Chloroflexi bacterium RBG_16_48_8 | reverse complement strand
TGCGGGGGTGCATTGGAGCGGGGGAGACTTTCTTATTGACCTATCAACATGTCGACTTGTTGACCTATTAACCTTTCCCCCTGATTCCTAATCCCTTCTAACAGCTTCCTACAAATTACTTATCAACCGATCGATTTATTGACCTGTCAACTTTTTCACCTGTTACCTGATTACTGATCCCGGATTTCCTGATTCCTATTAAACCCCCTAAAATCACCCCAAATCATAGTAATCCATGCCAGATTAATTGACAATCGGATTAGCAGAGATCATAATGGTTTCATCATCTTACAAGCCCAAAGCGATACCAAGCAGTAAGTTGAGGGGTTAACAAACTGGGGGAGCGATATTCCAACTTGGTGATGGTTTTGCGTTGATAACGATCCAAGCATAGTCAATTCAAGGGGCCTGTTCTTCGTTTCCCATACGGGAGGGAAACATGTCGGTAAAATGCTCCGTATTTATAACTATTGGGAAAATCGCAGTAAGTGCGAGTTTCATCATTAGTACAATTCTCATGCCTTTGGCGCCCGCTTATGCTGATTCGAGCACGTCATCCAGGTCGACAAGCCATCTGCTGGATCGGTTTTTGGATTCCAATGAAACGGAAATGCCGCAGATAGATTTGCCGCGCGGTGAAAAAAATCAAACCACCCCGGATCAGGAATCCGACTTGCAGCAGGAGATAGAGGGTGTCGGGCTACATCTTGATACATCTAAAGCCTTTGTTGTCCCCGGCACGAGCGTGGAGATCGATTGGAGCCTGGAGGGTTGGGAGAAGTTGGCTGGCGTAGAAGACCTTACGCTCCTCTTCCTCGTGCCGGATGAATTTTCATTATCCGGGGATGATCTTGAGGAATTTAGCCTAGGCGCACATACATACCAATTCTCACTGACCTCGCCTAAAGGGTCGGTTTCATGGTCCATCCTGAGGGGCGCAGAAGGGCCGTTCCACATCCAGGCGGTGGTGCTGCAAGAGGATCTCGTGCTGGCCGAGGCGCGTCTGACGCTGGATTCCATCCTCGGTCTTTCAAGCCTCCAGGCGATACGAACACAGGGCAGTCAGTTGGAAGCGTTAGGTGGAAGGGTGCGGGTGCAGTTTCCATCGGGCGCAGTTCGAGAAACCCTTATCACACGGGTCTACGACGTTCGAGATGGGGGTATCCTCCCCATCCACAAAGGTGAAAGAATCACCGAGTCATCCGGGAAGGAAGGAATCCCCTCATTAAGCGGAAAACCCTTCGAGATCCTGGCCTTCTCGCTCTCTGGAAAGCAGGTCACCAATTTCGATCGATCCATAGAGATCCAGATCCACTATAAAGACGACGAAGCTCAAGGGGATGAAGCCAGCCTAACCCTGTTTACCTTCGATGAAGAGGAGAACACCTGGGTCCCTTTGCCCTCCATGGTGGACACGGAGAACAATCTTCTCACTAGCTGGACGGATCACTTCAGCCTCTTTGATTTCAACATCCAGGATTGGGAAGCAGCCAGGCTGCCCTCCGTGGCAGGGTTCCAGGTCTCCCCTTTTACTGGCGCAGCGACCTACTCTCTGCCCATTGAAGTACCCCCGGGGCCCGGTGGTCTCCAACCAAGCCTGTCACTAAACTATAACAGCCAAATGGTCGATAGTGCCAACTCAAAGACGCAAGCCTCTTGGGTGGGGATGGGGTGGAGCCTGGAAACGGGTTATATCCAGCGCAATATGAATGGGACGGCAGACTTCGAGGGGGACGACACCTTTACCCTGCACGTTAATGGTTCCAGTAGCTTGCTTCTGCCTGTGGGCGAGGGCACGGATGGGGTGGGAGATTATATCGAATACCACCCTGTTGAAGAAAATTTCTAGCGCATTCGATATTATCCCGAAGTGCAGTATGGAGGGTATGCCACTGACATTTCCCATTGGGAAATTTGGGATGGAGCAGGGAATCATTACATGTTCGATCCCGGGCCCTATTATCCGGATTTCAACAACTGTTCCATCGAAATGTTGCGCCAATGGCAGTGGCCGTTAACAAGGATTACCAACAAATTCGGACAGTCTTTGACGTTTTCATACAATACTGAAGACAAGGTCACCAAGCGATGCAACTCGGGCGACCAGTCCTACCATGGTACAGCCATCTATCCCGCTACGATCACCTATCCCAACAACCGCTATCGGGTCCGTTTTGTGCGTATAGGTCGGGGCGACTACGAAACCTATTGGGTGGACAACGCTGCGTCGCAGGTCCTCTTCCAACGCTCGCTTCTCAGTGAAGTTATCGTAGAGCATGATAGTGATGGGGATGGGGTATTCGAACAGGTAATACGAAAATACGCCTTTATCTATGAAACCGATCCTGGGGAACACATCTTCCCCAATGTCTCCTGGAACGCGGGTGGCAAGACACCGACCTTGATCCAGGTCCAGGAGTTCGGTTTGAATGGGGAATCCTTGCCCCCGACGACCTTCGAGTATGGGGACAACATGCACCTCACCTCCGGAGAAAATGGCTATGGGGGTCGTGTGACCTTCACTTATGACACGTGGAATGCCGGGCAGACTTCCGACGAGGGCGAACTGGCAGGATGGTCCCCACCCAAGCAGATCTTTGAGGAGCTGAAGG
>MGNI01000164.1:8449-8799 GCA_001795115.1 Chloroflexi bacterium RBG_16_48_8 | reverse complement strand
GGGGTGGAATTGGATCCAGATTGGGATCAACAACGGCGCGACGAGCCTCCGGACTGAGGAGATGCCTGCGCTGGCAGGCGATTCGAAGTGGCAGACCTTCCAAACCATCTTCATCCTTCCCCCTGAGGCATCCAAAGCTTTGCCCCTGTTCAACTGCAATGCCTGCACCATCAACCAATACATAATGACTCTTCTGCCCACACGTTATCGGGTGACGGAGAAGCGCGTTTATGATGGCTTCGATCCTTCACCAGCGCTCTTTGTATATGGGTATGAAGGCGCAGCCATGAACGACGCGGCACACTCCGCGGTCGCATCGACCTCCGAACCCTATTTCAAAGCCCATACCG
>MGNI01000164.1:7763-8440 GCA_001795115.1 Chloroflexi bacterium RBG_16_48_8 | reverse complement strand
GCCAGCTCCTGGGAGCAGGGCCCTGATGGCGCCATCCGCACCACCTGGTTCCACCAGGATGACCTCCTCAAGGGTCGACCGCTTCGAACGCAAGTTACCGATATCAATGGCAGCATCTTCCTCGAGACGAAGACGCAATACGCATCCGATCCCCAACCATTGGGTGTGGTACCGAAGAAGGAAAATGGCACGGCTTATACCGGATTCTCGATCCATTGGACTCGCGTCTTGGAGACCATTAATCGATCCTACGAAGGCGATGAATCCTGGGTTGGGACGCGCGTGGAATATGGATACGAACCATCATTACAGGGATTGAGGCAGTTCGGCAACATGACAACGGCTCGTGAGTACGGCTGGGATGGGGCGAGTTGGAGCCTCTATCGAACTTCGCAGACCCGCTACTATCCCAACACCTGGTATGGCAGATACCTGGTGGGGTTACCAGCACTCGCGACCTCGCAGGATGCCTCTGGCAATACCCTTACAGAAACCCGCTTCCACTATGATGGCAACGCCAGCTACAGCGCCTTGCCAACTTCTGGCGTCCTGACAGCACAACGCACCTGGTTGGATTCCGTGAGCGGAGCTAAACGTTATCGTGATGAGACGTATGCCTATGATTCCTGGGGCAACCCGACCGCTGTGACCAGCTTCACAGGATATGGGACCGAGGG
>MGNI01000164.1:7455-7725 GCA_001795115.1 Chloroflexi bacterium RBG_16_48_8 | reverse complement strand
CGGACGACCTTCGATGCCATCTACCATACATACGCTGTGGAGGTTCGCAACGATCTGAATCACCTCATGAGCGTGGATTATGACTACGCCCTGGGCTTGCCCATCCGGGAGACCGATCCGAATGGGGCGACGACGACCGCCGCTTACGATGGGTTGGGTCGACTGACGAGCATCCGGCGTCCGGGCGACGAAAGCGGGACGCCGACGGTGGAGATTGCTTACACGGACAGCTTGCCCTTTGTAGTTGAGATCCGACAGAAGGTGGATGGA
>MGNI01000164.1:5751-7399 GCA_001795115.1 Chloroflexi bacterium RBG_16_48_8 | reverse complement strand
CCAGGCGGCGGGCGCCCAGCTCGCAGAGGGCCTCAAGGATATCGTGGTCGATTTCGCCTATGATGATAACGGGCGGGTCGTTCAGGAGACCGTCCCTTATGCCCTCCCGGCATGGGGCGGCTACCGGGGCCAGCAATTGACTCAGCCATCGGTGCGAACATCTTACGACCACCTGGGTCGTCAGCGCACGGTCACGGCAACGGACGGGAGTGTTGAAACCATCCACTATGAGGATCTGGAAGTCCGCACGATAGATGCGAGCGGCAATACAACGACACAACTGAGTGACGTCTGGGGCAGGACAGTTCAAGTGATCCCGTCAACGGGACCTGGTGTGCGCTATGTTTATGATGAACTGGATCGGCTCCTGGAAGTGACCAAGGGCAGCGGTGGGAGCGCCACGCGCATCACCATCGCCTACGATACGGGCGGTCGCAAGCTGGAGATGAACGACCCCGACATGGGGCATTGGACCTATAGCTACGACGCTCTCGGCAGCCTGATCTCCCAGACGGATGCCCGTGGTGAAACGCTGTGGTTTGACTATGATGACCTCAACCGCTTGCTCGAGAAACGCCATGGTGGGGCGAGTGGGGACCTGCTGGTCAGTTATGCATACGACGAGGGAAGCAATGCCATCGGACGGCGCACGAGCATGAGCGATGGCTCCGGATCGGCGATCTGGTCCTATGACATCCGCGGTCGGTTGGTCGAGGAGGTCAAGCAGATCACGGGAGCGGGGATCTTTCTCACAAGCTGGAGCTACAACGCCGCTGATCTGATCACTTCCATGACCTATCCGGGCGGGACCGCGGGTCAGCCCGGCGAGCAGATCAACTACGGATATCATCCTCAAGGAAGCCTGAACAGCCTGTCGAGCAGCGAGGGGATTTACTTGCAATCCTCGGACTATGACGCCGCGGGCAGGCTGGTTTCCCGAAGCTTGGGAGATAGCCTGCTGAGCTTGAATTATGGTTTCTATCCCTGGACAACGGTGGACGGCCAGGGGCGCTTGGAGTGGATCACAGCCGGTCCGTCCGACCTGCCTGAGGCCTTCCAGAAACTGCATTACGATTATGATCCCAATGGGAACATCACCCGGATCGAGGATTGGGTCGCCGGCGCTCCCCAAACCCAGGCCTTCGATTATGATGAACTGGACCGTTTGCTGAGCGCTGAGGTTACGGGAGGTATGGAGGGCCTCTACAGCGAAAGCTATGCCTATGATCCCGGCACGGGCAACTTGAGCGAAAAGGGTGGGGTGGCTTACGCCTATGATCCGGCACATCTCCACGCCGTTACGCATCTGGATGGCGAGCAGCGTTTCTGGTACGACGCCAACGGGGGGATGGTACAGCGGGTAGCGGATGCATATAAGGTTCAGACCCTGTATTACGATACGGACAACCGCTTGATCGGCGTGGATATCGCCAACGTGATCCCCGAACCGACGCTCACACCTACCTCCACCCCAACAGAGACACCTATCTCAACGCTTACCGACACGCCCACATCCACAGCCGAGGGTGGGGAGACGCCCACTCCGACCTCGGAGGACACAGCGACGCCTACGTCGGAACCCAGTAACACACTCACACCCTCACTGGAGCCAAGCATCACGCCTGAACCCAGCCTGACGTTTACACCG
>MGNI01000164.1:5130-5719 GCA_001795115.1 Chloroflexi bacterium RBG_16_48_8 | reverse complement strand
ACGGAAACACCCACACCCACGTTGACCTTCACTCCGACGGAGACACCCACACCCACGCTGACTTTCACTCCGACGGAAACACCCACGCCCACGCCGACATTCACGCCGATACTGACTCCGACGCCGTACTATCGACAGATCACGGTCGGATCGAGTATCAGAGTGCATGGTCAATGTTCTTACAATGTCGAGTTCAGCCACACGGTGCAGGAGGGGGAGGATCGCTTGTTGGTGGTTGCCTTCGCTCATCGTCGTGACAATCACCAAAGCGTATGGGGTGCCAGCTTCAATGGAGTCTACCTGACACAAGCAGCGGGACAATCCGACCCTGGCGCTGATGACGCCATCGCTCATCTCTGGTATCTGCCGAATCCGCCAGTGGGCACCTATAACGTGAATATTGGTCTAATGCGCAGCGCCTGTGTGATGGCGGGTGCAATGACTTTCTATGGGGTTGATCTCTCCAATCCATTGGTGAGCACCGGCACCAATAGTGGGACGCGAAACAGCACATATCTCACCCTGGCTGCCAACGCCGGCGATATGGCGGTGGACGTCGTCGGTGTGGGTAGTGATGGGGGTTTAGGTC
>MGNI01000164.1:4759-5083 GCA_001795115.1 Chloroflexi bacterium RBG_16_48_8 | reverse complement strand
TAGGAATGAGACTGGGCAGTGCCAGCAGCACGGAGGGCAGCCAGGGAAGTCGGGTGATCATGTCCTACAATCTCTATTACAACCGTGATTTCGCCCATGTGGCGGCGGTGTTCCGGGCACGGCAGGGTCTACCACCATCCTTGACACCCATCCCGACAGCTACCTACACACCCACACCGACTCCGACCGTTCCACTAACGCCAACAACAACACCTACGGAAACAGCTGTGCCAGCAGCAACTCCAATCCCATCTGCGACTTCCACCCTTGCGGCTTCACTGACACCAACCGTGCAGCCCACAACCACCAGCACACCAACGGTGA
>MGNI01000164.1:4078-4669 GCA_001795115.1 Chloroflexi bacterium RBG_16_48_8 | reverse complement strand
TGACCATCGAGGATGATGGCTTAACGCTTCACTTAGTAGGCAATGCCTGGAAAAAGATTGTAATGCCCTGTTTGGTGATGGAAAACACCCTGCTTTCCTTCGATTTCAAGAGCACGGTTCAGGGGGAGGTGCATGGGATTGGCTTCGATGACGATAACGCGCAAAATGCCGAGCGGACCTTCAAGCTCTATGGGACTCAAACCTGGGGTGAGCTTGCTTACAATAGCTACGCAGCCTCTGCGCCGGAATGGAAGCATTACACCGTCGCTGTGGGCCAATATTACACAGGGGAAATGGGATTCCTATTCTTTGTCAACGATCATGATGTGGCCAATCCCAATGCGGAGAGTTTCTTCCGTAACATTCGTGTGTACGAGACAGATGGGTCTATCCCGACGCCAGAGCCAACAGCGACGACCACTGGAAGCTATGCACCTGATGGGTGGTTGGACTCAGCAAATGAGGAGGTTATTGCCGGGTGGGCGAAGGACGACGATCATTCTGGTCTCATCTGGGTTCACATCTACGTGGATGGCCGACTTGTCCTTGCGGACCTTGCTGACGACTATCGGGGGGATGTCGGAGCACATG
>MGNI01000164.1:3548-3992 GCA_001795115.1 Chloroflexi bacterium RBG_16_48_8 | reverse complement strand
TGCATGGATCGCCAAAATCTTATGTGGGACCCGATCCCACAGCGACACCCACACCCACGGCAACCGAACCGACGCCGGCGCCCACACAACCGCTCCCACCCAGCCCTTATTATGCCAATTTCTACTACGACGGCGATGGGAATCGCGTGATGTCCATCGTGAACGGCGTGACGATGGTTTACCTGGGCGATTACTACGAATATGAAGTAGGGAGTGGGGTATCCAAGAGCTACTACGGTGGGCATGTGGCCATGCGTGTGGCGGGCTCCTCCGATCCGGCCGCAAACGGCGTCTTCTATCTGCTTAAAGATCATCTTGGCAGCACGAACCTGACGATCGATTCCACAGGAAATATGGTTGGCGAGACGCGTTACAGCGCCTGGGGCGAGATGCGCTACCTGGCGGGAGAAATCCCCACCACCTTCGGCTACACCGGCCAACGAC
>MGNI01000164.1:3179-3441 GCA_001795115.1 Chloroflexi bacterium RBG_16_48_8 | reverse complement strand
CGGTATGGATATGTCGCGAATAATCCTGTGAAACTTATTGATCCATCGGGTCATTGTTGGGGTGTACTCAAGTTCATTCGCGGGATTCCATCATATGAAACCACGTGTAATAACCTTGATATGGCTTGGACTATCCTTACACATCCAAAAGAGACATTCGAGCAGGAAGATGGTGCAAGAGCATATGTCATGGCTGGGGCATACACTGTTGGAGAGGGTTTAGGTCATGGAGTTGCACTTGTATATTCTGCTGTTTTGGCTT
>MGNI01000164.1:0-3169 GCA_001795115.1 Chloroflexi bacterium RBG_16_48_8 | reverse complement strand
CTCTGCTGCATGTTACAAGGCGCTAACATCTGGTAGTGGAATCCTTGGAATATTCTGTAAAGATGGAAATTGTGCGAATGAGGCGGAGATATTAAGAGATGCTCTTTGTGCAGATAGCGAATGCTGGAATGAGGCTGAATTCATAGAACAAAGCGTTCAAAAAATCAATATTAACGCCTTGAAATATACCGAAACTGTTACTCGACATATGAGCGAATTGGCAAAAAGTGCTGAACCATCAAGACCCTATTTAAACTCGCGCTTATTAATACAGGAAATTCTCAATACCAAAATGCCAATCTTAGACCCCGGGGGAGTGCCCACAGCTTTGCGATGGGATGTACCGGGCACATTTAGAGGATCAGAGGGTGTCTGGCAGCTCATTATAGATACCTCAACAAATACAGTCTTACATTTTCTATTTAGGAGCTTAGAATGATCCGGTTTATAGAATTGCCAGATTGGTCTCCATTAAATGGAACGCTTTTCTACAAGGTGGATGAATATTCTATGGGTTTTAATCCGGAGAGAATTAAGGACTTGGAAGTTATAATTGGTAATGAGGGGACAACTTCTCTGTCGATAGGCTCTCTCCAGATCGAAGTTTGTATAGCAGCAAGAATTCTGCTATATCCATGGGGATATTTTCCGTATATGAGATGGATGCGATACAAATTAATCCCTCCCAAAGTAATAAGTGGAGCAGTAAGAATAGATTCGAGTACAAGATTCGAAAAAGGGGTTGCAGTAAATATAGCCGATGAAGGTGAATTACCAACTTTATACGATCCGGAAAACGATTGGATCTGTATTGGTACGACGAAGATACCCAAAAGCGCAATAAATGTTGAGTTCGCAACAAATGCAATTGCCGTAATTGATAATGGAAAACTAATCTCATTGTGGATGCATCCCTATATTGATTCAACGATCGAATTTAATGCACTGGGTCAAGTCCAATTTTTGGTGTAATAACCGCGATAGGAATTATGCTTCACAGTTCATAGTCCGCCCTGCTGCCGGGGGGAGGCATTAGATCAAGTTTTCTCATTCAAACTCCCAGCAATTGTGCAGGCGTCTGCAATCCGGCAGCAAAGAACAGCATTAGAAAGATCTTCTCCGTCCATAATCTCGAGCTTATCTTAGTAAGCTCCTTTATTCGGATAGATCTCTCTTCATTGGATTGGCATAACAACTACGCTATGGGATCCGGGGCATATGAATGCTACTACGACGAATGATAGTAACGCGTCTTTCTGGCGAGACGCGTTACAAGGCCTGGGGTGAGATGCGCTACCTGGCGGGAGAATCCCCCACCACCTTCGGCTACACCGGCCAACGACAGGAATCCGACCTGGGCTTCTACTTCTACAAAGCCCGCTGGTACGATCCTGCACTGGCCCGCTTCCTGCAGGCGGATAGTATTGTGCCGGAGCCTGGGAATCCAATGGCGCTGGATCGGTATAAGTATACAAATAACAATCCGATAATTTATGTTGATCCTTGTGGGCATTGTGAAATTGGTTTCGTTTCTCTAATTCCAATATTCGGACAAATAAGATTAATAAAAAGCTGTATTGAGGATGTGGAGAAAGCCATTGATGCGTATGAAGAAGGTGAGAGGAGACCGCTAGTCCTTTATGCGCATGGAACTGGCATAACAGATGCTCTCGTAAGCACAGCCAAGAAGGTAGACCAACTAAATGCCGATGTAGATACAGTGTTCTCCAATGCGCCAATTGAGGAGAGACTGCCGGCAGCATGGCGTGTGGGATGGTTTGCTACCTTTACTTCTGCGACTATAGTCGGCATCGGACAAATGGTAAAGGCAGGCATTAATTCAAGTAAGACTGCAATTTCCTCCGGAGGCAATCCACGGAATATTTCCGAGTATTATCAATATGAACAACGGCTTGCCTTTGAGGAAGCAAGCTCCAACTTTACACCAAATGGTGGGTTACACCCCGAGACACTAAGGAATTCAAGATTGATTATCGAGGGTTCACAATTAAAGAATCCTGAAGTAATTAGAACGCTAACTAGTGACGGAAGTAGTATTGCTGATTGGGGCAAATATACAACACAATCATTTAGAACTCCACTGGGGAATGCTCAAGTCCATTTTTATTATAATCAAGCAACCGGCCAGATAAATTATGCAATTGACTATAAGCTGGTTTTTAACATCCCGCTTGGGAGGTAGCATGCATGAAGATTGAATGCATAAAAATACTAAATCCGATAACGGGGGAAGAAAAGCCAAGAGATACTTGGCTTACAATTGGAAAGGCGTATCATGTGTTATCTATTACAGCAACTCCTGAACGGGGGATAAATTTCCGAATTATTAGTGATGATGGACGCACTCCAATTCTTGCAGATTCTCGGCAATTTAGGGTCATTTCGGGCAAAATTCCATCTTGCTGGGTTGCCAACTTAGCCGAGAATGGATTCATCGAACTAGCACCTCGAAAATGGATAAGGTCAGGTTTTTGGGAAGATTTTTTCAATGGCATGCAAGAGGCTTTGAATGACTTTGAAGAAGAGAGAGATAAAATAAAGTCTGAAGATGGAGCATGAAATCATTGAGCCAATGATTTAAGATTTTTCTTCAATGCGTATGTATTATGTATTATTCTCGTCACTGAATAATCATAATGGCATGGCCTTGTAGGTTGGAAGTATTCGCACGATTAATTAGCACGAGTTTGCCGGAATCAGACACCCAGATCTTCGCTAACCAAATAAACACCTCCACCCATTCCCTATAACCGCATATCCATCTGGGACGGTGAAGGGAATGATGTAATCGCCATCAAGATGCCAACTATCGCTGGAAACTGGTCCACGCGTTTTCGGCGAAGCTGGTCCATTCGCGATTGAGGCACAGCTGCGAAACCCCTCCATTGAAATCAATTAACACATCTGCAACATCTCTTGTCGCGATCCGTTTTCATCACCTCCTCTTGCAACTTGAATTCGCGCCGATTGGCACGAAAAATGCTTCCCGTGATGACCAGTGTGTGCGCATTGTCTGCCAGATGATCCAGGCCTGCCGGGGCTGGATGCGAGTCGCCGAGCGGTTCCGACCACCCGGATATGCTCCATCGGTGCATCCAATCCCATTGTGGAATCCGACCGAACTATCGCGCCAACGGCAGGATTCGCA
>MGNI01000163.1:16560-23576 GCA_001795115.1 Chloroflexi bacterium RBG_16_48_8 | reverse complement strand
AGGTGCCATCGGGGTTGTGAAGCGGAATGGGGTCCAGTATGGGGATGGGTGCAAGTGGACCAAAAGGTGTTGGAGTGACTGTGGCATGAGGATTGGGTGTCGCCAGAGGCCCTTTCCAAAGCGGCGGAGAAGAACAGCCAGTGAGTGTGAGGATGAGGCAAAGGCAAGCCAGAAATGGTTTATGAAATCCGGGTTGTTTACCTTCGTTTTCACAGAACGTTCTTTGGACGCTTCCACAAATCGAATGCAAATTCCACACCTTTCAAAAAATACGTTTCTTACCCTTCTCTTCATCCCTACTACAATTGAATCGCGTTTTTAAACTATTTGTCTATAGGAAATGAGTGCTGACCTCATCAAAATTCTTGTCTGATTTCAACTTTCGGTTTTGAAGGTAGTTCCACTAGATAGCTGTCATAAAAACTCATGATGCTGAGAGAATTGGGTATATTTCGCCTACCTGGCTAATGGGAGCAGGATTGTGAAGATACTACCTGCACCCATCTCACTATCCACCCATACCCTCCCGCCCAGATTTTCACTGATGGATTTCACAATTGACAGCCCGATACCCTCATCATGGATTCCTGTTATCGCAACCTTATCTCCGCTATATATTCTTTGAAAGACACGTTGAATATCTTTGGCTGGGATTCCTTCACCTGAATCAGCCACGGAAATCATCAAATAGTTGTTTGGTTCAGCTTCCTGTTCCCTCATGATGATAACTACTTCGCTTCCTTGGGGAGATGCTCCAATTGCGTTGTCTAGAAGATGATAGAAGACTTGAATGACTTCATCCTCGTCCCCTAGAAGAGCATAGGCATCGTCGGGAAGGTCCATTCGAAGGATGATGTTCTTCTGCTGGATTTTGGTTTGTACTTGAGCAATAGCATCTTCCAAGCAGTGCATAACCTCCACCGGGTTGGGCGTGAAGCTCAGGGCTTTCACATCAACAGCACACACCCGAATGAGATTATTTAAATGTGACCCCATCCGATCAGTTGCGGTACGGATCCGTTCGAGAAATTTCTGCTGCATGGCGCCAAGCAGACCAACAGATTCGCTCAACAGCAGATCGGTGTATCCCAGTATGGAGGACATAGGTTGTCGTAGTTCTTGCGCGATGGAGATGATGGTCTCAATATCAGGAGGAGGTTCAATTCTCTTCATTGGGGCACTTGTGGTTTGTTGTTCAATATCGAAGAGGGATTGTCTTGTTTCGGCCAATTCCTGAAGGGCCACAAGTCGCTCGCCGAGGATTTGTTCTATTTCAATCGCTTCCGGCGGTTGTGCCGGAGCATCCATGATAGCCCTCAAATTTTGTAGCTCAGATTTTAAAGACTTAATCTCCTTTTGATCGTTTTCATGCATATTCAGGAGGGACTCGAGATCTTCCTGCGGTACGGAAGTCTCACCCGCTCGGTAGGCTTCAATCGCTTCTTGAAGATGTCGCTTTTCTTCCTCAAGCGCTTGGATCCGTTGTTCGCTTCGCTTTCTTTGCTCTTGTTCCTCTTTCCATTCACTCTTATCATCTGTGCGTTTTAACTCCTGGAAGCGTTGGAATAAGAGAGAAGCAAGCCGCTCCATGGTTTCACGATCTTTGCTGGACCAAAGCTGGCGAGCAGAATGCGAGATTAATAAAAATCCTCCCAGAACCCGGTTTCCAGAGAATAAGGGTACGAATAAGGTCGGACCGGATATCCCATGGGCAACAATGGATTGTATCGCTTGTAGTTCATGCGCACTGAATTCTTTCTGAACAATGAGACTCTTGCCATGATGTAATGCATCTGCAATGAGGGGAAGCTTTTTACTTGAGATGGATGTGCGAGGCAGGTGCCTGTCTTGAAAAAGATCGAATCCTGCAACAATCACAAGCTTTTCTTGATCCTCACGGGGGATGATCAGAAGGCAATAGTCGGAGTTCATTCTCCTCGCGATGATTTCAACAGCGTTTTGAGCAAGTTGAGTTTGATCTGTGGAGGTGAACATTGTAGTTAAATCCGAAATAGCAACCATTAGGGTTGTTACTTCAAGAGATGAAGGTGCCCGGAAGAGTTCCTGTGCTTCAAAGATTATGTCAGCTTGGGCAGAGGCAAGGGCTTTGGCAGTAAGGGCTGCGAAGAGAGGATAAGCTGCTATCTCGGCAAACCGTACGTATCCAGCAGCAAATACTGTTTTGGGTCCATAGGCAATATGAAGGAGAATTCCAATCGACATCAAAGCGTATGGACTCACAGAAAAATCCCACCCCTTTGGTCTCAAGGTCACCAGTGCAATCGAAATAGATAGGGTGACTGCAAGGCTCATGAAACTTGAGGCGATGTCGATCCCTGTGCTGTTGAGGGGATCAGACTCGGAAGCCCCTCTCAGGATGACAGGAGATGCCAATAGACCTATGAAAGTCAAAGCTAATCCTGCTGCCAGGAACCATCGACTATATTTAGGAGTAGGCAAATCCAATAGCCATGTGAATGCAAGTAAAGCTAAAAGACCCACAAAACGGTCCGCGGTAGCGATTCTGTTGTTCATTTTCATCAGGTCGAACCAGATGAGCCCATCGATAAAAAGAAAAATGAGCTGAAAGGCGAGCAATCCACCCGATATCATCGCCCAGCGTTGGGCGAACCGACCCTCAAGTTTCGTTCGGTAAATCAGAGCTAGACTGAGAATAACACCCAAGGCCATGGCAATCGTTAAATGATAGATTAAATTGCCCGGTGGATCTGTAAGGAGAATTGCAATTTCCTTTAAAGACATTTTAGCCTTAGCCCCATTCTATCGGCGTGGATTATAGCACGATGGCGATTTCAGGGCTGGCTTAGAACACGGATCCATAAACCATAGGAGGAGGGTCTTGTTGAAGCCCCGAGCGTTCAGCGCGCTCATTTTTTTTCGTTTGAGAGGGTGAGGTGTAAGAAATTTTACTTGCCACTGGTAGATGTTGAGGTAGGTGGGTCCATTTCTGCTTCAATTACAGGGATTTCTGCGTATTCTTTGTCTTTTCGTGAAGATATTCCTACCCAACGAATTCCAATCAGCCCGTACAACATTGTCAACCACAGTGTGAAACCACGATATCCCAGGACGATGAGAGCAGCTGGGACGAGAGGGACACCCAGGGAATTAAGTGCTAGAGTCATCGCGGTTTCCACAAATCCGACGCCACTGGGAGTGGGCGAAACGACGGTGAACAATTGCCCCATACTAAAACCGGCGACGATAATTGCGACAGAGTAGGGCTGGCGGAAGGCTAGAAACATCAAAAAAAGGATGGTCATCATCAGGATTTTGGTGGTTAAACCAAGCGCGAGGGGTATCCATAAACCACCGGAAGATATTCTTGCCAAACGTAAACCTTCGGCTGCATCAACACCGAAGGTATAAGCCCGATCTGTATCGATGTACTCTCGTTTAATCAAAGGGTGCAGGGCGCGATTGGTAATCCTTCCCAACCATATCAGAGCTCTACCTAATTTTTCACCAGAGCGCATACCCAGATAGAGGAGGAATCCAAGTCCCAAGGCAAGGCCGGTGAGAATCAGGGAGGCTGTGATCTCTGCTGGGTGAAGCTGGTTGCGTTGAAATAGGATAAACAAACCAACAACGACAACAGACAATGTGGCCAGATAATCAAAGAAAGTGTAAACAGCTCCAGCCGTTGATGCTCGTCCAGTGGAATGCCCCCGTTCTTGCGCATCTGCGGCCAGCACTGCCATTCCACCCATCCCGGCACTGGGTGCAACCACAATCACAAAATTCGCAGCTGCTCCCAGAAGCGCCAAACGACCGATCTTCTCTTCCATCCCAAGAAGCTTATAGATCGCCCTTAAGGATGCTCCTATGTTAAGGACGTAACCAAGCTGTACTACAACTGCCAATACAAGCCAAAGCCATTCCCCCTGTTGTAAGGTGAGGAGCACCTGTTTAAATTCGTTATGACGCATGAAGATGAAATACAAACCGAGGAGCAATATAAGGATGATGAGGATCTTCCGCATCTCAACCACCTCACCTGTTATTGGAAGTGAAGTTGGAGAGGGAAGATAGGCTTGTGGGTGAATCTAAAGATATTGTTGGGATGGAGCGGTCGATTCGACGCATCAAGCCGCTCAGGACGTTGCCAGGTCCCAGCTCAAAACTGCGAGTAACACCTGAGGAGACAAGCCTGTGCATCGATTCGTTCCAGCGGACACGGGATATCAATTGAGAACGTAGGTCAATCCTAATTTCTTCAGCAGTATGAAGAAAGGTTCCACTGACATTTCCAACGATTGGAGTTACAGGATCTAGGATGGGGGTTTCATCCAGAATCTTATTGAACTTCTTTTGGGCATCTGACATGAGGGGACAATGAGAGGGGATGCTGATAGCCAATCGCACGACCTTACGGGCGCCAGCGGAAGAGAGGCGTTCCTCAGCAACCGATAAGCCAGCAACCATACCCGAAAGGACGACTTGACCTGGACAATTATCGTTCGCAACCCAAATGGAATGCCCTGTTTCGGATGAGATTCGTTTGCAGATCTCCTCAACCGTATCAAGTTCCATTCCAAGGATGGCTGTCATTCCACCT
The DNA here is from genome assembly GCA_001795115.1 of Chloroflexi bacterium RBG_16_48_8. GTDB lineage: Bacteria > Chloroflexota > Anaerolineae > Anaerolineales > E44-bin32 > MGNI01. The sequence continues at coordinate 18,997 of MGNI01000163.1, read as the reverse complement.
GGCGTCTCTTCGCCTGCCTCTTTCATAACATGCCCCCGTTCACGTACACAAAGAAGACCATCTTGAAAATTGAGTGCCCCAGCAGCAACTAAGGCGGCAAATTCACCTACAGAGTGACCAGCGGTAAATGACATCCTGAGGCCTGGGAACTGTGATTGTACAACACGCAGGACCGCGATGGAGTGAACCAGCAAAGCGGGTTGTGTATTGAAGGTATCGTCCAAATCTTCTCGTGGACCTTTCCAACATATGTCTGAAAGTGGAAAGCCAAGGACACGATCCGCTTCTTGGAAAGTATCCGCTGCTTGGGGATACGATTCAGCTAATAGATATCCCATACCAAGGGTCTGCGACCCTTGTCCTGGAAAGAGGAAGGCGATCTCGTCAGCAGCCATGGCAAAGGGAATCAAATAGATTATGCAGAGGCATAACCTGTATTGATAAGCTAATCACGCTCGACTTCGATAATTTCGCGACCTGCATAATGACCACAATTGGGACAAACCCGATGTGGTAGGTGTTTCTCACCGCAATTCGTACAAACCAATAGGTGGGGGGCATTGAGAGCATGATGCGCTCGTCTTCGATTACGCCGGCCCTGAGAGATTTTTCTTTTTGGTAGTGGAGGCATTTCCTTTACACCTCGATTTTCCATAAGAGCGCCTGCCCTCAGGGCAGGCGAATTGATTATAGCAGGCCTGAAGGGGCTGTCAAGGTGATTTTCCGGGAGGGGCGCAGCCGCCTCATACCACCCCAACTCTTATCTTGAAAGCGCAAAATGTAGCACTTTCCATCCTTCAGTGCAAAGATTGGTTACGAAGGAAGCTCTTCCGGGAGCTCACCAAAAATATCGGCCACTCCATCATCTGCATCAGCCTATCCAATTCTGATTCGTCCTCAAAAGACCCTTTATGGTTTGTCAAGAGCGGGTTGGGGGGCCTTATTCCTGGGAATCCAAAACCCCCTTTACATCTCAAGCTATCTAACTACTGATATCGGCCTGACCCGCCAGTAAGCTACGCCGGTCAACCCGGAAGCATTTATATATCTCAAAGCGGAGAGGTCCACCATGCATTGGGCGTCCCAGATCGTGGTCTGGTATGCACTGCTCGATGGTGAGACCGACGAGAGCCCTGGGTCATTCACAGAGGTGACAGCTTCCAAAGCACGTAACATGAGCTTCTAAGGGCTAAAAGCGATTACCGGGTAACATTTGCTGTCGTCTTCAGACAACAGAGGAGGCCACTACTCCGGCATCGAGTAGCCCAATTGGCTCAATATTCTCTTGGGGAACTCGAAACGCGCCGTCTTGGCCGGGTCAACCACCTGACAAATTTTGAGTGAGCCGGCTGCGCTCATCAGCATGCTGGCATCATTCACCGACAGTTTTACGAATCGGGTCAGGAATTCGGACATGTTGTGGATGGCGCCATCCACGGCGATGTCTAAATCCGGATCAGAGTGGATCGTCGCCACAAGCTCGTCGTTTTCCAAGAACGGTGTCGGCAGCGCGGGCATGTCCACCAACTCGGGTTTTAAGTGCACGACCCCGGGCACCTCAGCGCCGACGACGACGATCTCGCCATCCCCCATGGCGGCGTGCAGATCGCCAACGCCAAGCAAGCCGCCCTCTACCTGGACGGTCAGGTAGAGCCGACTGCCTTTGCCGATCAGTGTGCAGTCCAGGTTGCCGCCGTGGTAACCAGGCATACCGTTGGAGATCGAGCCCTTGGCCGGCGCGATTCCGATCACGCCGATCATGGGTCCCATGGGGATCCGCACCCGATCTTTGAACACCAGCTCGTCGCCCTCGCGGTGCAGGATGGTGGTCTCCATGTCGGTGATCCGGTCTCCGAGGGCACCCTCGCCTGGGATGGTGACCATCACCGAATGGTCCTCGACCTCCACGTCCAACACTTCCAAGCGCAGAATATGCCCCGGCTGGGCACCTTCGATATAAACAGGACCAGTGGCCGGGTTGGTTCGATCCCAGTCCAGGGTGGCCACCAGGTCTTTATCGGTCTTGATCTGACCCTGAAAGCAGTCATGGGTCTCAAAGATGATTTCCTCGCCCAATTGGATCCGCGCGGCGGGTTTAAGGCCGGGTTGAAAAGCATAGAACAATTTGTCGCGACCCAAACGTGTTGTCATTGGTACCTCTCCTTTGTCTTGGCAGCCCCATCAGTTCCAGCTATCCTGGAGGCTGTATCCTATCGTTCAGAACACAGGCATTTCGGTTCTGTTGAATACTATCTCACCACCTGCTATTCCTGCCTCCAAGTTAAGCTGTTGTCGCTAAGCTAGCAGGGTTCTTCGTGAAAGCAATCCCCGACAGCGCCCTCGCAGAGGGTATACATCGTAGGTCAAGCGGGATGAACAGCGGGAGGATGCCCTATTGGGATAAAACCGCAGATCGAATGGCACATGATTACAGAGG
>MGNI01000163.1:14890-16540 GCA_001795115.1 Chloroflexi bacterium RBG_16_48_8 | reverse complement strand
CCGTGGACTCAGACTGATCGTCAGAGTGCCCCTTCTGCCCATTCCAACGCAATTCGCGGCCCCCGAGAATACCTTGCGGACGCAAGATCAAGATGACGATGAGCGCCGTGGCTAGGCAAACCTCTGTCAAACCAACCACTTCAAAGGGCAACAGCCGATTCAGGTTGATGGAATTCTCCACGGCCCGCACTCCCTCCCTGGCCGCAGTGACCACCAGCGTGCCGACCACCGCGCCTGAAACGCCATAAGGGCCTCCCACCACGAGCATAGCCAACACATTGAAAGTTTCAATCAGGTAGAAGGCGGAGGGTGTGAAGGAGGTGATGTAGTGGGCCCACAGCCCACCAGCGAAACCGGCAATGGCTGCAGCCAGCACAAAGGAAAAGTACCGCACCGCTGTGATGTTGATCCCCACGGATGAGGCGGCATAGAAATCCTCACGTGAAGCCCGCAGTCGCAACCCCAGCGAGGATTCCTTGAACAAATAGGTGATGACAAGGACAAGGATGGCGCACAGAGCGCTGATCCATAGCGTGGTGTACTCCTCCACGCCGAACAAGGTCCGCGGCCCGTTCGTGACACGATCCCAGTGAACCAACACCGCGTTGATGATGATGAGCAGTGCGAAGGAGGTAATAGCCGCCGCTGCGTCCGAGAGACGCATGAGAGGATAGCTGAAAACAGCTGCTACCAGTGCCGCCACAGCCACGCCAATGAGAATGGACGGCCAGAAGGGCAGGTGTAGATTGAGTAGAAAGGGATACGCCTGCGGTACGGCAATTTCCTTCATTTGAGGTGTCATCGAACACAGCGACGCGGTGTACGCGCCAATACCCATGAAGCCGACATGCGCCCAGGCCAGGATGCCCGAGTTGCCCATGAAAGCCTGTAAACCAAGAACAACGATCATGCTGACGAAGAGCACAATTACGATGCGCACCAACAGCGAACCGGCGAAAAGGTCCGTGAGCGCTGTCAGAAGAAGCATAGGAATCACAAGGATGATCAAAGTGGAATAGGGCGCTAATCGGCTGGCTGCCTGAGATAATTTCATCCGACTTGCTCCTGGCCGTACTTCGCCCGCACCAGTCCTTCTGGTCGAAGCAGCAGGATCAGGATGACGCTTAAGAACATGAAGGCTTCACGATAATCAAGAAGTGTTTGCGGCAGCAGCACGCCGATGAAGCTGAAGAGCATCCCGTAGACGAAGCCGCCCACCACGGCTCCAACTAGACTGCGCATACCTCCGATGACGGTGGCCACAAAGGCGATCAGGAGCGGTCCCAGGCCGATGGTTGGAGTAACCGAGGCGGTGCGACCGATCCAGAATAGCGAAACCACACCAGCGATGGCACCGCTGAGCACGAAGGCCGACGAGATGATCAGATTAGCCGGCACGCCCAGCATGCGTGTCATTCTGAAATTGTCGGCGGCGGCGCGCAGAGCGATGCCCAAAACGGTGTAACGGAACAATAACGTCAGCAACACCAACATGGCAATCGATACGGCGATGGTCAGGATGTTGCGCATCGGGACCATGATGCCAAAGAGACTGACACTGGTCGAGAACGCCGCTGGCAATATCACCGCCTTGGCGCGCGGGGAGATAATCAACAGTGCCCCATTTTGCAGCAGGGTGCTCACGGCAAA
>MGNI01000163.1:11946-14864 GCA_001795115.1 Chloroflexi bacterium RBG_16_48_8 | reverse complement strand
TTCTCACGCACCCACCGGAAAGCCACCAACTCTGTCAAGTAGCTCATCGCCATCGCACCCAATACAGCCGCGATGGCCACGACCAGCCAGGGCAGGTTGGTTTGCGACCCAACCATAAAGAGCACATATCCGCCAAACATAATCAGTTCACCATAGGCGAAGTTGACCATTTTGAGGATGCCGTAGATGATCACCAGACCAAGAGCAAGGAGGGCATACAAGCTGCCTAGGCTGATAGCGCTGATGAGAAATTCAAACGTGATCAAGGCTCACCTCGGATCGTCTTAGCCCTCACCTAAATATACTTCCCGTATAGAGGCCTTAGATTTCAACTGCTCCGGGCTTCCCTCCAGCTCGACCCGGCCGGTATTTAACAAATAGACCCGATCGGCGATCTCAAGCGTTCGGTCCACATTCTGCTCGACCAGCAGAATGGTAACGCCACGCGCCTGCAGTGTAGCAATCAACTTGAAAATCTGTTCCACAAGCGTCGGCGCCAAACCTAACGAGGGCTCGTCCAGCATGAGTAGTTGCGGATGGGCCATCAAGGAACGGGCGATAGCTAGCTGCTGCTGCTCCCCCCCGGATAGGGTGCCTCCCATCTGATGCAGACGCTCCTCCAGGATCGGGAACAATGCAAAGATCTCTTTTAGATCGTTGCGGTATTCCGCCCGATTGCGCCGGCTGAAAGCGCCCAGGCGCAGGTTCTCCTCCACAGTCAAGCTGGGGAAGATATCTCGCCCTTCCGGCACCATGGCGATACCCATGCGCAGGATTATCTCGGGCGATTTGCCGATGAGCGTCTGATCACGGAAAGTGATCAAACCGGAGGCTGGTTTGAGAACGCCTGAGATGGCTGACAAAGTGGTCGTTTTTCCAGCGCCATTGACGCCGATCAAAGCGACCAGTTCGCCTTGCTGGACTGTCAATGATACGCCGCGCAATGCGGCGATTGCTCCGTAGCGCACATGCAGGTCTTCAACACGCAGCACGGTCAGTCTTCCCTTTCCGAGCGGCCCAGATAGGCCTCGATCACTGCCGGATTTACGCGCACCTCAGCCGGCGTGCCCTCACCAATGGTCCTGCCCGAGTGGAGCACATGTAGCCGATCGCACAGGCGCATGATCAGACGCATGTCATGCTCGACCACCAGCATTCCCAGGTTGTGCTGCTGGCGGATTCGCCCCAGCACCTTGAGCAGGTCATTGCTTTCTTCTTCGTTCAGGCCAGCGCCAGGTTCATCCAGGAGCACGAAGGTCGGTTCCATTGCCAGGGCGCGCGCAACCTCCAGGCGGCGCTCGAGGCCATAAGGCAGGGTGCTGGACTGGGAGTTCGCCCACGGCTCGAGGCCCATTTCTGCTAATGCAGCAATGGCGCGCCGACGCGCCTCACGCCGTGTAGTGCCAACGCCCACGGCTGCAACCTCGGCATTCTCAATAACAGTCAACTCCCCAAAGAGGCGAATCGTTTGGAAGGTACGCGCCACACCGCCGCGGGCGATTCGATGGGCGGGTAGGTTGGTGATTTCCACCCCGCGCACCGATACCTTGCCGGAGGTAGCGGGCATCGGGTGCATTCCAACTTGGGGGGCAGCAGTCTAAGCAACCTCCCACAATGCATCGAAAGTATCTGCCATCACAGCTCCACGGATAACCAGCATTCTCTCAGTTCCCTGCCTCGACCAGCGCATGCCGGACCCTGTGAGCCGGCTCTTGAACCGCTTAATGCCGCTTTCTACTGTCCCCGACCCGATCGGATACCCTTCCTCCCGAAACTCCTGGTAGCACATCCTGCGCTTATGGGTGTGGAAGTACCGCGATTGGTCTGAAAGATCACGTTGATCCAGAGGGCCTGTGATTGCATGCACCTTACCCAGGAACAGGTTGGTTTGCTGCTCCTTGAACCACCTTTTCGACTTCTCTTCTTCCTGGTAGAGCGCAGTAGAAGCCTCGGCCAAGTGCTCGCAAGCGTGGTACCAATCCACAATCTACACACTGTCTGGGAAGTAATCCGCCGCCACATTCCAGATCCATCCTGCACCGTCCGCCGTCACGCTGGTTTTGGCAGCTTGTGGCACCTCTCGCTCTACTGCGAGCCGCCATAAGGCTGGCGCAAAGTCTTCTACCGAACCTAAGACTGCGGCATATTCCACATTCACCCCAATAGCTTGAGCAACCCATTCCCCAGTGATTGGATCTTCTTCCTCGCGCTTGTCCACATCAAAGACCGCTCCAACCTTGATCTCCTTCCACCCTTCGCCATTGATGTTCACCATCCCGCCATCCATACTGATCCCTATGGGTCGCTCATGATCTTGCCCGGGCGGTGGCAGTACCACCCGCTCTGGTTTCACACGACCTTGTTCCCGCTCCAGATAGGTTTTCATCCGCTCACCATGCGTCTGATTCTCTCTCCAGATGCTTGTCCTTGGAACCGAGCGATGTCCAATGCGCTCAAGGACCTGAACCGCCTGATCGTAGGGCACTAAGCCCCCTAGCCAAACCATGTCTTTTGCCATCCCCGGGCTGTAGACACTCTCTATCAAACCTAGCTGCCTATCCAGAGGGGGAAAAATCCCTCTGCCACAATCTGGACAGCGGTAGTAGCGTCGTCGCACACTGACCTCGCCCGTCTGTGTCACCAACTTCCTCTCCCGATACCCCCGGTGGCGCATCTTGCCGTTGCATTCCGGACAGCTTGGCCCCTCCCCTTTCCGCTCTGCCTCTTCCGCTTCGATCAATGCCTCCGTCAGCATTACCTCGAACTGTTCTCCTGCCCGCAAGACGAGTTGCTCAATATCGGTAATGTTCATCTCTCCTGCTGGCTTCCTATCCGCCAAAAGCTTCTTGATGATCGCCCTCGTTTCCCCGCTAAGAAGTCCTTCCAACTCTTTTGCTGTGAGAGACATCGCCTCATTC
>MGNI01000163.1:11664-11936 GCA_001795115.1 Chloroflexi bacterium RBG_16_48_8 | reverse complement strand
GATGTCCCTCGGTGCAAGTTTCTTGCCCCCCCAAATGGAACGCACCCATTCAGCCTTCTTCGCTCGGATGGTTTTGTCCGGAGATACGGACAAGAGAAGTGTTTGTTCCAGTCGATACCTTTAATCTAATCCTGAGGCCTCGCTGGAGTGGGATGGAGAAAGGTTGTGAATGTTGGATTAGTACAAGTGTACTAGCGGATTTACGTAATGAATCGTGCCTCATTTCGTAATGGTCACTGGATGGAGGGCACGAGCGTCAACCGCATTTGTTG
>MGNI01000163.1:736-11657 GCA_001795115.1 Chloroflexi bacterium RBG_16_48_8 | reverse complement strand
AGTGGAATGACATGAATTAAGGAATTTTCCACTTAAAAACGCAATCGAATTTATGAAAAACCGTGTCCAAAGAAACTTATCGATGATGTGGAAAGGAGTATTTTCGATGAACAAGAGAATGAGCTACGGATTAATCGTAACCTTGGTTGCCCTGTTGACCATTGGCACCATGGTGGTCTTAGCAGGAGAAGGTGATCTCCCCCCTGATTTTTCGGGTACCGCAGGGGAATGGGAAGGAGAATTCTCCATTTTCCCGGGAGAATTTAATGGTGAGTTTGCAGGAGATTTTTCCGGCGGGGGCAATCTTCTATCTAAGCTGAATTGTATTCCTCAAGGCATCACGTTACCTGAAGGCATGACATTGCCAGAAGGTCTGGATTACTGTGAAGAAGGGGAATCGCCGATTGATTTGGAAGATCTGCCTGAGTGGCTGGTTTGTATTCCAGAAGGTTTTAAAATCAGCCTACCTGGTGGGTTGACGCTGGGCGATGTTACCCTTCCGGAAGGGCTCGATACCTGCGGCCCTGGTGAATCTCCCATTAACCTGCCCGATGAGCTTGCAGAGAAGATCAACTGCGTACCCGCAGACATCCGTTTGCCAGGTGGTCTCACACTGGATGACATCACGTTGCCAGATGGCCTTCATGTCTGTGCAGTGGGCGAAGAACCCTTCACCTTCACCCTGCCTGAAACGGCTCCAGATTGGCTGGTATGCATTCCCTCCGATCTCTCCGGTTTCAATCTACCCTTCGATGTAGAAATTCCTGAGACCTGGGATCTTCCCACCTGCGAAGTGGGACAATCACCCGTGGAAGTACCGGCGGAGATTGTTGACATGCTCGTCTGCCTTCCAGCTAAGATTGCTGAGTTGCCCATCGTTCTTCCCCCTGAAGTTGCGGATTTACCTGTCTGTGCCGAGGGCGAGAATCCCTTCGGGATGGAGATCCCGGATGTGACCATGCCAGAAGGGACAGATTGGGAATTCTCGGATCTCGAGGAAGTTTCAGAGAACTTCGGTATCAACCGATTGGCCAGCGATGGTTACATCTCTGGCGTGGGGAACGGCCTTTTCCGTGGCAGTGAACAGATCACTCGAAGTCAACTGGCTGTAGTACTCTCTCGCTCCCAGCTTGGCGCAGATTTCCAGGCAGCCAACATTGATCATCAAGCCTTCGCAGATACAGCGGTAGGGACATACCAGAACAACTGGGCTGCATTGGCATTGCAGGAGAATCTAATGGTTGGTTACGGTAATGGCATATTTGGAGCTGAGGATCCTGTAACCATGGAACAGATTCTAGCTGTCTGCGCCAAAGTTGCAGAAAAAATACCCGTCGAGGGCGGGGAGAAATGGTCAGATAAATATTTCGAGCTTGCAGAAAAAGAACTTGGTATTCACATTGAGAAAGCACTCGCAGAGATGGAGCTTGATCGGGAGACAGCATTGCAAATCCTCGCTTCATGTTTGTATTCCGAATAGCTAATTGCACCACCCACCCGTCCGAATGGAGCCCGGCCTTGCCCTAGGTTGGGCTTCATTCCTTAAGATCGAAGTCAGGTTGTTATTAGGTTTAATTCTCCTTTACCGTTGCCCAGAGCTTGACTCGGTTTATACATATGCCGGTTACTTTTGGCTGAGTGACCTTCTTAAGGTGAGGCACATATCGCATTCCACAATCACAGCACTCACGCATGAGTGTCTGATACGACATTTCCAGAAACCTGTCCGTTCCATGCTTGTAGGTCGAAAACGTAGACAGGTATAATTACTGTCTGAATGAAAAACGGTCTCATATTGACAATACTGGTCGTGTACTAATGGTGGGCATTCGTGATAAACCTGAGACAGAACCTAGCGCCAATGCCAAGGGCAGGGTCCTTTTCTCAGAAACAATCTTGAGATTAGCAAAGGCAGGCGATCTTCCCAAGGGAGATTTTTTGGAAGAACCATCTGGTGTTGAAATCACCACCTGTGCAAAAACAGAAAGCCAGACTGGGGTCGAAATGGAGGCCTTAACCGCTGTCTCCATCGCTGCCTTGACCATCGCTGACATGATCAAAGCCGTGGAGAAAAGTGCCAGAATTGCAGAGCTTCGTTCCGTTGAAAAGCAGGGTGGTGTCAGTGGTGATTTCCTCTCGGAATAAGGGTATCATGAAAGTTAGATTGCTCTATTTTGCAACCTTCAGGGATTTAGCTGGCGTCCATGAGGAAGGGATACTCCTTCCAGAAGGGACAACCATTGCAGAGCTCCAGGCTCACCTGGCGAAGATTCACCCCTCCATCGAGCGTGGGCTGCCTACAGCCGTTTTTACCATCAACAGGGAATTCGCTTTTTCTGAAGACCAGATTAAAGAGGGGGATGAGATTGCCATTTTCCCCCCTATCAGCGGTGGGAGGGATGATCCCTCCATTATCGTGCGAATTACCGAGGAGCCTCTAGATCTGAATGTCATCCTGGAATGGATCATCCATCCAGAAATAGGTGCAGCCTGTATTTTTACCGGCATGGTCAGAGGTGGGACTGCTCGCGATGAAAAGCATGAAACGGCCCAACTGGAGTACGAAGCCTTTCAACCTATGGCGGAAGAAAATTTTAGGCAGGTTGCAGTTGAAATTACCAAGCGTTGGACTTCCGTAGAGGGGATCGCGATCATTCAACGTGTTGGCTATTTAGCCCCAGGGACTCCCACGGTCGTGGTTGCATGTTCTGCTTCGCATCGTGATACAGGCGTATTTGAGGCCGCCAGATACGGTATTATTCGTTTGAAGGAAATGGTCCCTGTTTGGAAGAAAGAGATCGATCCCACTGGGGAAGAGTGGGTTGAAGGGGAGTATCTGACAGATCAAGAAGACGGGGGGATATGAAGGAGTGGTGAAGTTGGCATCCTTGAGAAAATGGCAATGGCCATTTCGGTGCAGTGGATGTGGAAGTCCCTTTCCTGGAGAAGGGTTCCCCTTTCGCTGTCCTCAATGCGAATCAATTTTTGAGTTTAGCCAAGATTTGATCTACGATCCCAGATCGGTAGATAAGCGAGGTGTCGGACTCAGTCGATTTCTAACGTCCATTCCCTTTCCGTCTGATGCGGAATTGATAACCCTCGGGGAGGGCAATACCCCATTGGTTGAAACCGAGCTCATGGGACGACGAATACACTTTAAATGCGAACACCTCAATCCCACAGGCTCCTTCAAAGATCGAGGGACAGCCATCCTCGTGAGCGCCATGAAACATGCCGGGGTTACGACCGCGGTCGAAGATTCATCGGGGAACGCAGGTGCCTCCTTTGCGGCTTATGCTGCTCATGCCGGTATCCATGCAAGAATTTTTATCCCCGACTCTACCTCTGGACCTAAACGGTACCAGATGGAAGTCTATGGGGCAGAGGTGATCCCGGTCCCTGGCCCACGTTACGCTGCCACCCAGGCTGTGCTGGAGGCGGTTGACAAGGGGGCTATCTATGCCAGCCATGCTTATCTCCCGCACGGTATCGCAGGCATGGCGACCGTGGCCTACGAAATCGTAGAACAACTAGGCGGGAGGCCAGGCTCGGTCATCACGCCTGCAGGACAGGGTTCTCTTCTCCTCGGATTAGCTCAAGGCTTTCAAGCACTCCTGAATGCGGATGAAATCCATGAAAAGCCCCGATTGATAGCTGTCCAGTCAAAAGCTTGTGCACCCATCTGGGCGGAATTTAAAGGGGTCAAGTCGGGGTTATCATCTAGGAGTGAAGGGGAAACCATCGCTGAGGGAATCCGTATCTTGAACCCTTTACGCTCTGAAGGTGTTATAGCATCTATAAGAAATTCACAGGGCGATGTAATTGCAGTGGCAGAGGATGAAATCCTTACAGGTTGGAAGGAAATGGGGCGAAGAGGCTTTTATATCGAACCTACATCTGCGGTGGTCTGGCCTGGCATGATGAACCTTTGGGATCATCTCCAAGACCCGATCGTCGTTATTCTTACAGCTACAGGCTTGAAATCCTACAATCCACGTATTGCATAGAGGTATTTGTAAGGACCAATAGGATGTCATTAGTCAGTTATACAGAGGAGGGATAGTATGACGCGTCGAGTGGTGATTACGGGGATGGGAACCGTTAACCCCCTTGGAAAGACAGTATCTGAAACTTGGGAAAATATCCTCAATGGTGTTTCTGGGGTTGGTCCGGTAACCCACTGCGATACTTCCGATCTCCTGACCCAAATTGCCTGTGAGGTCAAAGATTTTCAACCCACGGACTATTTAGATGCAAAACAAGCCCGGCGTGTGGATCGATTCCAGCAATTTGCTATTGCTGCCTGCAGAGAAGCATTCCACCAATCAGGGCTAGAGGTTGAGAAGGAAAATCCAAGCCGTATTGCCGCCATTGTTTCCTCTGCAGTTGGTGGATTAGATGCAATCCAAGAGACTGTGACCACTTTGATTGAGGATGGACCCAGGAGAATCAGCCCCTTTATGACACCCATGTTCATGGCCAATGGTGCTGCGGGATTGATCGCCATTGAGAAAGGTATCAAAGGACCTTGTTTTTCCATTGCCTCTGCTTGTGCCTCTGCCAATGATGCCATTGGGCAAGCTGCTTTGCTGATCCAATTCAATAGGGTCGATGTCGCTATTACAGGCGGGTCGGAGGCGACCATCAATAGGACTGGGATCAGCGTTTTCGATCGATTGGGTGCTCTTTCTCGCCGAAATGAAGACTATCATTTGACGCCTTCACCATTTGATCGAGACCGGGATGGGTTTGTGATGGCAGAAGGAGCAGCTATTCTAATATTGGAAAGCTTGGAACATGCCAAAGCGCGTGATGCTAGAATTTTTGCAGAGTTGATCGGTTATGGATCTACTGTGGATGCCTTCCATGTGACTGCGCCAGCGGAAGATGGCTCTGGAGCCGGGGAAGCCATCTTACTAGCGTTGGAGATGGCTGGGTTGAATCCCGCAGATGTTGATTATGTGAATGCTCATGGCACCGGGACGGAATTGAATGATATTTCGGAGACTCGTGCTATAAAATTGGCTTTTGGGGATCATGCTTACCGGGTTCCAGTTTCATCAACAAAATCCATGACCGGACACATGATAGGAGCCACAGGAGCATTGGAATCCATTTTCTGCATTCTCGCTATCCAGAATAGTATCTTACCTCCCACGATTCATCTCCAGAATCCAGATCCTCTTTGTGACTTGGATTATGTACCCAATGAAGCTCGCCAAGCTACAGTAAAGACCGCCCTTAATAACGCATTTGGATTTGGTGGACAAAATGCTGTCCTGGCATTTCGAGCCTTCTCGGGTTAGAATTCCACTCGAGCTATTGGAAGATATCATCGAACTGGTGGCACGCAGACAACTCAGGTCGACTTGAGTTGTCTGCGTTCCCCAAGTTCTCGATAAAGGAGCAGGTCATTGTCGCTGGAGGAATTCGCCCAGCGAGTTGGGCTTGATCTTTTAAATCCCAGCTTGTTGCAGCGCGCATTAACCCACCGTTCTTATATCAATGAACACCCAGAAACCATCGAAGATAATGAACGCCTCGAGTTCCTGGGGGATGCCGCTTTGGATTTTATCGCCGCTGCGTGGCTATACAATCGCTATCCGGAGATGGATGAGGGGGGACTTACACGTTTGCGATCTTCCCTTGTGCGTACAGAGCAGTTGGCTGATTTTGCCAGGGAATTGGATTTGGGGCAAGAGCTGCGCCTTGGCCGAGGTGAACAGGCCTCGGGAGGAAGAGATCGAGAGGCTTTACTTTGTGACGCTTTCGAAGCCGTGATCGGTGCCATGTACTTGGATGTAGGTTTAGAGGAAGTTTTTCGTTTTCTCGAACCCCGCCTCTTAAAAGCTGCCAATACTGCACTTGAGGATGAGTCTCTACTGGATCCCAGAAGCCAATTGCAGATTTGGGCTCAAGCCGAAATAGGCGTTACACCTCAATATGAGACAGTCGATTCATTTGGCCCCGATCACCAGCGTGAATTCCTGGTTGAAGTCAAAGTTGGCCAGGAATTGAGAGGACAAGGACAAGGTCGAAGTAAACAAGAAGCCGCGCAAGAAGCAGCAAAGAATCTGTTAAGCAAAATTCGTTAACATTTCGCAGAAAAGGATCAGTGATTCCTTGAAACAGTCGGTTAGAACAACACCTCGATTAAGATCTCTTGAGCTGCAGGGGTACAAGACCTTCGTCAATAAGAACACCTTTGAATTCGCCCCCACTATTACGGCATTTGTAGGTCCGAATGGATCAGGAAAATCCAACATCGCTGACTCCATCAGATGGGTGTTGGGAGAACAAGCTTACACGTTGTTGAGAGGCAAAAAAACCGAGGATATGATCTTCAGCGGTTCCGAGACCCGCTCCCGGGCTAGCATGGCCAGTGCCTCGATCACTTTCGATAATAAAGATGGATGGCTTCCCATCGACTTCACGGAAGTAACCATCAGTCGTAGAGCCTATCGAGATGGGGTGAACGAATACTTCCTCAATGGTCAGAAGGTGCGCCTCAAGGATGTTACAGAGTTGCTGGCACAATGTGGTCTAGGGCAAAGAACGTATACGATTATTGGCCAAGGACTGGTTGATGCGGCCCTCTCCCTTAATCCAGAAGAACGCCGTCGATTGTTCGAAGAGGCCGCAGGCATCGGACTTTACCGAAATCGGAAAAGCGAAGCCCTTCGTCGGCTGGAGGCAACTCGACGGAATCTGGAGCGTGTTCAAGACATTATCACCGAGCTAAGACCGCGCTTGAGAAGTTTGGAGCGGCAGGCTAAACTCGCTCAGGATTACCATCAAGTCCGCGAAGATTTGCTGGCAGCCATGCGAGTATGGTATGGCTATCATTGGTACCAACTTCAAGGGAGTGCCATAAAAGCGAGACGGCAGGCGGAACAATGTGAAAATGAAAGAAATGAATTGCGGCAGGAACAAGTTGATGTAGAGCGTGCCCTTAACGAAACACGAAGCCGAATAGATTCCCATCGCACCTGTCTTCACCAATGGTCACAAGAGATTTCTGATCTCTTTCGAGCACGAGAGCAAGTAGGCAAGTCTTTGGCTGTATCAATAGAACGAAATCGTTGGTTGACAGACCAGGAAGGAACATTAAACGCAGAAGTCATCGCCCTGGGACAAGCGGAGTCAGCTCTGACCACACGTATTCTCGAAATTGAGCAGGAAATGGATCGTAAACGTGCCGAGGTTAATGAGATTGGAGGCTATCTGTCTCAATTGGAACAGGTGGGTGAGGGAGATGGGGTACCCAAAGTAGCCTATTGGAGCAGTGTGAACCATCTAAGGGAAGAGATTGAGAAGACAACGACTGAATATGCTGCTAAATCATCAAAGATGGATCAATTATCCGATCAGGTCTCCAGATTATCCGCGAGACAGGAAGACCTCCTTGCCAGAATACAAACGGCTGAGAAGGAGTACGCTCGAATACTTGAGGAGCAAGAGGGTGCGTCCTCTTTACAGGAACAAGCCCAAAAGGAACAAGCCCTCCTTGAAAATAAGTTGGATGTTGCCAACAATCATTTAGATTCCCTGCGAAGCAATAAAGATTCGCTCACTTCTCAACGATCAAAACTGGAAAATAAAGAAGCAGCCCTCAAAGCCCAGTTGGAACTGATAACGCAAAGGGGAGAACAGCCTGTCGCCGTTGTCGAGGCTATTCTGGATGGGTTGAAACAGGGTCGCCTAACAGGTTTGGCAGGAAGATTGTGGGATAAGCTGCAGGTAGAGTCTGAGGTTGAGGTTGCGGTATCAGCTGCACTGGGGGATTTCAAAGCGGCCTTGATCTTCAAATCTTTTGAGGATGTCGAAAAAGCGGTCTTGGAACTTATGGAAAAGAAAGCCCACAATAAAACCTCCTTGGTGCCCATTGCGGTTATGGAAAAGCCGTCGAGAGCAATTCAGTTAAAGGATGCAGGCTACCTGGGCAACGCTCTGGAATTTGTAGAAGCTCCAGAGGCTTATCATCCCATTCTTAACCTGCTCCTTGGACGCACCCTGGTCGTCAAGGACCGAGATGCTGCTCTTCGCAACCTTCAGAATCTATCATCGGATGTACGGATCGTGACGCTCTCTGGTGATATCTTCTACCCAACCGGTATGGTCGTTTTAGGTGCTTATACAGAAGTCTTGAAAGAATTACCTTCTTTAAGGGCAATTCAAGGTGAACTCTCGCAGGTACAAACCAACTTGAAAAAGCTTCACGAAGCTGTCAAGCGCCTGGAAAAAGATGAAAACGATTCAGCAGATCGCCAGGCTCAGCTTGTAGAGCATCTCAAACAGAACCAACAGGAATTGCAGCGAGCGCTTTTACAAGTCGAGAAGCTCGGATTTGAGAAGCGAGCAAATGAGCGGACTCTGGAAGCATACCGTCTCGAAATCCATGATCTTGCGATACAGAAAAAGGATATCGAGGAGAGACTCTCATCCATGAGAAGCGAGGCCGCGGATATCGACGGGATGAGATTCGATCTTGAGCAGGTACTCCAAAGAGCCATAGGGGAGGTTCAAAAGAGCCAACCCGGATTGGCCAAGGTGCAAGAAGGTGCACGCCTTGAGATGGCTCGCCAATCCTTAGAAGATTTGGAAGGACGTCATAAAGAACTCAAAGACCAGTTGGATGTGATTGTAAGGGATCTGGAACTGCGGAAGGATCGCATTATTTCCACCCAAATGGAAATGTCGTTCACGAGTAATCAATCCGCCCAAGTAGAAACTGAATTGGCTTGCTTGGAAAGGCTGATCAGTGATTTAGAATCGAAAATTCAGCCTGAGGAACGGGCGTTGACAGAAGCAGAAAACGCACATATCAGCTTGGAGACCAGTGAGAATCAAACAAGAGCGAGTTTGCGCAATGCTGAGCGCACCCATTCGCAAGCCCAAATCGATTTGGCCAGGCTTGATGAGGAATTATCCTCCTTAAAGCGGCGAATAGAAGATGATTTTGGTCTTGTCACTTACGAGTATGATGAGGAAGGGATTCAAGAACAGGACCCGCTCCCTTTGGAGGGTTATGTTGAACATCTTCCGAAGGTAGAGCAACTACTTGAGGGGAGCGAGAGAGATGTAAATCGTCTCAGGTCTCAATTGAGACGTATCGGTGTGGTCAACCCGGAGGCGATGAGAGAATATGAGACTGTGAGATCCAGGGTGGAATTCCTCACGACGCAGTTAGAAGACGCCCAACAGGCTGAAGTACAGATTCAGAAGGTGATTGCTGAATTAGATCTCCTCATGGAGCGGGAATTTCGGAAGACTTTTGACGCAGTGGCTGTTGAATTTCGAGAGGCATTCAAACGCTTGTTCGGAGGGGGAGCTGCGCGTTTGTCTCTAACGGATCCCGATGATCTTATAGGAACGGGGATCGACATTGAGGCGCGTTTGCCAGGAAGGAGAGAGCAAGGACTGGCAGTGCTTTCGGGCGGTGAGCGCAGTTTGACTGCTAGCGCACTGATTTTCGCGCTCATGAAGGTGTCTCCTACACCTTTTTGCGTGATGGATGAAGTCGATGCCATGCTGGACGATGCCAATGTATTCCGGTTTAGGGAGATGCTAGAAGAGCTCAGTGGAAATACGCAATTTGTGCTTATCACACATAATCGCCAGACGGTTCAGGTTGCTGAAGTGATTTATGGCGTGACGATGGGAGCGGATTCAGCCAGCCAGGTGATCAGCCTCAAGTTGGATGAGGCCGAAAAGGCCATAGAGGCATGATGACTTTCAGGGGATAAAGAAAAAACCTTAGGAATTCGGTTGTGGTTGAATTGGAGCAGTTCGCACCACACCACCCTCCGCCTCAACATCAATGGAAGTAAGCAATATCCAATAGAATACAGCCCTATGAGTCAGGAAGCGTTGACAAGAGCAGGACTTCAGTTAGAATACTTCTTACGCCGAAGTGGCGGAATTGGCAGACGCGCTGCGTTCAGGGCGCAGTGAGCATTACGCTTGTGGGGGTTCAAATCCCCCCTTCGGCACTCAAACCCCATCAGGGGTTTTCTTTTTACGGCATGATAACTGCAACCTATCTCAGATAACAAGGATTTCTTTGAAAAAATCTTTACGTGTTATTGTGATTGAGTTCACTAGTTTTATTCAGAAATGTTGGGAAAAGTTGCTTGTCTCTTGGCGATGTCTCAGGTAATATGGTATGGATTTGGTTCATATGCGGGTCGTTACTGGATATCATTTTTGGCATAGGATTGAAGCGTAATTGTGATGTCAAAGGATAAAGAGCAAAAATCTACCTTTCCACGTCTTTGGCTTTTCGTCCTCTTGGTGTTAGGAGCCCTTGTCTTGGGGGATCTAAACCAGAGGATGGCGGATACGCGTCGTCTGGATGATGAAACAACCCTGCTTGAGGCTGAATTGGAAAGGTTGGAAGAAGAGAATGCTTCCCTTGAGAATGAAATTGCGATCGCCAACACGGAAGAATATGTTGAGCGCTGGGCTCATCAAGAAGCTAAGAGGGTCCGAGAGGGAGAGGTGCTAGTCATCTTAATTGGACCTGAGGATGAGGAAGACGATTCTGGACTTCCAGCTGAACCAGAACCCCCCGTTTTAAATAACCTCGAAGTCTGGTTAAAATTGCTCATCGGGAAATAATCAGATCAGATTTTCTCTTCATTGTTGGGATCCTTCCTAATACGAACCTAATCTAAATGGGTTGTGTTGTTCTGCAGTCATTATACAATTCCTTCTCACTTCCCTTGTGATAATGGTTGCAATTTACTGATAACTCCCATGCGGAGGGGTGTATTTCATCTGATGTTGCATAAACCTTTTGGTGTTGAGGTAGGGACACCACCCCAACTCTCACCCCGGGAGTACAAGATGCAACAGCCTACGGAGTGCATCCATGCGGAGCCTTTTCTTGACGGTCTTAAAAGCACTGTGTTATAATCCT
>MGNI01000163.1:0-713 GCA_001795115.1 Chloroflexi bacterium RBG_16_48_8 | reverse complement strand
GCGGGGTGGAGCAGTGGCAGCTCGTCAGGCTCATAACCTGAAGGTCCTCAGTTCGAATCTGAGCCCCGCTACCTGAAAGTAGAAAAGGACACCCAGCCGGGTGTCTTCTTCTTTTTTTACCTGTCCATCATTTTATGATTCGAATCTCCGACCCAGGGGACCATAGTCTTCCCTGCTTCAACTTCCAGGGCTCATCCACGATAGATCCCTGTGTGAAAACTCGGCCAGAACGAACATGAATCGGACAAAACTTGCCTCTCAATAACCTTGGGAGGGTACTTTTTGTTGTTCAGGGTGGTAATACAGGATTCGAACCCACGACCTGGGGATCTTGAGCCCACCCTACAAAGCTCTCGATTTCCATCCGTCCAGACGAAATGCAGACCGCTAAGCTTTTCCAAAACTTCGATACCTGGTTTTCTCTTTCTCACTGGAAAAGGATGATCCCTGAAAGGAACCAGGACTGTTTCAAATTCGCTGACGTTTTCGGAAGGTAACTAGTGATAACCACATGATTGCGCCAATGGGTGTATGTTGGCCTACCGAGGGTAGTTCTTCAAGCACTGAGGATGAAGCCCTACTGCCGCACATCTGGCGAGCGCACAATCCCAGATCCAGATCAGGGCACACGACAGCACAACCAGAATGGTAAGCATGGGCTAATATTTTGCTGGCTCTTCTAATTGCAGTTCCCCCGTATAGAGAACTTGATC
>MGNI01000162.1:34991-35864 GCA_001795115.1 Chloroflexi bacterium RBG_16_48_8 | reverse complement strand
GACTCCTTGACGCCCGTGTGTGTCCGCCGTAAGCAGATGGATTCGGACTCGATCTGAGAGGCGTAAAATCGCATCCGCCACACCCTCTATCAAATTGCCATTCAATGCCAACGTGCCATTGACATCCGATACCAGGTAGTCGATCTGAATCACACCTTGTCCAGGGATGTTCAACTCAATCATAGGGGGCTCCTGAGAGAAGAAACGATGATCTCAGATGAGGATTATAGCATTCTGTATGTAGGGATCAAAACCCATTACCGGTTATGGGACATCATCAACCAATCATCTATCTCAATGACAGAGTATCATCACACCTGGTCGAGGGCTTCGGCGATCCCTTTGAGTCTAATGACGGCTTTGGTCTCAACTGAGATCACTGCAATGCCGTTGATAAAACATTCGACATCCAAGCGGATGCAATACGTTCCGTTGTGGAAGAAAAGTTACAGTGACATGGCAGACATTCCCCTCTCAATTCTGTCAGCATGGGTGGGCTTTACGGTCCTGCAATTCCTCCGGAGCAAGGACTTTCCATAACCCCACGCAGGTACAATCAGGCCTCCAAATTTTCCTCAAGCTTGGCAAATACGGACCAAATACTTTCAAAGATCCGAGATGAGGGTGAAGAGTTTCTTGCCAAGAAAGGGGTTTCCCGCAGACTTCAGTGGCATAGCAGATAGTTGGCTACTGTACCGCACCGATTTGAGACATGATTCAGTCATCCACCTCGCCTCCTGCCTCCTGCTGCTGGCAAGTCTCCAAAATGAGGTTCAAAACGGCTTCCAGGTTGTGTTCCACGTCCATGTTAGTAAAGCCCAGGACTTTAAGGCCTCGGTCCTGCAAGGATAAATCACGCTCTTGATCGTATTC
>MGNI01000162.1:31935-34984 GCA_001795115.1 Chloroflexi bacterium RBG_16_48_8 | reverse complement strand
TCCAGGGCAACTCCTCCGTCTACCTCGACTACCAGGCCGGTTTTGTGACAATAAAAATCCACAATGAACCGGTCAATCACCTGCTGACGGCGGAAGTGATAACCTTGCAGACGGCCTGCGCGCAGGCGTTGCCAGAGGATGGCCTCGGCAGGTGTCATGTTTTGGCGCAGTTCCCTTGCCTTTGCGTAGAGTACCGGAGATATGTGCTGGCCGGTGATGATTTTATCTTTCGACATGGTGTGGCTTTTTCATTTATGCCCCTCCACCCACCCCAACCCCTCCACCCACCCCAACCCCTCCCTAAAGGGAGGGGATTTAAAGTCCCTTCCCTTGAGGGAAGGGATTTAGGGATGGGTTTAGTTTACCTCTTTCTGCCCGTAGGGTCTAAATGCGTATCCGGATTTGCGTGCAGAGATACCGTTGAAGTATTGACCCCTATTCACGAATGACGAAACCGCGCTGATGGACTGCTGGTCGGTGTTCCCCTATCATTGTTTTTATTATCCCCATTCCATCATCCATCAAGACACAGGATGAATCTTGTCGGCTTTCACCCATTCGACTATAATCCCCACATCAGGGCGCGTAGCTCAGTTGGTTAGAGCGCACGGTTCACATCCGTGAGGTCGTGGGTTCGAGTCCCTCCGCGCCCACTATTACAACCATCCTGTACGTCGGGGTGGTTTTTCATTTCACATCCCCGGGCTTTCTTACGAAGGCTTGGGGTTCGAGTCCCTCCGCGCCCACTGTTGTCCTCACTGAGGCTTCCGATGGGATGCAGCGAGGACTTTTTTTTCACCTTCCCTGAGATTATGATACATTCTCCTTCCACACGAACTTACATGACTTGGGCATATTGACCGGATATGGAGTGGGATCACCTGCTTGCAGGAATTCAGTGTTCTGTGAGAAATTAAACCGTTATCCGATCGTTTATCGATCTTGAAGGATTCGTTCCGCTGCCAAACGCGCCGAAATGAGGACGCAAGGGATACCTGTGCCAGGGTGTGTGCTTGCACCGACAAAAAATAAATTGCGATAGCGATGGTGCCGATTCCTGGGTCGGAAGTAAAACATCTGTGTACGGGTGTGGGATAATCCGTGAGTAGCTCCCCTTATTAGATTGAATCTTCTTTGCCAGTCTTGAGGCGCAACGCAGATTTCAAATTTTAGGTGCCTATCAAGATCGCGAATGCCAATCTGTGTGAGATGGTGGAACACGGCTTGCCGCGCTCGGTTCCGGATCTCATCCCAATCCTGCCCTGATCCCTCATCCAGATGACCCACAGGGACAATGGCGATGATGCTGTCCTGTCCGGCTGGAGCGCGCGAAGGATCTATCCTGGCGGGCGCATGTACATATATACTGGGATTTTCCGGCATAGTCAGGTCCTTGATGATGCTATCGAAGTTTTCTTTGTAGTCGTCTGATAGGAAGAGATTATGGGGAGCCAGTTGTGCATACGTTTTATCGATGCCCCAAAAGAAGCTGATGGTTGAACAAGAGTACCTTTTCTTTTTCATCCGAGCAGCCAACCCGGTGTCAGGCAAGAGGGAAAGGTAAACATAGGGCAAATCTGCATTCGCCACGATCACATCGGCTTCTAATCGTTGCCCATCTTCTAAAGTTACCCCCTTGGCACGAGTATCTTCGATATCAATACGTTTCACTGCTGTGTTGAACAAGAATTGACACCCCCTATTTTCTGCAATTCTTTTCAATGCTTCCACTACACTGTACATTCCCCCCATGGGAAACCACACTCCGTCGACTATCTCGATATACGAGAGCAAGGAAAAAGTCGCCACAGCTTCATAGGGGCTTAAACCGCAATACATATCCTGGAAGGTGAAGGCCGCCTTCAAACGCGGGTCTCTAAAGTATCTTCCTACGTTAGGATAGTGGTTGGCAAGCGCCTTCAGGTGAATGAACAGGGGAAGGTTCTTGGGGTGAATATATTCTAAGAGCGATCGAAAATCCCGATCAACCAATCGAGGTAACGAAAGTTGATAATGGCGACAGCCTTCATCAAGATAGCACAGAAATTTTTGAAAGCTGCCAGCCTCAAAGGACTCCAATTGCGAATGCATTGTTCGCAAATCAGAGGTCAGAGCCAGAGTGGTTCCATCATCAAAAAAGAGGTGGTAAGTTGGATCAATCCGCCGCAGATCAAGATAATCTTCTATCCTCTCCCCAAGGTCTGAGAAGGCGTTGAAATACACCTCGGGCATCACAAACAATGTTGGACCGACATCAAAATAGTGACCATCCTTCATCAGACGAGAGCAACGACCTCCAGGCTGGTCATTTTTCTCGACGACGGTTACACGACAACCGCGTCTTGCCAGATTTGCTGCCACAGCGATACCCCCGATCCCTGCGCCGATAACCAAAACATTTGGAATTTCCATATTAAGCACCATTCCTTTAAAACGAGAATGAAAGTCGCAAAATATGAGTTCAGACCATCCTTGGATTCTCTCATGCGTGTTGAAGCTTATAAAATCATCACAAGAGAGCGTTGCCTGGCCGTGTCATATGCCGAAGTGTTACAGCCAGAAACAGCCGCATCATCTGCATCCACGCTGACAACGATGTGGGTTCGTTATACGCCGATCGCAGAAGATACTCATCGCTCTCAATCGCGTCAAGAACGATTTCAAACCGGGCACAATACCAATACCCTACAATACGGCAACGAAGATTTTCGACTCTCTCGATATATCGCTTCCCCTGCTGAAAGAGTTTCCTTGCCAGATTTACCCTCTCCTGCACCCACGACCTGTATGGAACGCATTCAAAATCTCCCGGATCGAGCAGGTGCGCTTCGAGGTACTCACGCGGGATATTGAAGAAACCCGCATTTGTATCTTGCACCATATCACGCAACATGTGGGTGATACGAGCAGCGACCGCCGCATAATATTGGAAATCAGATGCCGGATAGATGCATCGATTGCCGATGAAATATTGGAGGGCATCCATCACCGACTTGCCGAGGCAATCAGAATACCAGTTCAACTCATCTTGGCCAATCAGCCGATCTTT
>MGNI01000162.1:30927-31923 GCA_001795115.1 Chloroflexi bacterium RBG_16_48_8 | reverse complement strand
CCATAATCGCCATCATATTACGAATATAAGACTGCAGCCTGCTGTTCTCTCCCCGGTCATTCCTGATCAACTCAACGAGAATCCGCTCTTCTTTTGTTAGCTCACTCAACGGTTCATTCCGATAACATCGTTCCATCAGATCTTTTTGCTGTTCGACAAATGAGACCTGCTCGCATTTGGTGCTTGCCATAACATCAATGAAATCATCCATCCAGCGATAGTATGCATAGGCGCGATAAGCATCATGGACCAAATCACGATCGACCATCAAGTACGCCGTGTAGCAGGATTGCAAACTGGCCGCTTTTGTAATGGACTTCGCTAGGGCAGAGGTGTCTTCAGACATTGTTTTCTATTTTGCTCACCATGATCCATGGTATCCATTCACCTACTGTGTGAGCATAAGCCTGTTGGGTTAGGGGACTTCCTCTCTATCTGAAATATTCATTCTTTAGTAATTTCGCTCATCCGGTTTCATATCCCCAAACCAACGCACAAAATGTGTATTATACATCGCTTCGGCTAAGCGGTTGCCAAGATTCCACTCCACTTGAAATGCTCTATGAGGACAACCTGTAGAACAGCGATAACAACGAATGCAATAATCCCCCAGAATGGGATACGAATTCAAGAGAATGTTTTTCATTGGGCAGGATTCTATGCATCACCCGCAATGATTACACACCTCTAATCTCAATGTGGGCTTTGGCATGAATAGCCGCACAGCGGAGTCAGTATTAAACAAAGCCAATAGTTCGTAGAAACCTTTCCCGGCTGTTAACTTATCCGGATTGCCGACTGGCATGCGTCCAGGTCGGCTTGAAGCAATATGCGCTATCAACGCATGGATAAAGCACCTGACCTCGGCAAGATTCTCCCTATTCGGACGACCAGAAAAACGACCAAAAAAAGAGGACACCGGATAATGCACTTCTTCCCGTATTAAAATGCCCCCATAACCTGTGCGGATTTCCTTTGAAGGATGCTGGCCATCTC
>MGNI01000162.1:27940-30905 GCA_001795115.1 Chloroflexi bacterium RBG_16_48_8 | reverse complement strand
CCTCCACAAGTGGCAAAGACGAAAGCCTTTTGATTTTCCATAGATGGAAGTGTCCATAGAAATTGCCAGACCAACGTTGGCGATCTGCTATTGAAACATGGCGTCCCGATGCCTAAGAGGTCACAAGAGTTTATATCCTCCGGAGTTGCCTTTTCCAAAGGAAGGACATTGACGGCGTGACCAATTTCGTCAAATGTCTCCCCCATCGCCTCCGCCACACGACGAGTATTGCCTGTTTGGGAAAAATAAATCAATGTTGCATACACAAAGAAGGCAAACTTGGACGATCGCAGCTAGCATTTTAAACTGAGGAAAAAACAACATATCCAATAGTCTGTAGATCATTATTATCACCAGAAGAGGCGCTTTCTTTTGCCCAGGCCGCATTGTCTCTCTCGATATCAATTCTGTTTCAACACAAAAAATCATTGGGATTGAATATTTGCGAGGAGTCTATTCTAGAAGAGGATCCTTTCCACTTTTGAATGGGGGTTTTCCTGAGTGCTCACTCTCGTTAATTCAAAAAACAGTCCTGCCATTGTGCCTGATAATTCCACCCTATCGATCTTAACCAGTGAGCCGGAATTGCCTCTGCTACCGTCCGAATACCAGCTTCTCAGACCCCTCCGCATTCGATCGGACGGAAGCTCTCAAAGAAAATCTCAAAATGAGACTCCCATTCCACCCAGTCACCTCCGGGCGCTTGAGCCACCAATTCATAGACCACATCGTCTTTAACCATGTCCATCAGCAAGGTTTCCGGGCGGACGAGGATCAACAGGCGGACATGCATCCCCCGGGATGTTACGATATCCGTGATTAAACCCTTCAATTCTTGGCCGAGGAAGTCCGTCAGCATCACATGACGCAGCTCCTGCGAGGGGGATTGGCTGCTATAGGTTTTGCTGACATGTGACACCAATTCCTCAAGGGAGAGACCTTGCTCAATCTCCGTCCGACGGCGAATGTTAATATAGAAGGAGATCTGCGGATCTTGCGTTTCAAACAGGATCCCGGCGCCATCGGTTGTGAATTCGGGAGGATAGCCGACCATATGCGTACAACCGTCAAAGAAACCAGCCCCTTCAGGAACGACCGGAGTGACGAGTTGCAGCACATGTTCGGTAGCCAGCAATGTTGGCTTGGCAGTCGGCGTGCAAGCTGCCAGAAGGATCATCAATAGAAATGGGGTTATACTCCGCTTCACCGAATCCTCCCCTTGATCTTCATTCTCAATTTGAATTCACATCACGACAACGATGCCGGCATCGAATACACCACCTTTACCACTCTACCCTTCTTTCAGGGCAGAACCTCCATGGAGAAGTCATCGAAATAGGCATAGAAGGACCATGGTCCTTCCAAGCTCCCTCCAAGCGGTTGTGCGAAGAGACCGTCATTCCCCTCGGACAGGCTTCCATCCTGGATTTCCTCCAAGGTGATCCCATCCACAATGGCTTTAATGGTCTTCCCGATGCACCACATTTCAATACGATGGACCTCCCCTTGAATCTCGGGTCGAGATTTGCTAGCCAGGGTCGTCCCCGTTCCTTCCACCATCTTAAATATCCAATAGCGGCCGTCATTGGCGATATGGAAGCCGTAGAGGTTATCCCGGTCTGTACAACGGCAAACTAACCCATATGCGCCGGCTTCATTCATCCCACTACCCGTGACGGCCACATGGACGTCTTGCATGGGCAGATTGAAAGGATACGGCTGGAGGGTAATGACCCAATCGGTGTCGCCTGCAGTCCAGAATTCCATGCGGTATATGCCCCCTTCAGCAATCCCCGGTGAGTAACAATCGGTCGATACATTCTCCCAGCCTTTATCTGAGGAGAAATCATCCATAATGCTCTCCGTCTGCGGAAAGGGCGTATCGGTCGGCAAGACCGCTGCCGTGGATGGCTGGGTAGGTGCTGAACCAGATGGAGTCGCGGGCAAAGTGGATGTGCCCACTGGGTTTGTGCTCACCGGCAGGCGTTGGGTGGCAGAGCTTGGCAGATCGGTGGGAATTTCGATCACGATCGGCGTCCCCGCAGGTTTTCCCAGCTTTGATAGCACAGCTTTGACTTCATCCCCCTTCACAAGATAGAGCCCGATGGAAGCGAGTGCACATAGGATGACAACAATCCCCACTACCGTGATAAGGATAGGGAGACAGCTTGACCCCTGCGATTGACCTTTTCAAGTCCTGCTCGGTTCCAAAGAAGCAGTTCCTGCCTGCGAAAATACGAGGGGATCGGAAGCCAATCGATGCCCACATTCCTTATAGAACTGAGCTTCTGCTTTATTCGGCGAATGACATTGGGGACAATTCATCGTTCACCCTCTCCATAGTCCTGTGCTATTGCTGATTGCCACATCGGCTGCAAAATTTCACTCCCGCATCCAGACGGGCTTCACAATGGATGCAATATTTCATCCCTCTCTCCAACTCCGCCGATGTTGCCTCAGATGCGGCAATGGGTTGCGCCATACTTTGTTGTTTGACCCTCACTGGTGCTGTTTGGCGGTGATTGGCGTGCATGAAAAGGAAGATCCCCAAGAACAAGATGCCTCCCCCTACAAGCAGGACAGCCACCAGCATGATCAGAATCAAGGGGTCGACACCTGAACCGCCTTCACCAATAATAAGGTTCAAGCTTGCACTCACTGATTGATTGGCGCTTTCGGCAACGGTTGCTGTGATAGTGTGAGTCCCGCGCGAAAGTGAAACGATCAGGCTAGGACCAACTCCCAATTCTCCGTCTCGGTCGGAAATCCAGCCGACGCCCTCCAGGACACCGTCCTCCAGGTCATAGACCGTCGCCAGGAGTACGAAGGTTTGACCGTTCTCCAAGCTCATCCCCTCCTCTGGAGCGGAGATCGTGATCCGAGGTGGCTTATCCGCTACAGAGAAGGATTGATCCAGCTCACCTTCCCCACTATCCCAGCCATCGTGAACGAGCACCCGTAACCG
>MGNI01000162.1:26685-27923 GCA_001795115.1 Chloroflexi bacterium RBG_16_48_8 | reverse complement strand
GAAGCTGATCGGTGTCCAACTCATAGTTAGAGCCGTCCTTCCCCACCGTTAGAGGCAACCAGCGATGGCCGTCGTCCGGGCTGTAAAGCACCGTAAACTTCAATTCATCACCGTCTTGATCATCTGCCTGCCATTGGACGGGGACCTTTCCCTGCAACGGTCCGCTATCTTGTTGCAGGCCAATGTTTCCGATTTGGGGCGCACTACCTGAGGGTTGACGTGACCAGAGGACCTCTTGCCCATGCAGCAAGTTGATCCGCTTCACCTCTCCCCGGCCAACCTCGATCAAGACCGAAAAGGGGAACGGATCGGCCAGCGAGAAGTCCAAGTACAATGGCAAATAGGTCAGGCGGGAACGGTTTCCATCCAGGGCTTCTAGCCCATATTCGGTCTCCCATTTCAACTTCGGCTCGACGAGTTGGTGATCGAGCCATAGCACCAAGGGGATGTCAACGCTGCCATCGCTCCCGACGGAACCGCTCACCATAAACCCCTGTACCTCCTGCTCCTCCTGAAGCGCTGGCGCAGCGAGAGCTCTGCCATCAAAGTACATTCCATTGCCCGAGGAGGGCAAAGCGTAAAAGCGCAATAAGTCGTTCCAGGTGTCGATGTTTGGCCATAACTGACCCGTGCCCATGATGTTGATAACTTGAAAGCCCATATAGCGATGATTCTGCATCCAGCCGTCATACGCTCGATAGAGGATCGCATTGGGTGGCAGCGGGAGGCCTTGGTTCACAGGATCGATTTCATATTCTTCAAACCGATAAAGCTGATGGCCCAACTCATGAGCGATAACGAAAGGATGATTCACACTAAGCACTAATCCCCCAGGGAAGTACGGGATAATCAAGCCTCCCGTATCTGTATTTCGATCACTCGTCGGATCGGACAAGCCGATCATATAATCCGCCCTGCCATTTCTGTAATACCCCACATCCACCAGGGCGTTATAAATGCGCCGTGCAGGTGGCATATCGATCAGACAGGCAATCTTGCCGACATCACCACGGACGATGTCGTAGGGAAGGATATCTAAAACGGTCACCTCAGAAACCGGAAAAACGCTCCCTAAATAGGGCTGCATTTGCCCAATGTAATTTTGGATGCGATCTGGGGTGATATCACTCGTACAAGGCTGGAGAACTAACTTCAGTGAGTGTGTTTCAGTGAAAGAGACATCGCACAATTCTGATTGATTGTTGGCTGGTTCAGGATCGAGAATGTTTTCATCCGCC
>MGNI01000162.1:16281-26659 GCA_001795115.1 Chloroflexi bacterium RBG_16_48_8 | reverse complement strand
CATAGCCCCCAAGCCGATCTCCTGAGATATGGAAGTTGACGATGTCCTGACGGTCCGCATTTCAATAGGCGTGATTTGATTGACGGGTTTAAGCCGATAGCTGATTGTCTCAACCTCGACCTCATCCACCCAAAGTGTCAGGAGCACTTCATGCGCCGGGCCCTGTTCGGGACGGTTAAGAAAGACTCATTACGCCGTTGGTTTCCTGGCGGCCAACTGACCGCCTTGGATCGCTTTTAAAAGGACCAGTTTCACAATCTTCAAGTCACCTTCAACCGGGGGAGTGGGCGTGATCGTTGGCTCCTCTGGAGGCGCCTCATTGCACAGACCGGTATCGGGGTTGCACCCAGCCTGGCAGACCTAGCTGAAGTAGTAGCATTGCCCATCAGCAGGATCGCAAGTGCCCTCAGAGTGACTCTCGTTTTCATTGGCACAGTAGGCAGGCACACAGGAGACATTGGTGCACAGATCGCCTGAAACTCCCAGGTCATTGGCAAGCGCAGCAGCATAGAGCGCATCAGCAAAGGGCATGACATTAATGACACCGCCATCTTCCGGGCAGGAGATGGAATGCATCACTGTAAAATTCACATCTCCCATCTTCCACTTCAGAATCTGCCAGATCACCACACCGCGATCGTTGAAGTGGGTGATGAGATAAGCCTTCCCTCCAGCAAAGGTAACTTCTTCCAGGGTTTCCCCTTGGCTGATTTGAGGGACATCCGGTTCCCAGCCGCCTACACCGACCTCAGCATAGGAGGAGCTCTCTTCGATGAAACGATCTCCCGAGCACATCCCTCCCAAAACTTCTATATTCGAGACGAACACACGCCCGCCTCCGCTGGTTGTCGATATCTGCTCTGGCCAGCCTAACGACGCACCAGCTTGGTTAACGATGCGCTCCGCCAACTCCTGGCTCTGAGGCCAGGGTGCGGATGCCAGCCCTGCGAATCCGGCAAGGACAATAGGCAACCATAGAAATGCTGTCGCAGGATTCCTGGGACGTCCGAGTGAACCAGCAGCTGCGTTATCATCACCTATTTTTTCCTGAAATTGGGGTTTTATGAGGTTGGCAATGTTTCTCAACTTCTCATGCACGATAGAATCTCCTGCGGAATGGCAGTCATTGTCTGATAAAAGCATGACCTCGGATCCTTCTGAGGGATAAGGATGAAAAGCACAGCCATTGAGCGCGAACCAAGTTCTCTTTTTTCAGAGTGGAATAGAATCCATGGGGATAAGACCAACCGAATCCAGTTTCAAAACAACGATACAACGATACCCACCCAGTCCTAGAAAGTTGTGCAAATGTCACATGTTTTGTGGAAGATTGAGTCTGGTTCCACAAATCTGATCGATGCGAATAATAGTGTTTTTCCACATTCGGCGCTATAGGGGGGCGTCATCCAACCCTGTCAGTTGTTACCAGAGCGCGTTATGGGGTTTTCAGAATTAGAACCTGGCTCATCCTTTAGCTATCAATCCATAAACAGCCGCTTTTTCAATCCTTTCAGAGGCTCCCCGCAATCAGGCATATTCCATTTTATGATGCAAACTTCCTCTGGTGAGGGGTGGTGGGAAGCAATGCTGGCATACATCACCTCAACTCTCATTTTAGGTAACCTCTTGCACCATTTCCAGGAATGCATCCTTGGATGATTTGCTTGCCTTTTAAAGCCATTTCGGTTTAAAAAGGAGTTGCGGAATCCTGCCGTGGTTCTACAAAACCGGGGGATGAATGAATCATGAATGATCATCTCAATGGATGTGACTTGATGGTCCACACCCTACGTTGATGAGGACTCTCATGACCGATCCTAAAGCAATTGATCAATTAGTTATTATTGTGGCTTCCGGATATCAACCCTCACAACTCCAAGAATGCCTTATTCGGGAGGGTTTTACCTTTACCGAAATGGAGAGCTCCAGTGGACTGCTCCAGGAACCGAGAGTTTGTCTCTTGGTGGGCTTGAACCATGATCGCCTTTCCTCTCTCTTGGAAATGATCCGAAAGACCTGCAAGCCCATCCAGCAATATGTCCCGATCCGGGTGGGTCTACCTGAGGGATATGCTCAAGTCCCTATGATCGAAGTCCAGGTAGGTGGCGCAACAGTCTATCTGCTCAATATTGAACGGTTTGAGCAATTTTGAAAGAATGAGGCCAGCAATGAAATTGATGATTGTTATCGTTCGCGATATAGACAGTGAAAATGTCCTCCAAGCCCTGGTAGCAAACGACCTGCGTGTTACCCGTGTGGCCAGTACTGGCGGTTTTTTGCGCAGAGGAAATGTCACCCTATTGATCGGCGTGGAAAGCGAGAAGGTTGAGGCAGTTTTCGATCTGCTGCGCCAAACCTGCAGCCCTTCCGATGGTGAACAGCATCGAGCCACCATCTTTGTCGTAGACATGCCTCACTTCGAGCAAATATAACTTGTCACCCCAAACATCGCATCCCTCCTTCAAAAATACATATTTCCGTTTGCGGCAATCCTTTTCACGCCTCACACTTGGAGGGGATTGGATTGTGGCGCTCTCGGACGAAGTCAAACATAATTTGCGCTGGTTCTGGTTTGACGGTCTCTTCGCAGCAGCCAGCGAAAATATCCTGCTCACCTATCTCGTACTGTACTTGCTTTCACTTGGTGCATCACGAACTCAAATCGGCTTGATGAGTTCATTCTCCAGCCTGAGCGCAGCGTTGCTCCTCCTTCCGGGCGCATTCCTGGTTGAACGCATAGGCCACAGGAAAGAAATCAGCTTATTCTTCGGTGGGGGCATGGCCCGCCTTGTGATCCTGAGTCTGGCTTTGCTGCCATGGTTCTTTGGTAATGAAAGCCTCGTACTCTTGGCGATTGCTTTATCCGTGATGCGGGATGCTTTGATCCACCTGGCCTTCCCGGCCTGGATGTCTCTCACGGGGGATATCGTCCCGCTGGAGATACGCGGGCGATATTTCGGATCGCGCAACTTCATCATGGGGGTGGCGGGGATGATAACCATCCTGTTCGTTGGTGAGTGGATCACCCGTACGGAAAAACCCCTGGGTTATCAACTGGCCATCGTTCTCGCTTTCCTCCTGGGTCTGGCCTCAACCTACAGCTTCTCACGCCTGAAAGATGCTGCGGACCGAAATATTTCCTTAAAACCACCCTCTCTAAACATACCGGAGTTATTTCGGAATGTGAGGATGCATCCTATCTTTCTTGCGCTCTGCGCCACGACCTTTCTCTGGAATTTTTCCATCAATGTCGCCGGCCCTTTCTTCAGCGTCTACATGGTGCAGAACTTAAGAGCCACAGCTACGATGGTGGGCATCGCCAGCATCATATCCAATCTCTGTAGACTTATTGTGCAGCGCAAAGTCGGTGAGTTGACCGATCGTTGGGGACCGCGTCGGGTCCAACTAATCAGCATGCTCCTTATCCCGATTGTGCCCGCGCTTTGGGCGTTTTCTACTGCCATGTGGCAGATCTACATCTTTGAGATCCTCGCTGGGGTTGTTTGGGGTGCATACAATTTGGCCTCTTTCAATTTTCTTTTATCCCTGATTCCTGAAGACCAACGCGCTCGCTATTCAGCCCTATTTCAACTGACCGTGACGGTTGCCCTGACCCTTGGTGCCGCACTGGGTAGTTGGGTCATCACCCAATGGGGGTATCCTGGAATCTTCCTCTTTTCAGCTTTCGGGCGTTTGATCGCCGCTCTCTTCTTTGCACGTTATGTCATCCCGCCAAAGCAGCCCAATAAGGTAAGCTCTCTCGAGAAGTTTTCATATAGAGAAGATGATGAAGGTTAATAGATGTCGAAGAATGTACACATGACGCTCCTGAAGGAAGTTCGCAATATAGAATGAAATACACTCCAAACAAGTATCCAAGAAAATAGTGATGTAACTCCTGGAGCATTTCCGCCTAAGTAAAGTTGATCTAATCGCCCATCCTGAATACAATGGCTAAGCAAGCAACATTATCCGTGCTCTTCCTCATCTTCTTCCATTTCGAGGTCCAATTCGATGATTGGATCAACCACAATTCTGAAACTGAAATGAGCTTATCGGACTTAAATAAAATCATCTTATGCGTTGAACTAATCTGGAGGTGTCCATGGCATGAAGGGTAGATAAATATAACAACTAAACGGTATGGGTTCTCAATCAAGGAGATCTTTCATGAGCGAACGCGTTGCCATCATTGGTGTTGGATGGGCGGGTTACCGACCTGTCTCACCAGAAGTATCTTATAAAGAATGGATGTACGAAGCGGCAGTTAAGGCTTATGCAGACGCAGGCGTAGATCCACGTCGCGATGTGGATAGCTTTGTAACCGTCGCTGAAGATTTCATCGAAGGCACCAGCATCTTCGATGAATATGTACCAGACCAATTGGGAGCTGCATTAAAACCCGTTCATACCATAGGTGGCGACGGCCTCCATGGATTAGCTACGGGCTACATGCTCATTCGAACAGGCTTGGCGAACCTGGTCGTTGTTGAAGGACACAGCAAAGCTTCCAACGTGCTCACCCTCCCAGAGATCACTGCCTATGCACAGGATCCTGTTCTCAACCGCCCACTGGGTTTGAATACCGAGTTCGTCGCTGGGCTGGAGATGAACCGCTATCTCTTTGAGACAGGTACCTCCTTGGAACAATGTGCGGCAGTGGTAGTCAAGAACCGCCGTAACGCTTTGCGCAACCCGCTTGCCCCTTATGGCGCCGATCTCACTCTGGATGAAGCCCTGGAGGGACCTCCCTTGGCCTGGCCGCTGTATCACCGTCACAAATCCAAACACGCCGATGGTGCCATCGTCATGGTTCTGGCCTCTGGTGAACGGGCAGAGGTCTTGAGTCATCAACCCATCTGGATCCTGGGGATGGGTTGGTGTAATTGTGCACCTTCCTTGGAGAGCCGTGATTGGAACGAGCTGCGCTACATTCGAAAAGCTGCCAACATGGCTTACCAACAAGCTGGAATTGTTCAACCCAATCTGGTCATTGATTTCGCCGAAATCGACGACACCTATGCTTACAAAGAATTACAGCACTTGGAGGCGCTGGGCTTCTGCCGAGTGGGTGAAGCTGGTTATCTCACCGAAGAGGGAGCCACTGAACCGGAGGGGGAGCTACCTGTGAACGTCTCCGGCGGCAGCCTTGGCATGGGCAATCTGCTGGACGCAAGCGGTTTGGCACGAGCACTGGAAGTGGTGCTGCAGCTGCGCGGCGAGGCCGGGTCACGCCAGTTGGAAGAAGTCGAGGTCGGTCTTGCTCAATCCTGGCGAGGTGTACCCACCACGAGCGGTGCTGTCGCCGTGATGAGCCATTAAGGAGGCTACCATGGCTATGAGAAAAGTTGCTGTTGTTGGCGCCGGCATGACCAAATTCGTACGCCGCGCCCAAGAGACTGGAAAGGAACTGGCCTGGCATGCCAGCCGCATGGCGTTGGAATCCTGCGAAATGACCCTGGACGACATCGAGGCGGTTTGCTTAGGGACTGCCCCCGATTCCTTCGATGGCGTTCATATGAAAGCCGAGTACCTGAGCGATGGGGCTGGTGCCTGGGGAAAGCCCTTCATGCGCTCCTATGTGGGCGGAGGAACGGGCGTCTTTACACCCATACAAGGTTGGTATCATGTCGCCTCGGGATTGTTCGACGCTGTCCTTGTTGTCTGCGAAGAGAAGATGTCTAGCTATTACCCCCACGGGCAAGCTGCCTTCATGACCATCTTTGACCACACGACGGAGCGACCGCTGAAACCAAACCTGCTCTGGATCTTCGCAATGGAGATGAACCGTTACATGCACACCTACGGCATCTCCAAAAAGGATATCGCCCAAGTAGCCGTAAAGAACAAGCGTAATGCAGCCGATCACCCCTGCGCACTCCTGGGAGACCCGGAGATCACTGTAGAGGACGTCCTCAATTCGGAGGTTTTGGCTTGGCCGGTAAATCGCCTGGATGTCAGCCCGGTGTCGGATGGTGCGGTGGCTCTCGTCCTTGCAGCCGAACACGTTGCCAAGCGGATCACGGATAAGCCTGTTTGGATCCAGGGAGTAGGCTGGAACCTGGACACAGCCTATTGGACCAACCGGGAGCTCGCCTATCCGCGTTATGTGGAATATGCCGCCCGAATGGCTTACGAAATGGCGGGCATCAAAGAGCCGCGCAAGGAGATCCACATCGTAGAGCCCTATGATCCCTTTGATTATAAAGAGTGCCACCATCTGGAAGGTTTGCTCCTGGCCGATCGTGGTCAAGCCCCACAGTTGTTGGCAGATGGTGTGACCTTGCGGGATGGGGCGATGCCTGTTTGCCCTTCTGGAGGTTTGTTGGGTGTTGGCAATCCCATCGCGGCTGCAGGCCTGATGAAAGTGGCTGAGCTTTATTGGCAACTGCGGGGCGAAGCCGGCGCACGACAGGTCCCTGGTCAACCCAAGCGCGGGCTGGCTCAGGCCTGGGGGGACCTGATGCAGGTGGGCACCGTGATTATCCTGGGAACCAACCCCTGAAAGGAGTGATGGACGATGACGAATAAATTTAAAGAATTTCCAGGCACGCCATTGAGCGAAGGGGATTTCAAAGAGGGCAAGATCCTCTTTTATCATGACCAGATGAAGGCCGATTTCGCCTGGGATACCGGGGTCGCCATTGGTAGCTACCTGGCGGCATTAAAAGAGGGCTACCTGCTCGGCGGATATTGTCAGACCTGCCGGAAGACCGTGATCCCCCCGAGAACGGTATGCGAGTGGTGTTTTCGCCCCATGGATTCCTATGTCCGGCTGGAGGATACTGGAACCGTAAACACCTTCTCACTATGCTATGTTACATGGGATGTGAAGCGGATCAAGGAGCCAGAACTGCCTGCGGTCATTGAAATCGATGGTGCTTCTCCCTTACATGGCATCATGCATAAGCTGGGTGAGGTCGATCCTGAAGATGTCCATATCGGTATGCGAGTAAGGGCAGTCTGGAAACCACCCGACGAGCGTGAAGGAGCCATCACGGACATCCTCTACTTCAAGCCTTTCAAGGAGGGAGAATCATGAGCCTGCTAGAAAGAAACCCTCAAGCTCCAAATGCCTGGCTGGGCGATTTACCAGTCACCAGCCGTTACACCGCTGGTATAGCGGGTGAAAAATTCTTCAGGGCAATGAAAGATGAAGGAAAGATCCTGGGCACCTTTTGCGAGAATTGCGACATCACCTATATACCTGGAAGAATCTTCTGCGAACGCTGCATGGCTGAATTGGATCATTGGCAGGATGTGGGCACCATAGGTGAAATTTACACCTTTACCCTGCTCTTTGAGAATTTGGATGGCACACAGCGGGAAGAGCCCCTGGCTGTGGCATTTATCCGTATGGGAGATGGAGGATTGATTCACCAGCTGGGAGAGGTCGATCTGGAGGATATTTCCATCGGTATGCCGGTGGAGGCTGTGTTCAAGCCCAAATCAAAGAGACAAGGGTCGATATTGGATATCCAATATTTTCGACCTTTGACGGAATAACACAACCAGGAAGAACTGTAGGGTTATCGTTGAGTATTTTTTACCTTGCGCAGGTTTAGAACCTACGCAAGGTAAGATTCCACGTATAGGCAGGAAAAAGATCTGCCCCTACACTTATGATCCGATCATCCCTCGAATCGTTTGCTCATACTCTGGGAAATAACGCCCAATGACAGGCAAATCGAAGCTGCGCAATATGCTGGTGTTGGGTTCGCGCTGCAAAAGAAATTCAAAGGATGCCTCAACCAACCTTTCGATCGGCATCTTACCATCGGTCAGCTTCTGATAGATCTGGGGAGAGACGGTTACGTGATGGGTGGTCTTGACCTTCTCCTCCACCGTGACCTTAAAAGTCTGGTCACTTATTTTGCCGACCTTGATCATAGCTTCCCCGCCTTACCCGTGTGATTCGAAAGTGAACTTGCCATTAAAAGCCAATCAAAACTCACCTTTACTCTACAACACCCTCTCAATCCCTCCGCCCTTCCGAGATGTAGACGTCATATCCCCCGTTTGAGCAATCTGCAAGCCGCTTCAGCTAACATGGCAACCCCAACAGGAAGACATCGCTCATCGAGATCGAAGCGAGGGTTGTGGACTTCGCGTTTATCTCCTTCAATATCGCATCCAAGCCTGAACATAGCTCCCGGGACAACTGCGCAGAAAAAGGCGAAATCCTCCGCACCCATATCAGCCTCAGGTTGTTGAAGGTGATCTTCACCAAGAAGATCCACACCGACTTCTCTTAAAAGACGAACCATCCGCCCATCATTGTGAATGGATGGACAGCCTTTGACGATCTTGAGGGAATAATCGCCGCCTAACGCACGCGCGACGCTGAAGGCTTTCTCAAGCTCTGCATGGATCTTTTCTTCGACGATTGGATCCATGAAGCGGATGGTTCCAATGAATTCGACCTCCCCAGGAATCACATTATCCTTCTTACCCCCTTGTATGGAGCCGAGGCTGATCACTGCCGGCGTGAAGGGATCCAATCGCCGGGAAACAATAGCGTTGATTGCCAGAATGACATGACCTGCAAGATGGATAGGATCCACGACATCTTGAGGCCTGGCCGCGTGCCCCCCTCGACCGATGATCCGGGCATAGAACGTATCAACCCCAGCAGAGACGGGACCCTCCTCTACAGCGATATCACCCACTGCAAAGTCGGGATCTACATGCAGGGCAAGCACACCCTCCACGTCATTCATCACCCCATCCTGCATCATCCGGTAGGCACCGCTAAAGCCCTCCTCGTCTTCACCCTCCTCGGAGGGTTGAAAGATCAGGCGTATCGTACCCGCGAATGGCTCTTTGGCCAGCAACGTTGCTACTCCCAAACCGACGGCTGTGTGGGCATCGTGACCACAGGCATGCATCACACCCTCGATCTGAGAAGCGTAAGGCACATCGTTCTCCTCCTGGATCGGTAAGGCATCCATATCGAAGCGCAGGGCAATCAAAGGTTTTCCCTCTCCCCTCTCCCCCACAACTCCTGTGCGACCCACAGCCATCTGGACACGGTAACCCAATGAACGTAACACCTCCGAAACCCGAGCGGAAGTGCGGATTTCATCAAAACCAAGTTCGGGGTGCATATGGAATTCCCGCCGCCAGGCGATGAGCTGTTCCTGTAACGCGTTGGCGCGATCGAATATTGTCTCCATTCTTTTTACTCCTTCAGTGCATTTCAAAGGCTCTTAATTCTTCCCCATTCATCATCTATCTTAAACGATCATACTCTGCTTATGAACAGAATGGATATTGAGTCATTTCCAAAAAAATTTCTCCAATAGAAGGGCTTAGACCAATAAAGGATAGATCTTGAACCATGATTGATTTGCCCATTATCACGCCTTAACATTTCACGAGGCAAGCTTTTCTAAGAGAGTGACCGTAATACGGATGTCAAGTAGAGGTGTATTCCATTTGATGCTGCACACTTGCAGCGGCACACTTGTATTGGTGTTGAAGTAGAGGGTGGTTTGGGGCTGCGCTGCCCCACCGCCATACCAACTCTCACCCGGAGAAGGCAGGAAGCAACCTTTTTATGGTTTCACCCGCCAATGAATTCCTCATTGCATCGTTTCAAAACTCATGACAAAATGGGTGGTACCGATAGGGGGTCTCTTATTCTCTCTGGGCGGATTCCATGGAGAGATCCTCTTCATATCGAGATCCAAGTTGGAGATGAAAACCCAGAAAGTTCTTGTTCACTCAGATTATTTTCTCCCCAACTGAACATGTACACGATCCTTCAAAATTCGAGGAAATCATGATCACGAAGTACCGCTACGACGAATTGACATGGCCCGAGATGCGTGAAACGATCAAGCATCAGCCAGCTGTGCTGCTGCCCTTTGGCGCCGTTGAGGATCATGGCCATCACCTGCCTCTCAATACAGACAACATCATCGTTGAAGCTATCTGTTTGGAGACTGCCCGGCGCTCAGGCGGTGAGGTACTTGTCATGCCCCCCGTCTCCTATGGGTTGGATGAGCACCATATGGACTTCCCAGGGACCATCTCTGTAAATATCCAGACCCTGATCCAATACCTTTCTGACGTTGCTAACAGTGTTGCCCGTCATGGATTCACACACATTCTCATCGTCAATGGCCATGGATCCAATGTGTCCATCGCTGATTTAGCTGCACGCCAGGTGGTATTGGATACGGGGGTGATTTGCGGCGCCATTAGTCCGAACGCAGCCATCGATCCCACACTGGCTGAGCCGACCTTCTCCCAAATGCGCCAATCCCAACCGGGCGGTGTGGCACATGCGTGCGAATATGAGACCGCCATGATGCTACATATTCGCCCGGATTTGGTTCAAATGGAGAAAGCGGTTAAGGAATTGGGCCAACTG
>MGNI01000162.1:13745-16256 GCA_001795115.1 Chloroflexi bacterium RBG_16_48_8 | reverse complement strand
ATCCCGAACCCAGTGCCTTGAGCTGGCAAGATTGGTGGTCACGCATGAGTCAAAGTGGTGTTTCTGGTGATGCCACTGTTGCGACAGTTGCATTCGGAAAAGCATTATTTGAGACGACCGTGGAAAACTTCCTTCGGGCCGTCCGCGCCTTTCGCACCATACCGGTTCGCCCACGCCGGGATATGCATGTATGATGGTTTAAAAGCTCAGGTCATAGACCTGGGGAATAAAAAAGCTTGGGCAAATAAATGCAAGCTGAACTTTCTTTGAATCCCAGGTTTGACTTGAGGAGGTATACAAGATGTTGAGAGAACTTGAATTAAAAGCAAAATACGAGCGGGGAGGTTGGCCAGCCCAGCCTCGCCCGGATATCAAGCCTCCTGATGGTTGGAGCGTCCCTCTGATCACTTCTGTGGGAAAGCCCCGCAGTCATTCACTATCCCCGCGAGCACATCGAGTTGCCTTTATTTGGGATTTTGCCGATGCTTCCGATATCTATGTCATGTCGTTGGAAGGGCGTTGGCCGGCACGCATGACCTCGGATCGTCTGCCAAGAGTCCCGTGGTTTGATGACCCTCCTCAGTGGTCTCCAGATGGAAACTGGATAGCCTACACCGAACAGAACCATGTTTGGATCGTTCCTGCCAAGGGCGGGATGCCAAAGAAAATCACCTCCTTCACCACACGTGCCGAGTCGCCCCGATGGATGCCGGATGGGTATCATCTTTTGGTGGTCGTCGAGCGTGACGAGAGGCTGCGCATTTTGATAACGGATATCGAAGGTTCCTGGCCACAACCCATAAGCGAGGGACCGGGTCATGACTACGAGCCCCAGGCATCGCCCAATGGTCGCTATGTGGTCTACACCCATTCGCCGCTCGACGATCTAGACCGAACCGACATCATGCTGGCTGATATCGAAAACGGAACCATCAGAGCCCTTTCCGGCACTGCGGAAATGGAATCCGCCTCTCCGCAATGGTCCCCCGATGGTCAGCTGATCGCCTTTATCTCGGAAAAAACCGGTTTCTTCGAACTTCACCTGATCCATGCTGAGACAGGTGCCGAACGACAATTGACGCATTTGGGTCATGATGTAAGCGATATCGCC
Source organism: Chloroflexi bacterium RBG_16_48_8 (assembly GCA_001795115.1). Taxonomy (GTDB): domain Bacteria; phylum Chloroflexota; class Anaerolineae; order Anaerolineales; family E44-bin32; genus MGNI01. Next base: position 15,145 of record MGNI01000162.1, on the reverse strand, counting down.
TGGTCTCCCGACAGCACTCGCATCGCCTGCACGGTTAACCGTAGAGGCGCGGTGAATCTGGCCATCGTCGAGGTTGAAAGTGGGCAAGCCGAATACCTGCGAAATGAACTCGGTGTGCACACACAACCGCAATGGTCTCTGGATGGTAAAACCCTCATGTTTGGTTTTGAAAGCCCTTTATTACCACAGGATCTTTATGCCATCGATGTGGAAACACGCCAGACGAAGCAACTCACCTTCAGCAATACACCTGCTCTTCAAACGCTTGAACTTATTATGCCGGAGGAAGTGCTTTATTCCAGCTACGATGGATCAGAGATCCCAGCCTTTCTCTACCGACCTAAGGAACCCAATGGCGCAGCCATTGTCTACCCTCATGGAGGCCCTACCACTCAATACTTGTTGGAATGGGACATTTGGGCGCAATACATGATCGCCAAGGGCTATACCTGGCTTGCTCCCAATTTCCGGGGGAGCACAGGTTATGGCGTGGCTTTCGAACGCGCCAACCATTATATATGGGGGGTGGATGATACCGAAGACTGCCTGGCGGGAGCAGATTATTTATCTAAATCAGATTGGATCGATGCGACTCGCATTGCTATTTACGGGGCCAGTTATGGCAGTTATCTTGTGGTGTGTGCACTTGCCAACGATCCGAAGTATCGCTTCGCGTGCGGGATCGCCAAATATGGCGACTGCAATATCCTCTCCTCGTGGGCTCAAAGCGATCGTTCTGTACGTGAAGATATGGAACGCATGATGGGACATCCTGCTGATGATCGAGAGGCGTACCGTTCAGGTTCTCCAGTACGCCATGTCGCCAGGATCAAACGACCGCTCCTGATCGTTCACGGTTTGCTCGATAAGATCGTACATCCCTTACAATCGGAAGAGTTGGTCGAAGCCCTCAAGAACGAGGGCAAGACCTTCGAATACAAAACCTACTCGGATGAAGGGCATGGTCTCCTGAGACGGAAGAACCAAATCGATTTCTACCATCACATGGAGCGTTTTTGCGATTGGTATCTCATTTAGAGGGTATCTGAAGAGACGACAAAAGCCGCACTTCCTGAATGAGAGTAGTGCTCGTCTGGGGTAGTAGATGAAATCCGAAACCTTGCCCATTGTGGAAGTTGAAGGCAGCCCTGTCCAACGCGGTCGAGATCAGGGAGAAGGGGCAAAAGGAATGATCCGTGCCGCCCTGGATCATTACCGAGAGATCCTTCCTACTGCATGCCGTTGCTCCTGGAAGGAAGTCCTGCAGAAAGCTCATGTCTTCCTCCCCACCACAGAAGATGCATTTCCAGATGTCCTCCAAGAGCTTAGGGGTATTGCAGAGGGTGCAGAAGCCCCTTTTGAAGAGATTTGGGCGTTGAACTGTTATCAAGAGTTATTAG
>MGNI01000162.1:7283-13715 GCA_001795115.1 Chloroflexi bacterium RBG_16_48_8 | reverse complement strand
GGGGGCTGACCATACCACAAATCGACATATCTTCCTGGCACATAATGAAGATTGGCTCAGCGCTGACCGTGAGACTATTTATCTCGTACGTTCAAAACCAGATGATGAACCAGCCTTTCTCGGGATGACCTATGGTCCGTTATTGGTCAACATCGGTTTAAATGAAGCCGGCATCGGTGTCGCCATCAATTCTGTTTTTGCTTCAGACACTCGTATCGGGGTACCACGTGTCCTCTATTCACGCGCTGTGCTGAAAGCCCAATCCATTGAAGAAGCTATCCAAACCTGTCTCCTGCAAAAAAGAGCTGGCGGCTACCATTACCTGTTAGCTGATGCACAGGGCAGATCGTATAGCGTGGAGACCAGTGCATCGCATCATCATGTTCATCCGGGAGAAAGGGGATGGTTGGTTCACACCAATCACTACCTATCTACCGAACTTAGAGCCTTGGAAACAAAGCGAGATCTCCGCAATTCACAACTCCGCTTCCAACATGCACTCCAGTTGCTGGAATCCCAATTGGGTTCACTCGACCTTGAAAGCCTTCAGAACCTTCTACGCGATCATGCCAATGCCCCTAACTCGATTTGTGAACACGAAGATCCAACGGCTCCTCCACATCAACGGTTCCTAACTCTGTTCTCGATGATCATGGACCTCACACAAGGCTTGATGTGGGCTGCCCCGGGTCCGCCTTGTCAGGGGACGTACACTGCGTATCCGCTTTGAGGGCAATTCAACGAGAAGTCTTTCATGCGATCTAGGAGCTACCGAAGATGGACCATTTGACAGTCCTATTGGAGGATGAGGTGGAGGCCATCCACCGGACCACCCTGTGCATTCTGGATGAGGTGGGGATCGTCCTTACCCAACCCAAAGCTCGAGAAATCCTGAGCGGGGAGGGTGCAAAGATCCAAGGCGACTTCGTCCACATGCCCCCCGATCTGGTTGAGAGAGCCCTAGGCCTCTGCCCAAACACCGTGACCCTCCATTCCCGCGGGGGAAAGTCCGTAACCCTCGGTGATGGAAATCTCCATTGGCATAACATGGGGGGTGCTCCCTATGTCTACGAACTTTCAACAGCAAGTCGACGCCCTGCCACTCTTCAGGATGTCCGGGACAGTGCCCTCCTTCTCGACGCACTTGACTATGTCGACACAGTCGTGCCAACTTTCACACCCCAAGACATTTCTCCTGCGCTAATGCATATCGCCATGTACAGGGTTACCCTGTCAAATACCTCCAAACCTGTTCAAGGGCCCGGTATATCTACAGCAAGGGAAGTCCGGACAATTGTGCAAATGGCCTCCGTCATCGGTGATCCAAAAAAAGTCCTGTCTTTGAGTGTTTCCCCCATCAGCCCATTGACCTTCAGGGATGAAACCGTTCTGGCTTTAACGGAAATAGCAGAATGGAGGATACCCTTGGCCCCTTTGCCTTGTCCCATCGCAGGGGCAACTGCACCGATGTCTTTAACTGGCGCACTGGTACAACAAAATGCTGAGCTATTGGCTTCTATTGTTCTGGCTCAATCGATTCAACCGGGCTTGCCCATCATGTATTGCGGTCGACTCTCTGTGATGGAGCCACGGACCGGGCTCTCTGTATGGGGCGGTGTAGAAACGGGACTGGCTTCTGCCGCATCTGTGCAGTTGGGTCACAGATACGGCCTTCCTGTTAACGTCTACGGGTTCTGCACCAACGCTCAAGAGCTGAATATTCAGAACGGCTACGAGCGCACGATCAACGCGGTCATCCCGGCATTGGCTGGAGCAGATGAACTCTCGGGTATAGGTGAAATGGAGAGTGGCGTGATGAGTTCCTATGCACAAATGGTTTGCGACAATGAAATTACGGGCAGCATCCATCGATTAAAGCGGGGATTCGCAATAGACGAACAAGCATTAGCGCTGGAGGTTATAGCTGGGGTGATGCGGGATTCGCGCCAATTTCTGGATCAGTGGCATACCGTTCAAACCCTTCGGCAAGGGGAGATCTTCATCCCCAAGCTGGCAGAGCGCCGCTCATGGGAAGAATGGGATCGGGCAGGCAGGCAGGATTTTGTCGCTCGTGCCCAGCAGGAGGCAAACAGAATCATCTCTACCCACGAAGTGCTGCCAATGACTGATAGACAGGAACGGGAACTGGATGAATTGTTACAAAAAGCTGATGAGACGACCCATCATGGACCATGAGTTTTAGGGACAAATCTTTCCATTTAAGCTCAACCTCTGGTGTTATATCCATTCAATGAGTCCACTGAAAAAAGCCCTTCAAGATAGAAGAGAGAGGCATATGTTCTCCTTAAAACCGGATAGAGCGAAATTTCGTGATTAAATCATGGCAATTTAAAGGGTTATTAAAATGGAATTAAGTCTTATAATGGACACAAAATAACTTCAGGGCTCAATCCGCCCTTTTTGTGAGCTAAATGTACGAACGGAGCAGATGGTTATATGTTGTTTGTTTTCCTATCTTCCCTCAATCATTTCCAGAGGGGAATGAAAACCACTGTCTTATCCTTCAACTTCTCGTAACAACAAATCCGATTGTACACAGAGAGCGATGACGCCATCATCTTTCCAACCCCTTTCTAGTAACCAACTCTTGACCATAGATGATTGTTGTTCTGGACGAGAACTTCATCAGCGCTATCAAATGAGATCGCCTTGGGGGATAACCTTTCCATGCCCAAGAAAATATGAACAGACCCGGAGTCGTTCCCTTTGTGAACATCATCACCAATCGATCTTCACAAAATGAGAGGATATGCTCCAGGAAGGAGGGAATTGAGAAATACCATTGCTGATTCCTAAACGATCCAATCAATGAAACAACAAAGGCTTCTTCCATTTGAATGGAAAAAATCTTTGTTAAGAGGATCAAAGATACGAAAAGTAAAGTTGTACTGATTACTTTCACTGCAAGGAATTGGGAGCAGGGATTACGCTTGGATGAAAGCATCCACCTTGTTTCTAAAATCTCTCTAAGGAGGAGAATTCCCATGAAAGGCAATTGGCTTTTCAAATCATTAGCAATATTCGTACTACTGGCGATCTTACTTACTGCATGTAAACCTACGGAAACCGTCGCACCCACCGAGCCACCGATGGCTGGCGAACCTACGGAGGTGGTTCCTCCGGTGACAGCTCCGACAGAGACTGCCCCTCCCGAGCCTCCTGCGGAGCCGAAAGTTGCTGTCTTCATCTTTACCCAGGAATTTGACAACCTGAATCCCTACTACACAAATATGTGGTTTTCGTCCATCACGCAACAGTTGTGGGATGCATGGGCTTGGGATTTCGATGATAAGAATGCTCCTCATCCAGTGCTCGTTGCTGAGATGCCGAGCATAGAGAATGGCGGATTATCTGAAGACGGCAAAGTCATCACGATGAAACTCCGCGACGATATTGTCTGGTCTGATGGCGAACCGATCACCTCAGCCGACTTCATCTTCACCTATGAGATGATCATGAATCCCAGTAACACCGTTGCCTCCACCTACCCCAACGATCAGATCGAGACGATCGAGGCCCCCGATGATCGTACGGTTGTCCTCACCTTTAGCGAACCCTTCATCCCTTGGGTCGCTACGTTGTGGCATGGCCTCCTGCCAAAGCACGTCCTTGAGCCAGTATTCGAAGCCGAAGGCACCATCGACAACGCCGAGTGGAACTTGAAACCGACCGTCGGATGCGGTCCTTTCGTTTTCGCCGAATGGGAGTCGGGAAGCTTCGTCCGCTTCGTAGCCAATGAGAATTACTGGCTTGGAAGGCCCATGTTAGATGAAATATTCATCCGTTTCGTACCCGACGACGCCTCTCAAATCAACGCCCTCCTCGCAGGGGATGGCGATCTGGGCACCTTCTTCGCCTACTCCGATGTCCCTCAACTGGAAGAAGCCGGGATCGAGATCTATACCGTCCAGTCCGGTTACAACGAAGGCTGGTATATAGTCCTCAGCGAGGATGCTCATCCTGCTTTGCAGGACGTGCGTGTGAGACAGGCCATCGCCATGGGCTTCGATCGCGAGACGCTGGTGGAGGATCTCCTTCTAGGCTTAACCAAGGTGGCTGTGACCTACTGGGACAACACACCCTATGCCAACCCAGCCTTGGAACCCTGGCCTTACGACCCCGATCAAGCTATGGCGCTCTTGGAAGAAGCTGGTTGGGTTGATACGAATACTGACGGGACCCGCGACAAAGATGGGGTTGAGCTCATCTTGAAATACGGGACGACCACACGCGCCGTGCGCCAGGATACCCAGGCGGTTGCTCAGCAGCAACTGGCGGAAATTGGTGTCGGGCTTGAATTGCTCAATTATGATTACGACCTCTTCTTCGCTGTAGACGGACCTTGCGCAATGGGTGAGCTCGACATCATGGAATGGTCTGATACCACCGACTTCCCCGACCCGAACACATCCTATTGGTTGATCAGTGAGATCCCAACCGAGGATTACCCGGTCGGATTGAACTGGCAAAGGATCAACGATCCTGAGGTGGATGCGCTCTTCCAGTTGCAAGCTACCCAAGTTGACCCAGATGAACGCGTTGCCACTTTCCACGAAATCAGCAAACTCATCTATGAACGCGTCTATTGGTTGGGTCTCTGGCAAGATCCAGATCTCTTCGGTGTGACGGGGAAAATACAGAACATTAAATTCTCCGGCACGACGCCCTTCTACAATATCATCGAATGGGAATTGGCGGATTAGCTTCCATCCCATAACCAGGTTTTCGCTTGAATGCCGGGGCGGGAGGAATCCCTGCCCCGGCATATCCGGCGGTCTTTTTAGGTCGTCATGATCCTCATCCGCGGATAAAAAAGATGACACGTTACATCATCCGGCGCATCCTGCAAGCAATCCCATTGCTCTTTTTCATTAGCCTGGTGCTCTTTATCCTAATGATGAATATGGGGGATCCCTTATCTACCATGGGCGGGCGCCGCGTGACGCGCCCCTCCGATCGTGAACGCCTCACGCGCCAATTGGGCTTGGATAAGCCTTTGCACATCCAATATCTATACTGGTTGATCGGGAACGATTGGGACGAACTCGATCTCGATGGAGATGGCATCCCTGAGACAGCGGGCAATCGTAAGGGTGTCCTGCGCGGGGACTTCGGCAACTCCATCGTAAGCCGGGGGAAACCCGCTTTGGAGGTTATCTGGGAACGGATCCCGAATACTTTGCTGCTCATGATCCCGGCGGAGATTGTCATTGTTCTGGGCGCGTTAAGTGTAGGGATCTACTCGGCCCTGCGTCAATATTCCCTCACCGATCATGTCATAACGACAGCAACGTTCATTGGCTACTCAATGCCCATCTTCTTTATCGCCCTGCTCACGATGTTCATATTCGCGGTCTTATTCAAACGTTGGGGCTTACCCTATTTACCCACTGTGGGTATGTTCGATCCTGCGGTCGGGAAAACGATACCGCAGGTTCTGTGGCATATGGTACTGCCCGTCTTTAGCATTGCCGCTATCAGCACAGCCGGCTATAGCCGCTACATCCGCAGTACCATGCTGGAGGTACTCAGCCAAGATTATATTCGCACAGCCAAATCGAAGGGTCTTCCACAGCGCGAAGTCGTTTTCATCCATGCGCTTAAAAATGCATCTCTGCCCATTGTGACCATCATTGGCCTGGATCTTCCATTCCTTCTTGCGGGCGCGCTGGTCACCGAGAGCATCTTCGCCTGGCCCGGCATGGGGAGACTCTTCATAGACCACCTCGAACGGGCGGATGTGCCTGTGGTGATGGGCATCATGATCATCATTTCCATCGCGGTTGTATTCTTCCAACTTGTCACTGACATCACCTATGCCTGGCTCGATCCACGCATTCACCTTGAGTAGAGAGGGAATGATGGACAAGATTGCCAACCTTGACACTGCACTGCCCCTCTCACCATTCTCTACTGATGAACTGGAGGCTCCCCCTCTTTCCTTGGGCAAACTCTTTTGGCGTCGTTTCCGGCGCCACAAAATGGCGATGGCTGGTCTGGCCATTCTTATTTTGTTATTCCTATATTCCTTCGGCAGCACCCTTTTCTTCACAGAAAAATTCGCCAATTTCACAGAAACGGGTATGCGCCTTACACCACCGTCGGCAGAACATCCTTTTGGCACGGATACGATTGGTCGAGATATCCTAGCCCGCACCATTTATGGGGGTCAGATTTCGATGCTGATTGGATTGTGCGCCATGTTGATGGAAGTCATTATCGGCATCACCATGGGCGCTTTGGCTGGCTACTATGGAAAACTCGTCGATAGCATCCTAATGCGCATTACCGAGGCCTGGTTGAACATCCCCTCGCTCTTCTTACTGCTCGTCATGGCGAAGTTCTTCGGCGGGAGGATCCCGGACTTCGATGTCTTGGGGCGCAGCTTCAGCGGCAGCGTCATTGTAATCA
>MGNI01000162.1:1503-7263 GCA_001795115.1 Chloroflexi bacterium RBG_16_48_8 | reverse complement strand
ATCGGTCTGCCCAGTTGGATTTATTTGGCACGCATCGTACGAGCCGAGTTCCTTTCCACCAAGGAGGAGGATTTCATCCTGGCCGCGAGGGCGACAGGGACATCCAACTTCCAAATCATCAGCCTTCATATCCTGCCCAATTGCATCGCACCCATTATTGTCTCTGCTACATTAAGTGTGGCGAATGCGATCCTGCTCGAATCCTATATCAGCTTCTTAGGTCTTGGCGTACAACCTCCCACAGCAACTTGGGGCAATATGCTGGAGGGAGCCCATGGCTACATCGAGAATGCCCCCTGGCTGTGGATTTTCCCCGGGATCTTAATCGTGCTGACGGTTTTAAGTATCAATTTCATCGGCGATGGCCTGCGCGACGCGCTCGATCCCCGTAGCCGTGCGGTTTGAGAGAGATAGGTTGATATGATGGACGCATTACTCGACATCCAGGATCTCAAAGTCTGCTTTCATATCCCCGAAGGCGTGGTCCATGCGGTGAACGGGATATCCTATAAGCTCAACGAAAGCGAAACCCTGGCCGTTGTCGGTGAGAGCGGGTGCGGCAAATCGGTGAGCATGCTCTCGATCCTGGGTTTGATCCCTCTCCCGCCGGGTGAGATCCTGGATGGCAAGGCTCTTTATCGAGGAAGCAACTTGCTTGCAATGTCCGAAGAGCAACTCGAGGAAATCCGAGGGAAAGAGATCGCCATGGTCTTCCAGGACCCGATGACCTCGCTCAATCCGGTCCTTACCATTCGCCGTCAGGTGACCGAGGCTTTTCGCACTCATATCCCCATGAGCCAAGAGCAGGCTGAGACGCGCGCGATTGAGCTTCTTGATTTGGTTGGGATCCCTGATGTGCCTCAACGTTTACGCGAATATCCCCATCAATTTTCAGGCGGTATGCGCCAGAGAGCGATGATCGCCATGGCGCTCTCCTGTGGACCCAAGCTCCTGATCGCCGATGAACCTACGACCGCCTTGGATGTCACCATCCAGGCTCAAATCGTTGAACTGGTCATGCGCATGCGGGATCAGATGGGGATGGCTGTCATTTGGATCACCCACGACCTGGGCGTCGTGGCCGAACTAGCTGATCGGGTGATCGTGATGTACGCTGGCTTTATGGTTGAAGAAGCCGATGTACATAGCCTCTATCAAGACCCACGACATCCATACACGATAGCATTACTCTCAGCACTCCCCCGTGCAGACCGCCGACGCGACCGTCGGTTAAAATCCATCCCCGGTGCCCCTCCTAGCTTATTGGTCGAGCCTCGAGGTTGTCCGTTTGCGCGGCGGTGCGAATTGGTTTTAGAGCGTTGTTGGGCGGAGAACCCTCCCCTCGATCTCTGCAGCCCCAACCATAAGATCGCCTGTTGGGTCGATGTAAAAACGGGCAAACCCAGATGATGGCAAAAGAAACCCTGGTTGAAGTCGAGAACTTGAAAAAGCATTTCCCGATTACCCGCGGCATTATCATCCAGCGGACTGTGGGAGCGGTGCAAGCAGTGGATGGCATTTCCTTTAACATCTTTCGTGGTGAAACCCTGGGATTGGTGGGGGAAAGCGGCTGTGGCAAGACGACCGCCGGTCGAACGATCCTGGCGCTCTATCCCGTAACGGAGGGGACCGTCAAGATCGATGGGATGGATGTTCATAATGCTCGAAAATCGGATCTGCTCGCCATCCGTTGCAAGGCGCAGATGATCTTCCAGGATCCCTTCGCTTCCCTCAATCCCCGCTGGACCGTCAGTGCCATCGTCAGCGAACCCCTACGTGTACATAAATTGTATTCCAATCATCAAGAACGCTCGGACGCCGTCAAAGAGTTGCTCGAATTGGTTGGCCTCAGCCCTCGCTTGATCAACCGTTTCCCGCATGAATTCTCTGGAGGTCAGCGTCAGCGTATTGGCGTGGCGCGCGCCGTCGCTACTGAACCATGCTTTCTTGTCTGTGATGAACCCATCTCTGCCCTAGATGTATCCATCCAGGCTCAAGTGGTCAACCTTCTGGAAGATTTGCAGGATCGACTAAACTTGACCTACCTGTTTATCGCCCATGATTTGAGCATGGTCCGTCACATCTGCGACCGGGTGGCGGTCATGTATCTCGGAAAAATCGTCGAATTGGGGAGCAAGGATGAAATCTACGAAAAACCTCTTCACCCCTATACCGTGGCACTTCTCTCGGCTGTGCCCATTCCTGATCCAGCCACATCTCGTAAACGCAAACGCATCATCCTAGAAGGTGACATTCCCAGCCCAGCCAATCCACCTGCAGGCTGTCATTTCCATACCCGCTGCCCTCGCGTTTTCGAACCCTGTGACAAAGAGGAACCCGAGTGGAAGGATGTAGGTAGTGGTCACTATGTTGCCTGTCACCTCTTTTGATGGATGATGGAATAAGCCCAACCCAATTTCCCTCTCCATACGAACGAACCTCCTCCAGATCCAGATGGTTTCTGGCGCATGTCAGGAAGAATCAGAAGCGGACATGAGGCGAGCAAAGCCTTACTTGGCAATGCCTCCGGGTATGGAAAAAACACATAGAGAGTACAACAGTGCAGATCGTTTACACCGACAGACATAAACTACACAACACCGATCAAGTTCTCCTTGAAGGAAATCCTTTCATCACAGATGAAGTCCCGCAGCGAGTGGAGGTCCTTCTGCAGGCATTCTCCGCAGCGGGTTGGGATTCCACCCTCCAGCCTACAGATCATGGCCTGGGACCGATCCTGGATGTGCATGATTCGGATTATGTGGACTTCCTGCAGACCGTCTATGAGAAAAACAAGTCCTATTACCAGCTGGCCGAGCCTGTTTTCACCTGGGCTTTTGCCACACGTTACACCGGTCACAAGCCGAAGCATTTTCTGGGGCAATTAGGGTACTATGCCTTTGGTTGGGGCACACCCATCCTGGAGGGAACCTGGGAAGCGGCTTACTGGAGCGTCCAATGCGCCCTCACTGCAGCTGATCATGTATTGGCTGGGGAGCCTTCCGTCTATGCCCTTTGCCGTCCCCCCGGACATCATGCCGCCAGTGACCTCTATGGAGGATTTTGTTACGTCAACAATGCTGCTGCAGCAGCTCGTTATGTGCAGACACGGCAGAGAGGATCCCGCCTGGCCATCTTGGACATCGATTTCCACCATGGGAATGGGACACAGTCCATCTTCTACACTGACCCTTCAGTGCTATATTGTTCCCTGCACGCCGATCCGGATTTTGAATACCCCTACTACTGGGGTCAGGCCGACGAGCAGGGCGAAGGTCTTGGAAGGGGTTTCAATCACAATTGGCCTCTTCCCCTGGGCACGAATGATAAACTCTATCTCGACACGCTTGAGCAAGCCTTAAAGACGGTTCGCACATTCTCGCCGGATGTCCTCGTGCTTTCTGCCGGATTTGACATCGTCGAGGGAGATACTGTAGGAGGCTTTAATATTCCCCAGGCAGGATTGAGCCAGATTTCCGAACATATCGCCCAACTGAAACTGCCCACCATCATTTTACAAGAGGGTGGGTACAACCTGGAGCGCTTAGGTCAAGATGTGGTCCTTTTCCTGAGCCATTTTATCCAATCCAACCGAACATAGGCCTGCGACTGAAGCGGAGGGTGGGTTTCCATGCCCACCCGATGTGGAAGATTCCTAACCCCTTAATGTCATTCCGAGGAACGCAGTGACGAGGAATCTCGTTTTTCGTCCATCCAAGAACATCCTGTGGATAATAGCGGAAGATTCCAACCCAAGGTGGAAGATTCCGACCCCGGGCGAGATTGGAATCTCGTCCTACATCATCATGCATTTTTCCCAGGAAAATTCGGTTCCTCTTCAAAGATTAATCTCATCCCTCACTACGAGCAACAAAATCGCGTAGGGTGGGTTTCCATACCCGCCCGAGGTGGAAGATTCCGACCCCGGGCGAGATTGGAATCTCGCCCTACATCATCATGCATTTTTCCCAGCCGGAGAGGAGGTACCTGCACCACCAGTCCTCTCCAAAACAAAGCTTAGGTCTCGAGATCGATCCATATAGGACTCATTTCTCACACCTCCCTCTCACCTTTTCTCTCCTCACAATTTACGCTTCATGTTTTACGTTTCACGCATCACTTCCCACTACCCACTTTCCACTTTCTACTATCCATAACGCTAAAAACCTCCAACCCCAATATTTTAAGCTTCCATCATTCAAAAAATTTGTCCTCCTGGGATATCATTGGGGCAATGCCAATACCACCTTGCGGTGCAGGCTTCATCAGCAGATCGACTGAGTCCCAACTATGACCCACCCTCGCCCACCTATTAAAAGAGACACCAAACTCGTCCGCACCTGCTGTCCTGCTCACAACTGCGGCGGTCGCTGTCTCCTTGTCGCTCACATTGAGAAGGGTCGAATCCCTCGTTTAGAACCGGATGATCGCATCTATGACGGTATCGATAATCCCCGCCTCCTTCCCTGCGCGCGTGGCTTAGCCTACCTGCGACGTCAATACCATCCTGATCGTCTCACGCACCCTATGCGACGCGTAGGCAGGCGAGGCGAGGGAAGATTTGAGAGTATCAGTTGGGACGAGGCATTGGACATAGCGGCCAGTGAGATCCAGCGAATCAAAAAGACCCACGGCAACAGCGCCCTTTTCGTCCCTTACGGCACGGGATCACGCAGCAACATCAATGGCTCACCCGTGGCTCGACGTCTCTTCAAACTGTATGGCGGTCACCTTGGCACCTACAGCACTTATAGCTCAGCCTGCATCGCCCGAGCCACTCCCACCGTCTTTGGCACACACCTCACCGGTAGTCAGCGCAAGGATTGGATCAACAGCCGCTACATCATCCTGTGGGGGTGGAACCCAGCTGAAACCATTTTCGGCACCAATTCCGCTTTCTACATCAAGAAGGCTCGGGAGAATGGTGCTAAAGTCATCTGTATCGACCCCCGCAAAACCATGAGCGCCGTTGGCTTAGCCGACGAATGGATCCCTATCCGACCCGGGACGGACACGGCCATGATGTCCGCTATGGCCTTCGTCATGATGACGGAAAACCTCTACGATGTAAGGTTCGTGGAAACCTATTGCACCGGCTTCGATGAGACTCGGATGCCGGTGGGGCTTCAAAATGAGGAAACCTACAAGGATTACATCCTGGGGACGCGCGATGGCATCCCCAAGACCCCCGAATGGGCTGAAGCCATTACGACCGTTCCTCGTGAGAAGATCATCCAGATAGCACGCCAATATGCCACCATCAAACCGGGCATGCTATACCAGGGGTATGGTATGCAGCGCAGGGCTTATGGGGAACAGGTCTCACGCGCCGGTTGTATTCTAGCTGCCATCACCGGAAACGTTGGTGTCTCCGGTGGATGGGCAAGTGGTCATGGCTTCCAGTCCTATGGTGGACCATTGGAAGTCGTGCTGCCCTTGGGAGACAACCCCATCCCTGCCAGTATCCCGGTTCAAGCCTGGGATGAAGCGGTACTGCGGGGAAAGGAGATGGGTCCCGAGGATGGCGTTCAGGGCGCCGACCGGCTCGATAACAATATCAAGCTCATCTATGCCGTAGCCACCAATTGCCTGATCAACCAGCATATGAACATCAACCGTAGCGCCCAAATCCTGGCTGACGAAAGTTTGGTCGAGTTCCTCATTGTCCAGGATCAATTCCTCACCCCCACCGGTCGCTTTGCGGATCTCCTCTTGCCGGTTTGCACTTCCTTTGAAACCTACGGCATTCAGGACGGCTGG
>MGNI01000162.1:1156-1483 GCA_001795115.1 Chloroflexi bacterium RBG_16_48_8 | reverse complement strand
GCCCAAATTGGTCGATCCACTCCCGGAAACGAAGAGCGACTATCGCATCTGCGCCGAAATTGCGGAACGGCTGGGTATTGGGGCAGCTTATACAGAAGGTCGCTCGGAACGAGGATGGATTGAGGACTTCCTGAATGTCTACCGGGAGACTCGTTTCCCCGAACTTCCCGGATTGGATGCATTCGAAGAGTCCAACATCGGGGCATACACTGTCTCTGTGACAACACCCGATATCGCATTTGAAGCATTTCGGAAAGACCCTAAAATGCACCCCCTCAACACACCTTCGGGCAAGATCGAGATTTTCTCCACCGAACTTTATGATAT
>MGNI01000162.1:244-1132 GCA_001795115.1 Chloroflexi bacterium RBG_16_48_8 | reverse complement strand
AAATATATCCAGGAATGGGAAAGCCCCTTCGGACCAGAAGCGGAACGATTCCCACTTCAAGCCATGGGATCCCATACCATGCAACGTGTCCATTCCACCCACGATAACAACGATTGGCTGGAGGAAGCCTTCCCTCAACGAGTCTTCATGAACCCGCTGGATGCTGACGAACGCGACATTCTCGATGGGGATAGGGTAAAGGTACATAACGATCGAGGCGCCCTGATCCTCCCCTGCAGGCTGACGAATCGCATCCTGCCGGGAGTCGTGGACATCCCCCAGGGGGCATGGTGGGCGCCCGATGAAAATGGAATCTGCCAGGCGGGCTCCATCAATGTGTTGACCTCAGAACGATTAACGCCTTTAGCCTTCGGCAATGCTCAGCACACCATCATGGTGCAGGTGGAAAAGGTCTAAGCGAGATCGGATGATGGCGAAACGATACGGTTTTCATTTCAACTCAAGATCCTGCACCGGCTGCAAGGCCTGTCAGATCGCCTGCAAAGATAAAAACCATCTTCCTGTTGGAATACTCTGGCGACGGGTCATGGAAGTCAGTGGCGGCGAATGGGTGAAGAGGAGGCAAGCCTGGATCGATAAGACCTTCACTTACTTCCTGTCGGGTGCCTGTATGCACTGCGAGCGACCGATCTGTGTCGGGGTTTGCCCCACACGGGCGCTTACGCAGCGAGAGGATGGAATCGTTCTCATCGATACGGATCGGTGTATGGGCTGCCACTACTGCGAGTGGGCTTGTCCCTACGGCGCGCTGCAGTTCGATGGGGAAGCCGGGGTGATGACCAAGTGCAATTTTTGCTATGACGATGTAGATCAAGGGAAACCGCCTGCTTGTGTGTCAGCCTGCCAGATGCGTGTGTTGGAGTTTGG
>MGNI01000162.1:0-149 GCA_001795115.1 Chloroflexi bacterium RBG_16_48_8 | reverse complement strand
CCCATAGAGATTCTCACCGCACAAAAACCGAGCCGGCAGCTATCGGCAACCTGGAGGAGATCTGAGATGCGCAGGGAAGAATGGCCGCTGGTGATCTTCACCCTCCTGGTTCAAATGGCTGTTGGACTCTTCCTGGTACTTGCCGCCTT
>MGNI01000161.1:17647-18572 GCA_001795115.1 Chloroflexi bacterium RBG_16_48_8 | reverse complement strand
ATTTTGATAAAATGAGTTGCCTGAATGGCGGTTTGCTTAAGTGATTGGCTAGGTTTTACGTTCGCTGTTTGTCAAATTACTTCCGGCCAATCACCTCGCTTCAGTGACTCCTATCAACCACGATACCTACATAGGGTCGGAAATGCGGATGCGGCTTGCAGGAACGTGGATAAAGGATGTTGGCAGAAGGCGCCTAACTTAAAATGATCCTCTCCTGAATGGATTAAACCCGAGGGATGGCTCACTTTTCGAAAGGCACCTCCCTATATCACTTCAAGGAATGCTGCACGACCTCTCCCGTATGAGAGGATAAACACGAATATCCGTTTTCCGTTTCATCCACTTGCTACAAACCTTGTTGGTCTTCACAAACTTGGCATCACCTTGTTCTTCCTTCTTGATCCTATCCGAGCAATTCGGAAATTTTTACTGGGCGCTTCTCCTCACTCGAGATAATACTGGCTTCCACCACCGCCAAAGCCCGCAGCGCTTCAATAGAACTGACCTCGGGTCTTCCACCTGTCCGAACAGCATTGGCGAAATCCTCAAGCTCAGCCTTGAACATATCCGTCATTGGAACCTCCAGAGCCGTTCGATCAGAGGTCCCATGGGGATGACGGAATAGCGTTGTGTACTTATCCACCTCTGGATCGGTCCAATATCGGAAGTCTAGCTCGTGATAGAGATTGGCCTCCGTCCCATAGATATTCATCCAGTAAATGCCTGGAGAAACCCAGCTGCTGCCGATATACCCCAGATAACCAGCCTCGAATTCGCAGATGACAGCAGCCACATCATCCACCTCTGCTTTTGTTTGGAGCCTGCGCGAATAGGCTTGAACTTCAGCCACTGGACCAAGGATGTACTGCATGGTGTCGAAGTGGTGGACCAGCAATTGGATCAGAGGTCCGCCTGGTGCGTACTC
>MGNI01000161.1:15033-17489 GCA_001795115.1 Chloroflexi bacterium RBG_16_48_8 | reverse complement strand
AAGGTTACCCCGGCTTTTTCAATGGCCTCAGCGATCTTCCTGCCATCGGCGACGGTGTGGGCAATGGGCTTCTCTGTATAGACCGCTTTCCCTGCTTCGGCAGCTTTGGAAATGGTCTCAAGGTGGTAATGGTTCGGCGTTGTACACAGGATGGCTTCAATACGATCATCAGCTAAGAGTTCGTCATAGGATGATGCCTTCTCACATCCGAACTGCTTGGAAAAGGCATTCACATTGTCCTCAATGACGTCAAAACAGCTGACGATCTCCAACTTGTCACTGCGCCCAACCGCGGTCGCGATCACTTTGGACCATCGCCCCAATCCAACACTTGCAGCTCGTACCGGTTTACTTGCCATTTTGTCTTCTCCTTAATAATCTAAGTTATCTGGTCTTGATTCATTCATCCAAGATGGTTCCATTTTATTCATCACCCCTTACAATGCGGGTCTTTCCATCACTTGGGATGAGAAACTCTAGAATTTCAAGCTTCTTGTGGTCTGAATTTCGCACTGCGTGACATTCACCAGGTTCAATACTGATCAGGTAATTCTGCGCAATGGGAACTTCCCCGTCTTCAAGTTTTAGGAATCCATCACCCTGTAGAACAAACAGATAATGTTCACAATCCTCGTGACAATGCATGGGCGTTGTTTCGCCCACGTTCAGGACCAGGAGTTCAAAATCGGCACCAATGAGTTCGGAATTCTCTTCACCCAATAGACCAAACCGCTCCCAGCCCGTCTCTTTTATCCTTTTCGAGCTTAACTCTTGGCGGTGGATGATATGTGGCATCCATCCCTCCCTTCGAGCCGATAAGCCTTCCATCGAAAAAACAGATACAACTTTCGGGCTTCTTCGGATAACCCTGCATCGTATCAGATAAGAAGGACAACTCTTTGAGATCGGCGCTTCTTTTTCCTCCCGATTCTATGACCCTAGCTTTTTTTCCTCGCTTTTTATTGCGGACAAGAAAACCGGCTTTAAGGTGTCTCCACGCATACGGCAGCGCAAGGCTTCCAAGGCGAGGATGTCGTCTGGCGGAATATTTCCAAAGCTGACATTGGTGCCAAAGCGCTTGATCATATAAATTTGCTGGTTCTTGAGTGGCGCCTCCCACATCAGCCTGGAAGGATCCTCCACACCTGCGATAATCTTGTCGACTTCACTCGAATCCACAGCTCCCGAAGCGTCGAAAACGCCGACACCCTTGCCCGACTCTCTGGCTTCGACGATCACCTCTTCCACACCGAGATCGAGATCGGATTGTATGGTCTCATGCATGAGTTCGAAGGCCACCTTTTCATTGGGGTCCTTCTTGCCTACCTCTGTGATGACCTTCAATCCCCTCTCCTTGGCGGCTTTAATGATCTCTACACGCTGATTCAGAGGAATTTCAAGTGTACCGTCGGATATCTCAACTGCCGTGAGCCCAAGCTCGAGACATCGATCGAAATATTCCTTGTATTTGTTCTGGAAAACCGCAATTTCGAGAAAGGTTCCACCGGGGTAGATGTCAACCCCAGCGGTAGTTACAATCGCTGCCTTGCGTTTGACAAAGTCATAATCCAAAAGGGCTGCAGTTCCAAAGGTCATTTTCAGAAAATCAATCACTCCAGCTGCCGTGTCCATTAGATCTTGAGTGTGAGACAGGCCTAAACCTTTGTCAATGACCATCGTGAAACCGTCTTTACGCGGCTTCACTGAACGTTCGGGAGCCAATGACTCTAATACTCCTTCCCATGCTTTCATATTTTCACTCCTTTTAGTGTAAGTTTTGACCCAAATCAGAGGGTCAATTCAAGAATATCAACGCCTCCGTTGATGCGATCGCTGATGTAGATCAAACCATTTTCTGCCACAAAAACGCAATTGGTCTGGGGAGCCTTTTGACCCTCAGGGCACTTGGGTATGTAGTATGCAATCTCTTGTGGTTTTTCTGGATCGCGGATGTCAACCACCCGTAGCCCCGCATTGAAATAGGTTACGAAAATCATCTGATCGCTTATGAATGATTCGGGGCGGTTCTCATGCAAATCATGCGGTCCAAAGCGAAGTCCGCGCTCGCAGAAATCACCCTGTGGGACAGGGAACGTACTGATCAGGCGAGGATTTCTCTCATCGGAAATATCGATCACCCGGACATGCTTGGGAACCTCCTGACACTCGGCGGCCGTAGCCTCATCGGTTGTGATGAGCAGGTTTCGCTCCGGCAAGGGCAACGCTGTATGAGTGTTCCCACCTTCCTCCGGTGCCCATGACATGTGCGCGATGACTTTGGGTTTGGCGGGATCGGCGATACACAGTATGAAGAAGCCAATATCCCAGAATCCAAGGTATGCGCGATCATCCCAGACAATGGCATGGTGGGCACCAGGGTGCAGGTCAGAAGGCCATGTGGGTTCCTCTCCACCTGCAGTCCACATCCCGGGATACCACCATCGCGATACCTCTTG
>MGNI01000161.1:12648-15023 GCA_001795115.1 Chloroflexi bacterium RBG_16_48_8 | reverse complement strand
ATAACCTTCCAACCGGATGGACATGTTGACATAATCACCCCCAACATACCAGGGACGATGGACACCTCTCCCTCCGGTCTCAAAATAGCTCAGTTCCTTTGGATGAAACCGATCGGAAATATCATAGAGCTGGAGGCCAGCCTTCTCAGGGACGACGGGAGTCCGAGGGGGATAAGCTTCGTAATTGACGATCAAGAGTTCTCCCGCTGTCTGCACCTTGTGACTGTGGGTGTTGGGTGGAGGTTTGATCTGGTTCACAACCCGGGGATTGGCAGGATCTGAGACGTCGACAATACTGGTCCCCATCTTGCCCAGGACATGTCCCACATACATGGTAGTATCGCTAACCATGATTTGCATGCCATCCCCATGGCCATTCAGATCGGTATGACCTACAAGGCGCATGTTCCAGGCTTGAGCCTCCCCGTTATAGCCTGATCTTTGATTTGTCATGTCAGTCTCCAAACCTGACGTACTGGCCTATTCAATGAAATTCAATTGCACCATTTATTACAATGACTTACCCGATGAAAGACTGAGCAATTTCACGAAACTCCTCATCTGAGATGAGGGCTTTCCTAGAAATGGAACGACTTTTGATCTCAGCCAGGATCTTCTGAACCTGTTCATCCGTGGCTTCCATCCCAGCCTCCTCTAGTTTGACTTGGATGGATGCCTTGCCGCTCTTCTTCCCCAGCACGATTTCAAATTTTCGACCCAGCACATCCGCTTTCACTGGGAAAATCGCCAGAGGGGTCTCCTGCATCACATCCATAAAGAGCCCAGTCTCACGTGTGAAACACGACTCTCCCACAATGGGCTTGTTGCGAGGTAGTTCGACTCCGGTTAAACGCTCGGTTAGACGAGAAAGCTCATAGAGCCTGTCTAGCTTAATCCCCAGATCGACTCCATAGAGTATCTGCATCACAACCGCCACTTCCTCCAAGGATGCATTTCCGGTTCGTTCGCCAAGTCCATTGACGCAAACATGGAGCATATTGGCGCCACCCTCCGCACCCGCAACCGTCGTCGCCACACCCATACCGAAGTCGTTGTGGGTATGCACTTCCACGGGGATATCGACCAATGAGCGCACCTTCTTAACAAGATACTTAACAGCGGAGGGCAAGGAAGAACCTGTAGTATCCACCACAACGGTTGAGTCGGGCCTGGCCTGTCGTAAAACTTCGCCCAGCAATCTCTTCAGGAAGGACATCTTTGCCCGGGTGGTGTCATGTGGGAAGAAGACCGTCTCAAGGCCTTTTTCCTTGGCATAAGCCAGGGCTGCAACGCTCTTATCAATAACCTGTTCCTCACTCCACTTGAACTGGTATTCCAATTTAGGATATCCAGAGGGGACCTCGATGATCACCCCATCCACTCCGCAATCGACTGAGCGGTCGATATCCGCCTCCATGGCTCGACTGAAGACCACAATCTTGGCATTCAAACCGGCTTTGGCGATCTCCGTAATGGCCTCAGCATCCTCTGCCGAGACAGCGGGCATTCCGGCTTCGATACGAGCTACTCCCACCTCGTCCAACATCTTGGCAATTTCGATCTTCTCGTCCTTACGCAACACCACGCCAGAGGTCTGTTCACCATCGCGCAGCGTGCAGTCATGGATGCCAATCTTATCGGCAAAATCGAAGCCTTTTCTGATCTCCTTGGCAAAGTTGTATTCGCTGATCCACCAATCTTCTGTCCAATATGGGGGCTGTGCCATAGCAATCTGTATCCTTTCATCTTCAAAATTTCTTCAGTTCAGTTTGTTTTCTACCCAATTGATCAAATCCCTCAAGGATTCAGCCACCTCTACACGCGCTCCCTCAAGTGCAGCGATTTTCTCTTTCGCTGTTCCCTCCCCTTCACGGATGATAGCTCCTGCATGTCCCATCCTCTTTTCAGGCGGAGCTGTTCTTCCCGCCACAAGAGCGAGAACAGGTTTGGGGTAACCATTGGCCAGCAAAAATCTGGCAGCGCCTTCCTCTGCTCCACCACCAATCTCCCCTAAAATTACAACCGCATCAGTTTCCTCGTCCTCCGCAAATAACTTCAACCCTTCCACAAATCCGATTCCATGGATGGGATCACCTCCCATCCCAATGGAGGTGGATAGACCCAATTCTCTTTCCATCAGGAGACTTGCGGTCTCATGGGAGAGTGTGCCTGATCGAGATATGACACCCACACGTCCTGGGCTATACAGCATGCCCGGCATGATCCCAACCTTGCATTTGCCGGGGCTGATCACACCGATGCTGTTGGGGCCAACCATTCGAACCCCGGCCCGATCAACAATGGCTTTCATTCGCATCGTATCCAGCACAGGGACGTGTTCTGTAATGACAACAATCAATGGGATAGCAGAATCG